>CAZCDO010000071.1:0-17149 GCA_964497135.1 uncultured Verrucomicrobiota bacterium
CGGCGATAGGCGGGGAGAGTGATATCGCTGGGGGCGAAGTTTAATTGTTTCAAGGGGGGGGGGTCGGGGGTGTTTGCCAGATAGGTGGCGTCGTCCCGGAGCTGGGCGCGGAGTTGACGGTCGGCCCGGCGGGAGTAATTGAGTGTCGCGAGCCAGCCGGCGGAGAAGGTGATGATTAAGGCGATGCCGGTGAGCCAATAGGGTGCCCAATGGCGGAGCGCCTGCCAGACATCGGTTTTGTGAGAGGGCTGGGGAAAGAGAACCTGGAGCGTAAACCGTGTCAAGCCCAAGGCCACAAGAGCGGCGGCTCCCATGCGGAAAACCTGGATGGGGATTCCGATGATTCGAAAAAACTCGGGGGCTGAAAAAGTGAAAGCGTGTCCCAATGGGCCGGGGGATATGATGAGGCCGGTGGTCACGGCGTAGAGGGCCATGCTGATGGTGGCCAGACGCAAACCGTAACGGGCCCTGGGGTCGAGGTCAGTGGCGAAGCGGTGGAGGGCGAAGGCTGCCAGGGCGCCTCCGAGCAATCCCCCGGCGAGGCGGAAGGATGCGCTCAAGCCGTCGAGTCCGAATGCGCCGCCGGCACTGGCGAGGGCCAGCAGGCCGATCCATGGAACGGGCGAACGGGGTCGTTTATCCCGACGGGTTAGGGTTCGACGGCCGAATTCAACCAGCATCCACAGGGAAAGTCCCAGAAAAAAAAGACGAACCAGTTTGAATGCGATGGGGTTGGGCCAGATCAGGGCCATCCAATCAAGCCATTCGTTGATGCCGTGAAAGAAACCGAAAGCGGAGAGAAAAAACCACTCCGAGTGACGTTTTTTGCGGGCAATGATAAAGGACACCGCGCCCAGAAAAAAGAACGCCAGACCGTAAACGAGAAAAACAAAATCCAACTCGCGCAAAAAAAAGGCCATTAGGGCGGTTTTCATTGAAAGTTCTCCACCAAGGTGGGTTTCGCCCACACCCCAAGACTGCCCGAACGATCCCGATACCGACTCGATCCAAAGTGTGAATTGCGGTAATCCGTTGGTTGGTTATCGCGATTCAGAATGGTTGAGGTATTTGTCACCGCACGTTTTAATCGAGGTCATGCGTCCCAATTCACCGATTGATCGATCAGGCGGCGAGCCTGGGTTTCGGTATCCGTTCCCGTCGAAAACAGGGTTCCTTTTTGGCCGAATTCCTTGAGGAAAGGCTCGACGTCTTCGGGCGGGCATCCCAGGACCATGGCGGATTTTCCCGAGGCGTAAACCGGTTCCCAAATCTCTTTCCACCACCGGCGGTTGCTGGCGTAAGGATTGGGGGTCCCCGGGGTCCATTGAATGGCCTTGAGGCTGGGAATCTTGAGCAAATGGGGCAGATGACGGATGGCGTTGGGGCCGTCGAGATGGTAGGTGGAGAAATCGACACGGGCGCATTGCCGTTCCAGGTAAGGGCAGACAAATTCGGCAAACATATCGGCCGAAATCATGGCCGAGAAATCGCATTGGGTTTTAAGCGTACGGCCGGGGCCCCAGGCATTAAAGGCGATAAAACCGTTTCCATTCCGGTCGTCCTTGAGAATTTCGTAAAGGGGATCGAACGCTTTGAAATAAAGTTCCGTCACCTGGTCCAGCAGGCGGTGGATTTCCTGGGGACAATCGATCAGGTAGGTGAGGAGTTCCTGAGTGCCGACCAGTTCCGAGATGACGTCGAGCCCTTCGATCAAATCCGGGATGATAGTGAGGCATTTCCCGGCGCTTTGCCGATGATAGGTGCGGGTGGTGTTGAGAACCCATTGCCAATAGGGGTTTTCGGGGTTCCAGGAGAGGCTGGCCTTGGCCGGATCGGCGATGCAGGGATGGTACCAGACAGTTTCGGGCATGAATCCCGGTTCGCAACCGAGAAAGAGATCCAGACAGCCCGGTCCGAGCGAGGCCGTGACGGAAGGAAAAAAAACGCCGCCATAATAGGTTTTGGACAGTCCATCCAGGACCCGGGCGTAATTGCCATCGGCCTCCATCCATTTGAGCCGATTATCTTCCGGAACAGGGGGGGCGGGGACCCGGGGCAGGGGGGTATCGCGCGGGGCGACGACACCCAGGGCCCAATGTCCGTGGATTTCACGCTTCCACCAACCGGTCAGCCATTCGCGGGTTTCCATCCAATCCGGTTTGTAAAACATGGTTCGGGTTTCCTCAAGGAAGATCGAAATGATGAATAGGTATGAATTTGTAGGGTGTTTAATGATGAATTACAATCTAATTCTGTGGACTTTGCCAAAGGCAAAGTCCGACAGGGCCTCCAGAAAACGGGTGCGAGGCTTTTGAAAATAGTATAAAGTTCACCGCTTTAGCGGCCATCAAAGTAAGGAGTGATCGTCATGCAAGTCAGCGGGTGCCGAACTTATCATTCACGGACCGAGGGACAGTCATTGCTCCGAATGGCGGATGGCCTGTCGGTTTTCAAAGTCTATTACATATCCCTGACCGGTCGAACCGAACGGGCCCGGTACGAGTGGGGGCAATCTTCGTTTGTCACGACGGATTTTGATGCCCTGTTTTATCGGGGAACCTTCGAAGGGGTCGGATTCGTGACGGCGTTTCCGCACATTACGAAGGTTTTTCGTTTTGCGCCCGCGATGGAAACGGTCTTGCATGTGACGGCGTTCAATACGCGGGACTTGAGCCCTTTGAACTTGGGGCGTGACGAGGGGTACATGGAATATGCCTGCCTGGCGGAGGCGATGATTGCGGCGGACGAATATCGCTTCTGGGCCAATGCCTTAACGGTGGAAGAGTATCTGCGGTCGGCCAGTCTCTTCAAGGATGGTCCGGTCATCGATCCGGCCAAGTTAAAGCGCTATTGGGAAGGGCCGGAGTCGGTGAGCTAAAGCCCCGCCTGGCGGACAGCGACACGCTGTCCCTCCCTCATTCTAAATACTGGCAGAGAAACGCCTTAGCGCCATAATGAGAATTGCTGCGCAATAGAGTTTGACTAATCCCGGTGGGTTGCAAGGCTTTGCACGCGTCGGATGTCAATCAGGGGGGTGCCGCGTTGCTCCACCGCGGCGGCTCCGGCGGCCACGGCCCGGGCGGCCAGGGCCGGGGTTAAAAGCCGGGCCGGGAAATAATCGGCGCAGAACTGGCCGAGCAACGTATCGCCCGCTCCGGTCGAATCCACTTGCGGCACTTGGGGCGAGGGGGCAAAGAGGATTGTTCCCCGGCTCGCGAACCAGGCCCCGGCCGGACCGTCCGACAGAACCACTGCCTCGTGCCGGGTCATCAGATTCCGGAGGATGTCCTTCACTGCTTTATCCGACTTCAGTCGGCGTTTCAGGACGCTTTCCAATTCTTGCCGGTTGGGTTTGATCACAGCGGGTTTTTCGGCAAGACCGGCGGCCAGAGCGGGGCCCGAGGTGTCGAGCACGGTGGTACAACCGGCGTTATGGAAGAGGCGGATCAACCGTGCATAGGTGTCAGCCGGGAATCGCACCGGCAGGGAACCGCTCAGGATGACCACCGTTCCCACTTTGGTGAACGATGTCGCGTAGCGGAGCAGGGCGGACTCATCGAAATCCAGATCGGGGAATCCCGGCTGATTGAATTTCAGCTCATGGCCCGTGCCGTCGGTGAGCATGGTGTTGGTCCGGGTGGGGAAGGGAACGGTCAGGAAGCGGCAGGCGATACCGGCCGGGGTCAGGGCTCGTTTATACAGGGGCAGGTCATTTCGACCCAGCAGGCCGCCGGCGATCACGGGTTTGCCGTTGGCCGCGATCATTTTGGCCACGTTGACCCCCTTGCCGCCGGGGGTGCGGATTTGCTTCATGACCGTGCAGATACTGCCGATTGAAAGCAAAGGCTTTACGGTTAGCGTCTGGTCGATGGCCGGATTCAATGTCAGCGCGAAAAACATGGCGAATCGCGATCCGGATTTTACAATCCCAGGTTGGCCAGATACTCGAAACTCGACCGGGCGCAATCGAAGGGATCGCGGCGGCAGGTATCCTGTTCCACGGCATACCAACGCACGCCGGCTGCTTCGCACGCCGGAATAATATGCGGCCAATCCATGTTGCCCTCGCCGATGGGGGCGATGACCGGACCGTCTGTTGCGACGACTTCCTTGTCTTTTAAATGGATCACCGGGACGCGACCGTGGCAACGCTCCAGAATCCGTACGCAGTTAAAACCGGCGTGCTCAATCCAATACAAATCCAGTTCGAGAAATAAATCCGCAGAGCCTTCCTCGATGAGAATATTCTCAAGGCTCCCTCGGGGCTCGTCCGGGAAGAGAATGAATTCATGGCTATGGTTGTGATGGCCGAACCGAATGCCGGCCGCTTTCAATTGGGCGATGACCGGCCGCGCGTCGCTCAGCCAGCGCCGGAATCCGTCCGGGGTATTCCCATAGTCGGCAGGAACTCCGCCAATGGCCGCATAATCGCATCCCAATTCCCGATGCAACTCAATTTCCCGTTCGGTCTGGGTCATCAAGTCCGGCCAGCCGCGATGCGTGGCGATACAGGCCAGGCCCTGATCATCCAGCATCTTGCGCGCTTCGCGGGCGGACACCTCCTTGCCCAGGCAGGCAACGGCGGAGAACTGCACGGCGGAATATCCCATGCGGGCGACCCGTGCCAGGGTGTCGGCTAAATCCCGCCCGGTCTTGGTGAAATCCCGTAACGTATACAATTGCATGGCCAACTTGGATCCGCGTTTTGTCATAGCCCGATGTCCTTCCTAAGACTTTATTGAAAACGGCTAAAAGTACACCACCCTCTCGGAAATTCGCAACTGTTTTCTGAGAAAAGGTAACGGCCCCGTCGGAAATCATTCCGGAACCTCCAGTTCCACAGACTCGATCAGCAGTTCCCGTCCGTGTTTCAGCTCGAGATCCTGGGATCCACAATGGACACAGGCGGAAACGAATTCCGCTTCGTTGGATTTACCGCAGGCGCGACAACGCAGGTCGGGTTCGACGGAAATGAATTCAAGCGGTGTATTTTGCAAACAGGTGCCCTCGGCGGCGAGGGGGAAAGCGAAGGAGAGGGCGTCCGGATCCACTCCGGCGAGTTTGCCGATGCGCAGGGTGATCCGGTTGATTTTGTCGGCGCCCGATTCCCGGGCGATTTTTTGGACCTGTTCGACGAGCGCCTGTGCGATTGAAAGTTCGTGCATGGAGGGCCTTTTCCCGTCAACAAATCCGCGGCAACAACTCGCCGCGGGGTTGGTCCACCAGTCGTTTCCCACCGGCCAGGGTCATCAGGATCACCCGTCCGGCATCGTTGGTGACCTGCCCGAACCGGCAGGCACCCCGCCCTTCGGGCAAGGTTCGCCAGGCGGCGAGGATCACGTCGGCGGACTCCGGCGCACAGACCGCGACAACCCGTCCTTCCGAGGGCAGGTGCAGGGGGTCCAGCCCCATGAGTTCGGCAACCGCCCGGACCTCCGGGGTGAGCGGCAGGGCGTCTTCATTCAGACGGATTCCCAAAGCCAGTCCCTCGACCATTTCGTTGAGCACGGCGGCGAGTCCACCCCGGGTTGGATCCCGCATGAAGCGGATGGAGGGGGCATTCGCTCCGATCGATTCGACGAGATGCTGGACCGGCCCCGTGTCGCTGCGCGGGCCATTCAACAGCGGAATCTGCCCGCGGGCCGCGAGGACGGCTGCCCCGTGATCGCCCAGCGTTCCGCTGACCAGGAGGATGTCGCCGGCGCGGAGGGTGTCGGCCCCGGTTTGAAATCCCGGTCGGCGGACGCCGATGCCGGCGGTGTTGAGGTAAAGTCCGTCGCATTGACCCCGGGGCACCACTTTGGTGTCACCCGTGACGATGCCGATGTTGCAGTGGGCAGCGGCGCGTTGGACGGAATCGAGGATCCGGCGCAGGGTGGCGAGCGGGAGTCCCTCTTCCAGGATCATCGCGAGCGATAACCAGAGGGGGCGTCCGCCGCAGACAGCGATGTCGTTGGCGGTTCCATAGACGGCCAATTCACCGATGTCGCCGCCGGGGAAAAACAGGGGTTGGACCACGAAGCTGTCGGTGGTGAAAATCAGGGGGCCTCCGGGATTCGCGAGGGTGGCGCCATCGGGGAGCGTGGCTAGCGGGCCATCGCCGAAGCGGGATAGAATTTCCGTACGAATCAATTCATGGGTCAGATACCCCCCGCCTCCATGCGCCAACTGAATGGTTTCCATTATAATGTTCTCCTTAGCATGGACGGGTAAAGGCGATTCGAAGGGACAATGAAGCACGGCGCTCATGCGCGCCTACGACAAACGTCATTTCGTAACCGTTGGTAGTAGCTCCGCGAGAGGCGCGTTGTATGTTGGGGCGGAACGAGAGGTAATGGGGCACCGTTACAACCTTTTCTATGAAATTTTCCCTTGGGCCGGCAATGCCAATCGCGCGAATTTGAAGGCTGCCGCGCAGGATCCTTCGGCGCTGACCATGCAGGGACCCACCGGGTGATCGGGGTTGCAGGCGCGGCCGAAGAGCGGACATGCCGCGGGATGCATTTTACCTTTGATGACATCGCCACAGCGGCAGGCGGTGGGCGGTTCTCCGGTTTTGAGCGGAATGCCCAGTTTGCGGGGGGCGTCGAAATCCGCAAAGGCCGGGCGCAAGGCCAGGCCGCTATCCGGCAGAAGGCCCAATCCTCGCCAAGGCGTGGCGACGGGTTCGAGAATCCGTTCGATCAACGCCTGGGCGCGGAGGTTGCCGGTTTCCCGGACCACCCGGTTGTAAAGGTTCTCGACGCGGGCTTCGCCGTCCAGCATTTGACGAAGGATATGCTCGATGCCGATCAGGATATCCAGCGGTTCGAATCCGGCGATCACACACGGGATACCGCCGGGTCCGGTCAGGAAGGTGTAGGCCTGGGCGCCGATAATGGCGCTGACATGGGCCGGGCAAAGGAAGGCGTCGATCCCCAGTTCAGGATCGGCCCGCAGCAGTGCGAGCGCGGGCGGGATGCGTTTGAACGCGACCAGGAGGGAGAGGTTTTTGAGGCCTTCAGCGCGGGCGGGATCCACGAGGCTGATGACGGGGCCGATGGTGGTTTCAAAACCGATGGCGAGGAAAACGACCTCCCGGCCGGGATTCTGTCGGGCGTGTATCAGCGCTTCGGCCGGGGAATAGCACACCTCAATCCGGGCGCCTTCGGAGCGGACGCGACCCAGTGTGGTTTCCGATCCCGGCACATTGAGCAGGTCGCCGAAGGTGGCGATGATCACGTCGCGTCGGGCCAGGGCGATGGCGGTATCCAGATAACCGGTGTCGGTGACGCAGACGGGACATCCGGGGCCGCTGACGAGATCGACCTGGGGCGGCAGGAGATCCCGCAAGCCATAACGGGCGATGGCCATGGTGTGACTGCCGCAGACTTCCATGATTCGGACTGGACCCGGACGCCGCATTGCCAGTTGGCGCCCTAACTCGCGGATGTGCCCGGCCAAAACATCGGCGACGGCAGGATTGCGAAAGGGATCAATCCAGTTGTTCATACGGGTTGTCCAGGCTGGCCGGATTCGGGGGGGTGGGGTATTTGAGCGGCCAACTGATCGAAGAGATCGATCAATTCACGGGCTTGGATTTCATCGAGGGTTTCGATGGCGAATCCGGCGTGGACAATCACATATCGGCCGGGTTGGGCGGCCTCGATCAGGCTTAAGTTGACCGGCTGGCGAAGACCATTCAATTCGACAATACCGGTTCCATCGGGGCGGACTTCAACGATCAGCATGGGAATCGCAAGGCACATGTCATCCTTCCATCAGGGCTTGGCCCAAGGCAATACATCCGTCATTGGGCGGGGTTTGGTGGTGGATCAGGGCTTTGATCCCTGCCTGGTCCAAAATTTCGACCACCCTATCCGTCAAAAGTTGGTTCATAAAAACGCCTCCGCTCAACGCCACTTCCCGGTGGTGCGAACTCGCAAGGGCATACTGTACCATACAAAGGCAGGCTTCCGCCATGGCAACATGAAACTGGGCGGCGAGTATTTCCGGGGTCTGTCGAGCCCGGTCAAGATCGGCCAGATCCAGGAAAAGCGGGGACCAATCGAGGACCTGTATCTTGTTTTCCGGATGAGCGACAAACCAACGGGGAGCGGAGGGGGGGGGGGGCACACGCCGTGCGGCGGCTTCGAGACGGATCGCCGCCTGGCCTTCGTAGGTGATGGGATCGGGGGCCAGGCCCAGCAGGGCGGCCACTGCATCGAAGAGACGGCCAGCTGAACGCGAGCGGGGGCAGACCGCGCCGGATTGGCATTGGGATTGCCAGATGGCGACGGCTTCAGGGTGCGAAGGAGAGGCGAGTTGGCGATCGATTTGCGGGTCGATACCGGCGGCCCAACGGCGGGCGATAAGTTGGCGGAGGGGATGGCGGACGGCGGCATCTCCACCGGGCAGAGGGGCGGGCGCAAACGTGGCCCATCGACGATATCCATGGACTGAAACTTCCAGGAGTTCCGCGCCCCAAACGGTTTGATCGGGTCCCCAACCGGACCCGTCCAAAACCAGGGCCCATCCATCGGATCGATGGTGTTCCCGCAAGCAGGCCAGGGCATGGGCGTGGTGGTGTTGGACAGGGAGAACCGGGATGGCCCATTCGCGACCCAATCGGACACCCAGACGGGTGGAATGGAAATCCGGATGGGCATCCACGGCGATCCGGCCGGGAGTTCGTTTGAAAAAAACCGGAAGGGCGCGAGCGGTTTGCTCGAGGCTATCGACTGCCTCCGGGGTTTCCAAATCGCCGATGTGGGGAGACAGAACGACGCAATCGTCGAATCGGAGGGCGACGGTGTTTTTGATTTCGGCGCCCAGGGCGAGGACACAGGTGTTGGACCCTTGGGTGAGGGGGATGGGAACCGGGGCAAAACCGCGGGCCCGCCGCCAGATCTGGGGCCGGTTCCGGCGGATGACGCAGATGGAATCATCGTTGCGCCGGTTGATGGGGCGATTGTGAAAGAGGAACAGATCGGCGATTCCCTTCAGGCGCTCGATGGCTTCATCCTCGGTGATGCAAATCGGTTCACCGCCCCGGTTGCCGCTGGTCATGATCAGGCACGGGAAGGGCGGCGTCAAGTCGCCGGGCAGGGGGTGGAAGAGCAGTTCGTGAAGGGGGGAGGTGGGTAGGAAGACCCCGAGGGTGGATGAATCGGGCGAGATCAGATCGATGGGCAATCTGCGGGGGGCGTCAGGAAGCAAGTCCAGGATGACGATGGGGGCTTGGGGCGATTCGAGCAGGTCGCTGGCCGCGGGGGGGACGACGCAGAATTGGCGGATGGTATCCAGGCTGTCAGCCATAATGGCAAAGGGTTTGGCCGGTCGTTTTTTACGGTTCCGGAGGGTTTGGAGCGCGGTGCGATTGCCGGCATCGACGGCCAGATGAAACCCCCCGATGCCTTTGATGGCGACAATCCGTCCGGCGGCGAGAGCGGCGCGGACAGCGGGAAGAGCGGGGTCGGGCAGGGGCTGGCCCTGTGCATCGGCCAGGGTCAAGTGAGGGCCGCACACCGGGCAGGCGATCGATTCCGCGTGGAAGCGGCGATTGGCGGGGTCGGTGTATTCGCCCTGACAATCGGGACAGAGGGGGAAGTCCGACATCGTGGTGCGTTCCCGGTCATAGGGGGGTGAATGGATCAAGGTATATCGGGGACCGCAGTCGGCGCAGGTGATGAAGGGATACCCGAATCGGCGGTTATCGGGATTGAATAGTTCGGTGCGGCAGGGGGGGCAAAGGGCGGCGTCGGGCGGAAGGACGGCGCCGATTTCATCGGCGGTGACGCTCTCGATGATGCGGAAGGCAGGGGGAGGGGCATCGGGCAAGGGACATTCGGAATGGAGCGAAAGAGTATCGAGACGGGCCTGGGGAGGGAGGCGGGAGGGGAGAGTCTGGATGAAAGAATGAATGATTTCGGAGGGGCCTTCCAGCGTAAGCCACACGGACCCGGCGCGGTTTTGAACAAAGCCGCCCAACCCGGCGTCTTGGGCCAAGCGGTGGACGGTCGGGCGGAACCCGACACCCTGAACAATTCCCCGGATGAGATAGGTTCTTCTGACCATGCGCTAATGCTAACTCTTTTTCGCCAAGATGCACGTTTTTCGTTAAGGCGGCAGGGGACAGGCGGCAGGGGATACTATTTTGTGCAAAATTGGACGTAGGGTTACACCCCATAGGATATGCAAGCCCCCCGTCGTATAACCTTCATCATGAAACAAAAAACAATCTATGCCCTGGCGCTCGCGGCCGCAGTGCTGGCCACGGGGGCGCCGTTGTGCGCGTCGGAATCCGACGAGACGATTTCCTCGTCTTTCTCTCAGAGCTATGTCTATCGGACCTATCTCAAAAACGAGGCGGTGAGGGCCGAAGCCCAAGAGGGCGTGGTGAGGTTGACCGGGACAGTCTCCGAGGAATTTCACAAGGCATTGGCGCAGGAGATGGTGGCGAGTTTGCCCGCGGTCATTCGCGTGGATAATCGTCTGGAAATAACAGGTGAAATTCCCGCGGAAAATTCAGATGAGTGGATTAGAAAGAAAGTGCAAAACATGCTCGCATTGCATCGCAGCGTGAGTCCCCGGGTGGAGGTGGACGTCACGAAGGGCCTTGTTGTTTTGCGCGGCACTGCGATGAGCCAGAACCAAATAGACTTGACGGCCCGATATGCCCAAGCGGTCGAAGGCGTAACCGAAGTGCGAAACGAGATGACCGTGGATGTTCCCCCGGGAAACTTCCACGAATCGATCAATGAACAGATCGATGATGCCTCGATCACCGCCTTGGTCAAGCTGACGTTGCAGTATCATGACCGAGTCTGTGCCCTCGCCAACGAGGTTAAAACCCGGTCCGGCATTGTGTTGTTGAGCGGAAAAGCCAGGGATACCGTGGGCCAGGATCGGGCGGCCGCGTTGCTCATCGATATTCACGGGGTTCAGAGTGTGGTCGACACCCACAACGGGATTGCCGCGTACGGTTACTTTGAAGAACCCCGGCATGAGGCGTCTCTTTCAATCGACCGGATGGCTGAGAACGACGTGATTGTGCCGTCTCTCCCCGGCCTGTCTTTGCCCATTGCGGATCGCGATTGACAGGGGGAGCGGGGCATGGCATTTTAGACCCTCAATCCGGGAGAAAAACGATCATGGCGAATGACAAGGTGCCGAATGCGACCGACTGGAGTCTGGGAGATTGGGAAGAAGCCCTGACCATTCATGTGGGGACGGCCTACGCCTGCCGGGTGTGTGGCAACTTGGTCATGGTGACCCGCGGCGGAACGGGCGTGCTGGATTTGAATTGCTGTGGGCGCCCGATGGAACGGATTCACGAGCCGGAAGCGAAGCGGAGCGCTTAATATGAGTGTCATCACGCCCCGCGGTTTGATTTACCGCTGTCCGATCTGCCAGGCCGAAGTCGTGGTTCTGGCCCGTCGACATGGTGCTTTTGAACCGATCTGCTGCAATACTGCGATGGTGGAATTGGATCGGCGGGTGCCCTTTTACCGGTGTCCGATTTGCGGGTCGGAGGTGGCGGTTTGGATTGCCGGAAATGTCAATTTCACCCCCCGTTGCTGTAATGAACGCATGGGCCGTGAAGAGGATCCACCCGCACATGCCGCTTGATTATCCCGACGGCGAACTCCTGTTTCTGGATGATTTGACATCCGTTGATCAATGGCATCATGAAGGACTGGGGGAACTACAGTCCCTCCCCGGTGGCGGTCTTCGGTTGCATTGTCTGGGTAGCCATCAGGGCGGGAAGGGATGCATGGCTTTTTTTCGTCCCGACCTCCCCGACCAGATTTCGGTTTCCTATGACGTCGTCATCCAAAGCCAGGGTGGGTTGATGATCAACTATCTGGCGATCCGGGGTTTGAACGGAGAGGATCTGATCCGCGATGCGGCCAAGCTGGAACCGCGGACAGGGATCATGGCTAATTATTTTGACCCCCGCTGGGGTTTGCAGAGTTACCATGTTTCGGTCAGCCGGTTTGACGATGGCGGGCAACACACGGATACCTCGAACTGGCGGCGCAATCCGGGTTGTCTGCTGGTCGGCCAGGGCGAAGATCCCATCCGGGAACTCGGGCGGGGTTACCGGGTCCGGCTCGTCAAAGATGCGGGATTTCTCCAGTTGCATGTGGACGGTCGATTTTTGCATGGAGTCTTCGATCGCGATACGGGACGATATCCCCTTCCGGACTGGGGTAAATTTGGTTTTCGGTTGATCGGATCGGATGTTCGGGCCGATGTGTTTAACTTCCGGGTTCACCGGGTTCCCCGCCTGGACGAACCGCGACGCTTTAGCGGAGATATGATGTGAGCGGGTAGGACTCCCGTCAACGATATCAATACAAGGACAACCCATGCGCAGCGATACGAATTTAGCGATCAATGGCGGACCTAAAACCAAGACGACCCCCTATGGTGTCGTCAAACGTTTTGGCGAGAGTGAACTGCAACAGCTTCGGGAAGCCCTGGAGCAGAACTCGCTGTTTTACGGATACGGCAACAAGGTCAAGCTGTCTTGTGAGAAAATGAAGGTCTACACCGGACGCCCCTACATTGTTCCTTGCAGCAGCGGATCTGCGGCGATTCATCTGGGATTGATCGCCTGCGGCATTGGACCGGGCGATGAGGTGATTGTCACGCCCAATACCGATTCCGGCAGTGTGATCGGCATCATCGAAGAAGGTGCGGTTCCGGTGTTTTGCGATTGCGCCGAGAATCTTCAGCCGACCGCCGCGAGCGTGGCGGCCCGGATCACCTCCCACACCCGTGCGGTGGTGGTGGTCCATCTAGCCGGATATCCGGCGCCGATGGATGAAATCGATGCCTTATGTCGCGCCCGGGGGATTGGCGTGGTCGAGGATTGCGCCCAGTCGTGGGGCACGCGTTTGAACGGGAGATTGGTCGGGACGTGGGGCATTGCCGGTGCCTATTCGACCAACGATTTTAAACATATTTCCACCGGCGATGGGGGATTTGTCGCATTGGACGACGAAAAACTATACCGGCGCGTATCCAATTATTCCGACAAACATTACGATCGCTTATTCACCGGCGAACAACGCCAGGCCCATCACGGAATGAACTACCGGATGAGCGAGCTCCAGGGGGCAGTGGCCCTGGCCCAACTCGAAAAAGTGGATGCCATCACCGCGCGCCACCATGCGATTGGCACCCGTTTGGAACAAAAGCTCAAGGGCTTGCGCGGGGCACGGATGATTTCCGGTCTGCCCGGCTCCTATTCCAGTTATTGGTGGAGCGCTTTGCTGACCGATCCCGCGCATTTGGACGGGACACGGGACGAACTGGTCAAGGCTCTGCAGGCGGAAGGCATCAGTCTATCCTCCTATGGCGGGTATGATTTGATCCAACGCCCTCTATTCCGGGATCGGATTGTTCGTCCGTGGTTGGAAGAACCCCGTAATCGCTATCCGTTTGTCCAGCCCGATGGGCGCCAATACACTTATGATTACACGCCAACCCCGACGCATAAGCGCCTGATCGAGACGGCTATTACAATCAGCTTGGGGGTGGGTTACACCGATCTGGATATCGATGAAACCGCGGCGGGAATCCACAAAGTCTTCAATGCATTTTATCGGAGCTAACCATGTCTGTTCCCTATCCTGATCCGATTTCTCCGCGATGCGATCCCGAGCTTTTGGGACGCCTCGATCATGACCCTTTTGGTGTCATGCTCACCCATTATCCCCGTCGTCCGCATGTTTGGGTGACGGCCGATCAGCTGGAGCTCGTTCGCGCCCGGATCCGGCGAGGCGGCTGGGCTCGATTGTGTCAGGACTGGCTGTTGGAGAATTGCGTGGATCGGAAGGGGGTTTTGAACCAACCCCTGCCGTCCGGCGCCGAGACCCCGGTCAAGTTGGAAGTTCTCAGTCTCGCGATGCGCAATGCGCTGGCTTGTCATTTACAGCGGACCTCGGACCGTTGGAATACCGCGCTGAAAGCGTTTCGCCGGTTGGCGGAGTATGGGGTGCGGACGCCGGTATCGGCCCGTGGGGCTTTGGTGGCAAATGGGAGTTTGAACGAAAGTCATGCGCTGAAAAAGGTCGGCATAACCTACGATTTACTGGCGGCCCTGGGGTTATCCGATCGGGATGATCGTTTGTTCAGATCGTTCTTGAAAGCTACCCGGGCGGCGAGCAATGCCTGCGACCACTATTCCTGCGGCAACCATAACACCTGGAGCCTGGTGGGCCGATTGAGTGTCTCGTTGGCGCTCGAAGATGCGCAAGGGCTGCACGACTCTTTGTATGGGTGTGCGGGCGGCAAGCGTTGGCGGTATGGTCTGATCCATCAACTCCGGCATGATATCCTGTCGGATGGGATGCATTGGGAGCGGACGATGGGGTATCATTTTTATTCCATGATGGGCTTGACCTATGCGATGGACTTTTTGGCCAATTCAGGGCGGGATCTCTGGCACTACGCTTTCCCGACTTTGAAGCAGGACGATTTGCACGATGCGCACCGGGCTTATGGTCCGAACGGATCCAAAACCCTCCAGGCGGCCTATGACGCGCCCTTCCGACTCGCTTTTGGCAATGGCGATTTATCCCTGTTGAGCGATAGCGGCCTGGCCAATATGCGCGGCACATGGATTTGGGGGGTCATTTATGACAAGGCCTATGAAGCCTATCGCCAGCCGCATTATGCGGGCTTACTCAACCAAATCGAAAAAGATTACCCGGAACGACAGCGCCCCGGCATCCCGATGTCGCTGCATACCCATTTCGGCGATATGGATTTTGTCCGGTTGAAATACGACCGCTATCCGGCGGGCCGTATTTCATTCGGAGGGCGGGGACGAGTGGGGTTGACCGGTGTTCAACAAGGATCGAGTTCCCTGTTGCCGGTGTTTGGCGCGGCGGTTTTGCGGGCGAATTCGGGGCGCCGCGCGCCAGCGGCCCATCTGTATTATGGTCCGCATATTGCCGGGCATCAGCACCCGGCCGCGCTGCATACGGATATCCATATCGGGGGACGCCGGTTGACGGACGCCGCCCGATTGAGCGGCTATAGCGATCCGCGTTATCTCACTTGGGGTCGGACCACGGTGGCGGCCAACACCGTCGTGGTTGATGGACAATCGATGTTCCCCTATGATTTTCCCACCGAATCCATCTGGGAATGCGACCGCTGGCGCGATTCGATTTCCGATGGCGAACTGTGCCAGTTTCAGGTCGGATCGGATTTCAGCGCTGTTCGGGCGATCAACCGGAATGTTTATCCCGGGGTGCTCCTGGACCGGACCATTGTCGTTTCCGAGGCCGGGGTCTTGGATGCCTACCGGGTGGTTTCAGACTCCATCCGGCAATTCGATTATGTGTTCCATTGCACGGGACGGATTCCGGTTCCGGCGAACGCCAAACCGATCCGGTTGGGCACAGCGCGGGGCTACCAGCATTTGACCGCCGCCCGAGTTTTGCGATCGGGCAAGCCGCCGATTCTCGCATGGCAGACGGAAGGGGACCCCTGCCAGTGTGTTTTTGCTGCGATTCCCGGTGCCCGTCTGATTTTGGCCCAGGAACCGGAAGCGGAGTCAAAGTCCAAAAGTCTGGGCGAATTGACATTCGATCCAGCCCGGACGACGGTGTTGCAGCGGGTTCGGGCAAACGCCGCGGTGTTTGCTAGTTTTTGGACCGTGGGTGCGGATTCGATCGCCGTGCAACGGGTTCAAGGGCGGGCGAATGGCGATTTGGTTTTGACGGCTGCCAGCGGGTCGCAGCGCCTGCGGTGGGAATTGCCCCAGACGGGGCCGGTTCGGTTTTGCGAGGGTTCTGCCATCCGCCCGGGTTTCACAGAAAAGAAAAAGAGAAAACAAGATGATTGATTTACATGTCCATTCGACCTTTTCGGATGGAAGTTTCACACCCGCCGAATTGGTGGATATGGCGGTTTCGACCGGTATTACGGCGATGGCTCTGACGGACCACGATGGCCTGGGAGGCCTGTCCCAGTTTGCTGAAGCCTGTCAGGCCAAGGGATTGATCGGGATTCCCGGGGTGGAGATCAGCATTGAATTCAAGCCGGGTACGCTCCATGTGCTGGGCTATTTCATCGATCCCGGGAATGCGCCGTTTGCCGCAGCTTTGGAAGATTTGAGGGACGGACGCGAAAGCCGTAACCTGAAAATTCTCCAAAAACTGAATGAACTGGGCTGTGATCTGTCCTGGGAGGAAGTGGCGGCTTTTGCGGGGGAGGATGTGGTTGGACGTCCCCATTTCGCGCAGGCGATGATTGCCAAGGGATTTGTGAAAACCAAGGAGGATGCCTTTGACCGTTACCTGGCCAAGGGGAAGCCCGCTTATTTGGATCGAACCCGGCTGACCGTGCCCGACAGTATTCGCCTGATTCACGGCGCGGGCGGCATCGCGGTTCTGGCCCATCCCTCCACCCTGAAAGTGAGCCGGGTCGAATTGCGCCGCATTGTTGCCGAGTTGTCCGCCGAAGGGTTGGATGGGATCGAAGCCTGGTATTCCGAACATACCCAGGATCAACAAAAAGCTTTTGCCAAACTGGCGGAGGAACACGGCCTGATCCTGACCGGTGGCTCCGATTTCCATGGCACCTCCAATCCGGAAATCCGGTTGGGGCGGGGATTCGGAAATCTGGATGTTCCCGACGAACTATTGGAGGCCCTATATGCGCGGGCCGGAAAAACCCGGTAAGCGGCCCGACCACGGGCCCGGGTTATATGTTCATATCCCTTTTTGTGACGGGAAATGTCCCTATTGCGCTTTTTATTCTATTCGCGCGACCGCGGCTGCGATCGATTCCTATCTGAACGCCATGGAGCGGGAATGCGCCTGGTGGCGGACGCGCCTGCCCGCTTTTCAGCCGAAAACCATCTATCTGGGCGGCGGTACGCCCTCAATTCTTTCGGTGGCCCAATTGGAACGGTTATTCGGTTTGCTCCATGCCGCGGGTTTTACGGCTTCCGTGAAAGAATGGAGTTGCGAAGTCAATCCCGTCGGCGCGACTTCAGAGAAATTAAATCTTCTTCGCGATTCCGGGGTCAACCGGATTAGCCTGGGCTCACAGTCCTTTGACGATGATATTTTGAAACGACTGGGACGACGGCACAGCGTGGCGGATGTCGTGTCGGCCTGTGCTGAAGTTCGCCGGGCTGGCT
>CAZCDO010000072.1:0-17048 GCA_964497135.1 uncultured Verrucomicrobiota bacterium
TCGTCGCGAAATTCGGCCGCCGACTGCAACAGCCATTCGAGATGTCGCTCGCCCTCGCATTGGATCACATCGCGAATGACCACCAGATCCTCTCCGACCAGCAGAAGGGAACGCCGCCATTGGGTCAGGAGGCCGGGATAGCACTTCGAGGCGTCTCCATCCAGGCGCATCCAGCCGTCGCCTGTAACGGGGGCTGCGATCTGTCCGGCATAGTCCCCGCCATAGGCCTGTCCCTGCCCATCCACCAAAATCGCGGTGTGCCCGATGGTGGCCAGCCCGTCGAAATTCCAACGCCCCCCTCCGTAACCGTTTCCGCAATCGAAAAAATCACGGGGATGGGCATACGGCCAGAGCCCGGAATCCCGAATCAGCGACACCCCCCGCGTCTCGACCATAAACGAATTACTGTCCAAATGGGCATGGCCGACCGTGCTGTCGCCACTGCGCATGCCGATCAAAGTTCGGCCCCGCCGTAAAAGACCGACCCCGGTCGCCGAAAAAACGCGAGCTCCGTCGGGTGGCGGCGTCTTCGCCGCCTGGGGATCGTCGAGATACAGCCACAGCGGACTATCGCTGGGGAATTGAACCGCGGCCGCCCGCCAATCGGGACGCGACTGCGCGGCGGCCAGCAACAGGAGCGCCTCGGCGGGATAGGGGCCCAGCGAAGGGCCATTGTCGCCATAGTTGTAAACCCGGCCGGCCGGCGAAATGTGCGCGGCGCCGAAGTCGCCCGTGACGGCCAGGCGGGGATGAGTCAGTAAATCAACCGCGCCGCCGGTCAGGCGCCGTAACGCCCATCCGAATCGCAAACCCATGAACAGGGTGGCATACCAATAAACGACGCCTTCCGGCCAATCCCCTTCCGGCGGAATGGCGTCCATGATTTCAAGCACGCCACCGGCCGACAGGACCAAGCCTTCCCGAGCCTCGGGCCAGCGATCGGCAAATGCGCAGAGGACAAAGCCGGATTCTCCGCACGTCATGATCTTCCAATTATTCAGACCAGCATCCCCCGACCAGAATTCATCCCGGTTTCTCATGCCTTCCAGATAGGGGATCAACAGCAATCGCCGCAATTCATCGGCGAGCCGATCGGTCAGGGTATCAGTCGCCGCCTCGCCCAACAGATCATGGGCACAAACCAGGTCTGCCGCGACGTTGGCCATGACATGATCGCAACGCTTGATGAAGGAGGCATGAACCGGGAACATCCAGGATGGACGGGTTAACAACGCCTCGATCCGGCGGAGCGCCCATTCGGCATAACGCTCATCCTGAAGCACGAGGAACCCCCCGGCAACGAACCGGGCCGGACGCGAAAAGGCGGTTGCCAAACTGCCATCAACCCCGTCGGGCGGATCGGCAATCAGGTGGTCGCAGTGCCGCCGGATGCGCTCGCGAATGGCCGCATTGGCCCTCAACCGGATCGTCGCAACGTCCGATTCTCCGAACAGAAGCCGGGGCCGTCGGGCCGGCAGGCGCAAGGGGCAAGTCGCCAGCGCACCCCGCATGGACTCCAGATCAAACAGCGCCAGTTGCCGGCGCAAAGCCTGCCACCCCGCCACTTCGCCTGCCTCGATGAGGCGCGCACAATATCGCGATGAATCGGCCATGATCGACCACCCGTCCTTCCCTGGTGAAACAGAAAATGTTTAACCCCGTTTCAATGAATTATGAGTTTAGAGTTTAGGCCCGGAACAGGTGCCGGTCAACCGATTTGAAGGGGCGGATTTGACGGGGCGGAATCACCCACCCCGCCCTACGGGCACCCCTCCGCAGGAGGGGATCTTTCCGATAAGATCCCCTCCATCGGAGGGGTCCGCGAAGCGGGGGGTGGGTTCTCTGTTTTGATCCCCTCCACACGGAGGGGTCCGCGAAGCGGGGGGTGGGTTCCGTTTGTTTTCGGGTTTCTCCGCTGTGAATCCCTGTTATTGGCGGCGAAATACTGCCAGCAGGTAGTGACAGCCGGGATGGGCATGTTCGAAAATATGTTCGGCGCCGATTTGAGTCGCCAATCGTTCCGTCCAATGCGCGGAGGTGGGGAGGTGAGGCGGTGGCGGCCGGCAATATTGGTCGTGGAAGGCCGGTGTGGCGTGGAGCGTTTCCTCGCACTGGGTCCAGAATCGAAAAACGGCATCCGGGGGGGGCGGAGTGTAGGAAACGCCGGGGGTGGTCAGCGTCAGGACGATGTATTCGGGCTGACGGTCGAGGATATAGTGAGGATCATAGGTCTTGTGCAGGAACCGGCCCGGGCTCTTGGCGATGAACCGGTCGGTCAATCCTGTAATATCGAGGATGCGGAGATTCGGGCATTCGTATCCGATCAGGCCGATGTCCATCAGGGCGATGAGGCTGTGAGGGGGAGGGGATTGCGCCTGTAACCAGCGGGCCAGGGCCAGATGTCCGGTGCGATACCCTTCGGCCCGGAGCCGGGTTTCCGTGCACAGGCTCCGCCGGATCTCTTCGGATCGGGCGGCTTGGGCCAGCACCAAGCTGAGGGTCAGAAGGCCCGCCCAGCGGGCGGAGCGGAGGAGGGGGCTGTCCAACAACAGGAACCAACCCGTGACGGCCCACACGATGAGCAGGGGGACATAGGGCTGGACCATGCGCCAGCCGACCATCCAATCGGTGCCGGTGATCCAAGGCAGGCCGATTCCCGCGAGGACGATGGCCGATAACGGCAGGATCTGGCGGGGATCGATCCGGCGCAGGAGGTGTCCGGCGCCCGCGATGAGAATGCCACCGAAACCCAGAATGGCGAAGAGTGCTCCTTGGTTGACATACGTTCCCGCGCTTCCTTTCCAGAATCCGCCGGCCTTGGCATAGTAGGTGTTGGGCAACCATTCGCCCTCATACGTTAAGACCCGGAACAGGAGGTGCCCCAGGAAAAAGGCGCCGACGATCAGGGCGTTGATCAACTCGATTCGGAGGGTGGGCGGCCCGTTGCGGAGCGCTCCCGGCCGGAAATGCAGGATTTGTCTGAAGCCCATCGAGTCGGACGTCGCAACGCCGGTGATGAAGCGGCACAGGGCAAAACATCCGAAGAGAAATATTCCCTCGGGTCGCGTCAAAATCGCCAAACCGAAAATCAGGCCTGACCCGAGCCATCGAACCGGTTGGGTTTCCAGGATGGTCAGGGTTACACCAACCAGAAGCAGAAATCCAAACAGGCTGGTTTCCAAGCCGCTGGCGCAATTAACGGCGAAGGCGGGATTGATCGCCAGCAAGCCGGCACCGGCCAAACCCGCGAAGGTGGCGGGGAGTGCGGGACGGCCGGATTGGCGCAGGAGCCGGCGAATCAGGTAAAACACACCGACGACGGAGCCTCCCCCCCAGGCGATGCCGAGTCCCTTGGCGAGAGCCGGTGCCGCCCCGGCTCCGCCCATGCGAATGACGAGCGACAGGATCGACATCAGCAGGAAATTGGTGTAGCCCTCGACCTTTTCATCGGGATTGTAAAAAGGCCCCCGTCCTTCGGCCCAATTCAGGCTATGGCGCAAAGTGATGTAGCTGTCATCGTTGAGATAATGGCGGAATTGAGCGACTTGGGTCCCGTAGAGGATCATCACGCAGAGCAGTCCGGCACCGATCGCCCATTTAGTGGCTCGACTCCCATCGGAATTCATGAAGTCACCTCGCGTGCCGGGCAGGTTCCCCTGCCTTGAAGGAGACGCCCGTCCTTGGGAACCGGGCGGAGTACGGGGTTGCCCCGGGCTTCTTCGAAATGCCCCGGATGAAATTAATGATATTGACAAGCCCTTGCTGTGCCATGGAATATCCCTGAGCGAGATTAAACAGGTTGGCGTTGAGTCTCTATCTAGCGTAAAATCCGGAAAGTGGCAAGAACGAGATTCACGGTCGTGAACGGTCCGCAAAATCGGTTACGGAAGCAGTGACGTGAAAGAACCCCAGACATCAGCCCCGACCTCGTTTTTTCGGCGGCCCGGACGACGGCCTCCTTCGCTGACACAGGTGGTCGGGATCCTGATCCTGATTCTGGCGATCGGTTCGGCGGCCGGTTTATGGAGCATGGTCCGGTTGTACCGGAACTCCCTGCATGCGACGACAGCCCAATCGGTCCTGGATTGGGGCCATTTGATGGCCCGGCAATTGGCCGAACAACCGGCCCTGCGCAACGGAGTTCCGACCGGCGGGAGCGAGTGGGACGATTTTGATCGTTGGGTGCAATCGCTCCGCCAGGTGGAGCCGGGGCTCCAGTACGTTTCGGTGGCCGAGCAGGGTCAATTGATTTATCACCGGCAACCCGAACTGGCGGAACGAACGCCGGTTCGCGCGCCGGACCTGCCGGTGATTGATCGGCGGTTGATCGCCCAGGGAACCGGGGTGGTGCCGGTGATCACCTTCACCCTGGCGGTGACCGGGGATGGGCGACCGGCGCGGACCCTGCAGGTCGCCCTGCGCCGCGAAGTCATTACCCGCGAGGAATCAACCGCATCTGCCGCCCTCTCCGCCCTTTTCCGGATGGCGTTATGGACCTTGCTCGGCGCATTTGGAGGGGCCGTGCTTCTGATCGCCTGGGCCATCCGGCGCGATTTGCGCCGGCAGGAAGCCCGTCGCGAAGAGGAGCATCTGGCGTTTGCCGGCATCCTGGCCGACGGTATTTTTCACGACGTGCGCAATCCACTCTCGTCCTTGAAGTTGGACCTCCAAATGATGGAACGGGAGATCGGACGAGGGGCCGGGTTGCGGTTGGACCGGTTGACAGAACTGGAACGGCGCAGTCGGCGGACGATCGACCGGATCGATGTCCTGATGGAGGAGTTTCTTCTGGCGGCCAAGCCCGATCACCGGGAACCCGAGCCGCTTGATTTGAACGGGTGTGTGCGCGAAGCGGTGGACCTGGTGCAGCCCCATTTTGAGAAGGGCGGCCTGCGATTGGACCTCCGCTTATCACCCGAGCCGCTCATGATCAGTGGTTTTCCATTGGCATTAAAGCGCGCCATCGTTAATATCCTGGTCAATGCCCGTCAGGCCGCGCCGGAAGGCAGTACGGTGACGGTCCGCTCCGACCGGATCCCCGAAGGCGCCAGCGTGGAGATCGAAGATGACGGCGCCGGAATTCCGTTGCCGATCCGGAATCGGGTTTTCGACTGGTTTGTTAGTGGACGACCTGGGGGGACAGGCCTTGGATTGAGCCTGGCCCGCGCGGCGGTGGGTAAGAGCGGGGGGACGATCCAGATCGAGGATCGAACGCCGCGGGGAACCCGGATACGCATGCTGATCCCGATGCGCCGGAAATAAAAGTATTTCCAAAGGAAGCGACCGATGGATGCCAAAACAGCTCGAATCCTGTTGGTGGAAGACGACCCCGATGGTTTGCGTTCGGTGTCCGAAGCCATTGGGGAGGCCGGGTATGAAGTCCTTTCGGCGATGTCCGTCGAGGAGGCTTGGGCGCTTTTTCGCCGGGACAAGCCGGATGTTGTCCTGACCGATCTGGTGCTTCCGGGGGCGGACGGATTGGAGTTGTTGGGCCGGATCCGAGGCACACGGGATCCCGTTCCGGTTCTGCTGATGACGGCGCACAGTTCGGTGGAAACGGCGGTGCAAGCGCTAAAAAACGGGGCCTACGACTACCTGGTCAAGCCGCTCGATTTCGATGATTTACAGGCGCGATTGGCCCGGGCCGTCGAGACCGGACGGTTGCGGAATGAAAATACGGCCCTGCACCGGGCCTTGTCTGAGCGATATGCCGCGCGAACCCTGGTAGCGGCTTCTTCCCGCATGCGGGATGTTCTGCGGAAAATCGAGGCGGTGGCGCCCACGGCGGTGACGGTGTTGATCGTCGGGGAAAGCGGGGTCGGCAAGGAGTTGGTGGCCCGCGCGTTGCATGCGGATGGGGTGCGCGCCAACGGTCCCTTTGTGGCCCTGAATTGCGGCGCCTTCGCCGAAACCCTTTTGGAGTCGGAGTTGTTCGGTCATGAGAAAGGCGCCTTTACGGGGGCCGTTACCCGGCATCCCGGCGCGTTCGAGCGGGCCGATGGCGGCACCTTGTTTCTCGACGAGATCGGGCTGGCGCCGCGTCCGGTACAGATCCGGCTGTTGCGCGCATTGGAAGAGCGGGAAATTCTGCGGGTGGGCGGGTTGGCACCGGTGTCCGTGGATGTCCGGGTGATCGCCGCCTCCAATCGCGATTTGCGCGAATTGGTCCGGACCGGCTTTTTCCTGCCGGATCTGCTCTATCGTCTGCAAGTGGTGACGATCACCGTGCCGCCCCTGCGCGAACGTCCGGAGGACATCCGGCCGCTGGCCGAGCGATTCGCCGCCCAAGCCGCCCGGGAGCACGGGCGGGTGATCGACCGGCTGGCGCCGGATTATTTCGACGCGTTGGCGGCCCATCCCTGGCCCGGTAATGTGCGCGAATTGCGCAACGTGGTGGAAGCCTCGGTCATCCTGACCCGCGGCCCGATTCTGACCCGGGCGGACCTGGCGCTCGATCTGGCCGACCGGCTTCCCGCACCGGGCGGGGAGTCCTGGCCGCCGCCGGGAATGACCCTGGCGCAAATCGAGAAGGAGGCCTTGCGCCGGAGTCTGGCCCGCGCTGGAGCCAATCGCACTCAGGTCGCGCGGGAACTCAATGTGTCCCTGAGGACCGTCCAGCGTAAAATTCGGGAATATGATCTCTCCTAAATAAAGGATTCGCATCATGAAGTTCAAAATCAAAGGCGGAATGCAATTCAGCGCTGTTTTTGCTCCGTTGTTGGCGCTCTTGGTGGGCGTCGTCCTGTATCTGCGGCCCGATCGGCTTAATGAAACCGATACCCGCCTCCGGTTGGTCCGCTTGGGCATCAGTGAATTGATCGAGATGGAGGCGGCGGGCCGCCGGACCCTGAATTCCGCCGATCCGATTCTTTTCGAGGCTTGGGAACGTCAATATCGGGCCGTCGGACGGGTTTTGGAAACGCAGGCGACGGACCAGGAGGTGGAACAATCGATCATCGACGTTTTGAACGCGCGCCATGCGGCTCTGTGGACGACTTTTAAACGACTGGAGGATTGGTCCCGTCGTCCCGCTTCGGCGCGGGACGCCGCGCAGGGGGCGTATCTGGAGGAGGAACTGTTGCGACATTACCGGGAACTTTTCACCGGTTTGCTGAGCCTGATTGAAATCAATCAGCATCAGCTTTCGGTGGCGCAACAGAATTTGGATACGGTGGCCATTTTGTTTGCCGCCTTGATGGCGCTGATCCTGGCGGGATTTGCCTTTGCCGGAGTCCGGGCTGAATTGAGCCGGCGCGGTCAGATGACCCGGGAATTGGAGCAGAACAATATTCTGTTGTCGGATGCTTTCGTTCGACTGCGTCGCGCGGAACAGGGGTTCCAGCAGGAACGCCTGCAACTCCTCCGGAAAATGATGCAGGGCGTCATTCAGGAAGTCCGGGCTCATCTTCAGCCGGTGATTCGATCCGGCGAGACCCTTCTGGACTATTCGAGTCAACTGGCGGAAGGGGATCGGATCCGGCAGGCTCTGGAAAGTATTACCGCTTCCGCCCGGGCGGCCAAGACTACGCTGGACCGGTTTGTTCAAGTGACGGAGGTGCCCTCCCCGGCGATGGAGCACCGGTCGGTGGATCTCAATCGGGCGATGGAGGAGGCGTTACGCGCCCACCAGGTACTGATTGAAGCCGCCGCCCGTCGCGGGTCCAACCTCCAGATCGATAAAAAACTGGCGCCTCTGCCGCCGATTGACGGGTCCGAAAGTGAATGGCGGGAATCCCTGGCCCATCTGATCCAGAATTCCCTTGAGGCGATGCCCCAAGGCGGGGTTCTGACCTTGGAAACTTTTGAGGATGGCGATCAGCGGGTTGGATTCCGGGTGAGCGACACCGGCCAGGGGATGTCGGATGCCGTGCGCCGCCATTGTTGTGAACCGTTTTTTTCAACCAAGGAGCAGGAGTCAGCCGGTCTGGGTTTAACCCTGATGGCGGGAACGGTTCGCCGGCACAACGGTTCGGTCGAGATTGACAGCCGGCCGGGGAAGGGGACCCGGATTACCGTGCGGTTGCCCCGCATTCAGGCGGTGGAGACGCTTTCCGCCGGCCCGGCCGACCCGCTGAAATCAACGATTCCGCCCTGTCGGATCCTGTTGGTCGATGACGAACCGTGGGTGCGCGAAGCCCTGCGCGAATTGTTGACGGCTGACGGGCATACGGTGACGGTGGCCGGACAGGGGAATGAGGCCCTTTCCCTCTTCAAGACGGAGACGTTTGACCTGGTCATCACCGATCGCGCCATGCCGGGAATGGATGGAGAACGCCTGGCAGAGGAGATCAAACGGATTAAACCCCGGATGCCCGTGATCCTGCTCACCGGGTTGGGCGACATTATCCGCAATGCGGGGGTTACGTCGCGCCATGTCGAGGTGATTGCCAGCAAACCGGTGACCCCGGACCAATTGCGCAAGGCCCTGGTCGATGCGATCCGTGCGGGGGCGGAATCCGGACGGGGATGAGAAAGGGATGCCTATGACGGCAGTTGCTCCGCTTCCCCAGTTGTACATGACTCGGCCGGATCTGACGAATTTACCCCCGCTTCGAGTGGCTGAGGGCTATTGCGTGCGGACCTATGAGCCTGGCGATGATGTGCATTGGGTTAACATCATCGCGGGTTCCTTTAAGATTGAACCCTCCACGCTGTCGTTTGACAAGATCATGCGGCAGGATCCGGCTTTCAGGCCGGAGCGGATTTTCTTTGTCTGTCACGGCGTTGAGCCGGTGGGCACAACGGCGGCCTATATTCGTCCGGTTTTTCGACCCCAGGCCGGCATGATTCATTACGTCGGTGTTTTGGAGGGCCATGGCGGCAAGGGGTTGGGGCAGGCATTGATGGGGGCGGCATTGAATCGGATGCGTGATGAAGAATGGGTTTCGGCCTGGTTATCGACCGATGATCATCGTTTGGCCGCCATAAAAATTTATTTGGCCCTCGGATTTGAACCCTGGCTTCTTCATGAAAGCCATCGGTCCCGATGGCCGGCCGTGTTGCTCGCCTTGAACCGGGGGGATTTAATTGAAACCTGGCAGGATTTGTTCGCGAGTCCTATAGACATTAAACAGTCCATAAAGTGAGAAATGGCGCACTTTATTGAACTTAATCGCCAAAACCAAATCATTGTTATTTTCGTGCTTTTATTACACCAATCAGATATATTAACGGATTAGTGATTTGATATTCTGGAGGATTACGATGCGACTCTTATCTGGTATGAAATGGATTTGGACGGCGGGATTGCTGGTCGTTGCGACTCAGGTGCAGGCTGCCCCTTTGCGCGCGCACCCCTGTAATTTCGATGGGGTGGGCGGGGATGGGCGAGCGCGGGATGATCTGGCGGTGTTCGATCCGAACACGGCCAATTGGTTTATTTTCAGTTACAGCAACGGCCCGGCCCTGGCTTTCCCGACCCAGTGGGGGTTCGCGGGCGCGGCCCCGGCCCCGGGGAATTATGACGGCGATGGATCGGCTGATTTGGCCGTGTATCATCGGGATTCAGGCAACTGGTATATCCGTTCGATGAACGGAACCGTGCTGGCTTCACCCGTTAATTGGGGCTGGGCGGACGCTGACGCCTTTCCCGCTGATTACGATGGGGACGGACGGACCGATCTGGGGGTTTACAACCGGACGACCGGGATGTGGTATGTGCGCTCTCTGGCCGGGGTCGTGACAATACCGGGCAAGAACTGGGGTTGGACCGAGACGGTTCCCGTGCCCGCGGATTATGATGGGGATGGTCGCGCCAATCTGGCGGTGTACCATCGGCGGGCGGGCACTTGGTATATCGATTCCCCGACGGGCGTGGTGGCCTTTGGCCGGTCCTGGGGCTGGAATGGAGCTTGGGCGGTCCCGGGCGATTACGATGGCGATGGGAAGGCGGATCTGGCCGTTTATGATCGCGCCCACGGAAAGTGGTATATTCAGACCATTTCTGGGACGATCCTGGCGTGGGGAGTGAATTGGGGATGGGCCGAGGCCACCCCGGTTCCGGGCGACTACGATGGCGATGGTCGGACCGATCTGGCTGTTTATGAGCGTAAAACGGGTCTTTGGTATATTCGGACGTTGGGCGGGACGATTTTAAGCTGGGGTGTCAATTGGGGTTGGAAAGGGGCGGTGCCGATCCAGACCTATGCCCTGCGGTCGAGCGAAGGACTGGTGATGACGGCTTTCGGCGACAGCATCACCTATGGAGAAGGCAGTCTTTCGGGTGAACCGCCGACGGCTTATCCGGTGATGCTGGAAAAGCTGATGAATATCCGGTTGGGCGGATACTTCATCTCGGTCAATAAAGGCAAATCGGGGGAATACACGTGGAAGGGTAAACTGCGCCTGCCCGGTGTTTTGGATCAAATGGTGCCCGATGTTCTGCTTCTGATGGAAGGGGTTAATGATGCGTTGTACGATTATATGTTCGATGCAACAGAATTTAACCTGGGCGAAATGGTCGCTCAAGCCCAGGCGCGGGGCGCCAAGGTGATCCTGGCCACGGTGCCGCCCACCATTAAATCCGATTATGCCGACCGGTCGATCCAAGGAGGACGAATCGCGGCCTTTAATCCTTTTGTTTACAATGTCGGAGCGAAATACAATATTCCCATCGCCCCGGTGTATGAATACATCACGTCCAGTCCCAATTGGGAGCAGACCATGATGCATCAGGAAACGGCGAATCATCCGAGTCCCGCCGGCCATCTGCGGGTCCGCGACGCCTTTTTCGATGCCTTCATGACCCGGTTTTACGCGGGGGCATATTATTAAGGGACAGGCCACAGGCTATGAATTCGCTTTGGGCGGAATTATTTGATTTAACGGGCCGGACGGCTTGGGTAACGGGCGGCACGAAGGGTTTGGGGCGGGAGGTGGCGCTGACGCTGGCGTTGGCCGGTGCCAATGTAGCCATTTGCAGTCGGCACGGCACGGAGGTTAAAGCGGTCGCCGCCGAGATCGCCGACCAGACCGGGCGCCGCGTCTGGGGCATGGCGGCCGACGTAACCTCCGAGTCGGATATCATCCAGTTCGTGGAACAGATGGGCCAGACTCTGGCTCCGCCGGATATTCTCGTGGCCTGCGCGGGGATCAACATTCGCAAAGGCAGTGATGAACTGACCGGGGACGAATGGGACTCAATTCTGTCGATCAATGTCAAAGGCAGTTTCCTGTGTGCGCGACACGTCCTGCCCGGGATGCGGCAGCGGCGATTCGGACGGGTGGTTTTTTTGGGGTCGATGCTCTCTTTTATTTCGATTCCCGGTCGGGCGGCTTATGCGTCCAGCAAGGCGGCTCTGCTGGGTCTGACCCGAACCCTGGCGCTGGAATATGCCGCCGATGGCATATGTGTCAACGCGCTTTGTCCCGGTCCCTTCGAAACCCCGATGAATCTGCCGTTATTGCAGGATAAAGCCAAATACGAGGCGTTCATCGCCAAATTACCGATTGGACGATGGGCGCAACCCCGCGAAATCCGCGGTCTTATTTTGTATCTCTGTTCGCCGGCCTGTAGTTTTATGACCGGGTCAAGCCTGGTTATTGATGGAGGATGGACTGCCCAATGAAAAAGAAGACCCCCGCCCCGACCTCGCCTGCCGTTCCCCAATATATCGGCGTAGATTACTATCCCGAGCATTGGACGCGGGAACGCTGGCCGATCGATGCGCGATTGATGAAGGAAGCCGGATTTACGGTCGCCCGCCTGGCCGAATTCGCGTGGACGTTCATGGAGCCGGAGGAAGGCCGGTTTGATTTTACCTGGTTGGATGAGGCGATCGCGCACCTGACCCAAAACGGGATCTCCGTGATTTTGGGAACGCCCACGGCGACGATGCCCGCCTGGATGTGCCGCAAATACCCGGACGTGATGCGGGTTCTGGAATCCGGCAACCGGGAAATCTGGGGAGTTCGCAAAAACAACTGCCCATCCAACGGAACATTTCGCCTGTTCTCCGAGCGCATTACGCGCGCAATGGCCGCGCATTACACCGCGAATCCGGCGGTGATCGGCTGGCAGACGGATAATGAATTCGGCGGTCAACCCTGTCATTGCGGGACCTGCAAGATTCAATTCCAAGAGTGGTTGCGGACTAAATACGGGACGCTGGACACGCTGAACCGGACCTGGGGAACCCATTTCTGGAGCCATACGTTCCGGGAATGGGCTGAGATCATGATCCCCTTGGATCATCACAATCCCGGGATGTGGCTGGATTACAAGCGGTTTGTAACCTGGCAGGAGGTGCGTTTCCAACATGAACAGATTGCCATTTTGCGCGCCGGTTGTCCGGCCCAGTTCATAACCCATAACTGTATGGGGCTGTATCAAAACATTAATTATTACCAGTTGGCCGAGGAACTGGATTTCGTGTCGTGGGATAATTATCCGGTTTGGGGCTCGCCTACCATCCCCTATGACGCGGCGATGGCGGCCGACCTGATGCGCGGATTGAAACGGAAAAACTTCTGGATTATGGAGCAGACGGCCGGCCCCGGCGGCTGGAATACCATGGGCCGCAATGTCCGGCCGGGTGAACTACGCAAGGTGACTTACCAGCAACTGGCCCATGGCGCCGACAGCATTGTCTGGTTTCGCTGGCGCACCTGCACAGCGGGTCGGGAACAATATTGGCACGGATTGCTGGGGCATGACGGGGTTCCCCTGCGGCGTTACCAGGAGGCCCGAACGACGGCACGGGAATTTCACAAGATCAAGGCTCAACTCGCCGGCACCACCGTCCGCCCGCCGGTGGGGATTCTCTACGATTACGATTCGCTTTGGGCGATTCAGAGCCAGCCGGGCTTCACCGGCAACCAGTATGTCGCCCATGTCCGCCGGTATTACCAGGCGCTGATGCGGGCCGGGGTGAATGCCGATTTGATTCAACCCGGTTCCGACCTGAAGGCCTATCGCCTGGTGATCATGCCCCAGCAGTTTATCCTGCCGGATGCCCTTGCCGATCAGGTGATCGCCTATGTGGCGCAAGGCGGGGTGTTGATGACCGATTTCCGGACCGGAGTCAAGGATTTGGGTGGGTTATGCCATGAGCGGACCCTGCCGGGAAAACTGACCGATCTGCTGGGAATTGTCATTGAAGAATACGAGGCGCTGGATGACCTGATGACCTATGCGGCGGATGGCGTCGAGGGTTTTCCCAAAGCTCTGACGGCCATCAAGTTTGCCGATTGGATCACGGCGGGGGATGCCGAGGTGTTGGTCAAATATCTGCCGTGGCATATGCATGATTTTGCGGCCCTGACCCGAAAAAAACACCGGAAAGGGTGTGCCTATTACCTCGGCACGACATTCAAAGAGGACTCCTTCTATGACGCCCTGATCGGGGCTCTGCTGAAATCGGCCCGGATCACCCCCCTGCTGGCGCCTCCGCCGGGAGTGGAAGTGAGCCTGCGCGAGGGAAAGACCGGGCGATTCCTGTTTGTGATGAACCACATCGAAGAGGTGCAACGGGTGGAAATTCCGTTTGCCGCCCGGGATCTTTTGACCCGAAAAGAGGTCGTCGAGCGGATCGAATTGGAACCCTACGGGGTGGCCGTGTTGAAATTGACCTGAAACAGAGGTGCTCATAGAACGCGGCTTCAACGAGAAGTTGTGGTGCCCGCTCAATGAGAAACAGATGGAGCCCCGCTCTATGAGCGGACGGGAGTTACGGCGGAGCGGGTTCTAGCGCGAGCCGATGTAAAGAGGGCGAATGGATAAATATACCTTTCTGATGGGGTTGGATGGCGGAGGGACCAAGAGCGAAGCGCTGTTGGTTCGTTCGGATGGGAGCGTGTGTGGCTGGGGCCATTGCGATGTCGCCGAAGTGGGAACGGCTGCAACCGGGGGGCGCAGCCCGCTCGTGATTCAAACGGCGATTCGCCGGGCGGCGACGGGATTACCCCCAGGTGCCCGGGTGACCCTGCACCATGCCGCGACCCACCTGCGGCCGGAGGACATCCTGCCTCCGGAACTTAAGAAGAGGGTTTTGCTCAAGGCCTCCTCTGAATCCTTTCCCCAGTTGTCCCTGGTTCCGGGGCGAGTGGGGGTGGTGGCCCTGGCGGGAACCGGATCCCATGTGTCCGGGCGGAACCGGCAGGGGCAGCAATCGATTTGTGACGGGCTGGGTCCGAATTTTGGGGATTTTGGGGGAGCGAGTCGGATCGGGGTTCAGGCGCTTCGGGCGGCGGCCCTGGATCATTGGCATCCCCGGCATCAAACGACGTTGGGTCCGGTCATCCTGAACGCCTGTAAAAAAATGGATGGCTATCCCCGTGATTTTCATCTGATCGGTTTTTTCCATAAGCCCCGGGACCGTTGGCAGATCGCCTCTTTGGCCCGAATGGTGGATGAAGAGGCGGAACGCGGGGATCGGATTGCCCGTCAAATCCTCGAGGAATCGGCGGAAAGCATGGCGGAAGTGATTTACGATGTCGCCGACACCTTGGACCTTTGTCGATATGGATTCCCGTTGATTGGGATAGGGAGCGTGATCACCCGTTCCCGGATTTTCTGGGCCCATTTATGCCGTTGCGTGACCGTGTTTGCACCCCGGGTTCGACCGGCCCGGTTGCTGATTCCTCCCGTTTTTGGCATTATCCTGGACGCTTTGCTGAACCAGAAAGGGTGCGATCCGGAGCGGGTCCGGGCCCATCTTCTCACGTCAGCGCGCGATTTTTTGCCCGATTGGCCGGACTCTTCGTTAGGATATGAGCCGACGGGGAAGGGGGGCAATCGCGACCCTCGTAAATATGGGGCATTGGATTGTTTCATTGCTAAACACAGGTGAATACATGAGCGCAACGACGGATTATCTGGCGGCGGTTCGGACTATTTTGGCTCACTTGGAAAACACCCAAATGGACCGGGTTGAACAGGCGGCCGGCCTGGTGGTTGAGGCAATGAGCGCTGGGCACGCCATTCATTGTTCCGGAATCGGGCATGGAAACGAGGGCGATTTTATCAATCGGGCCGGAGGTTTGGCCGCGGTTCAGCCGTTTTCCTGGTCCCTTACGGTGAACGATCCGGTGGCGGAGACCTTGAAGGGGCGGCCGGGCCCGGCCGGTTTTGACCGGGAATGCGCGGCTATTCGTCTGGCGGTCCAGGCGGGCAATCTGCGGGAGGGCGATGTGATGTTGGTCAGCTCGGTATCCGGGCGCAACAAGGGACCGATCGAGTTAACACTGGCTTGTCAGGAACGGGGTTTGAAGGTCATTGCCTTCACGGCCTTCAGTTATTCCGCCCAGGTGGAGTCGGTTCATCCCAGCGGGAAAAAGCTGATGGATGTGGCGAATGTGGCCGTCGATATCGGCGCGCCGTTTGGCGATGCGTCGGTGTCGATCCCCGGGTATGAGTTTAAACTCATGCCGGTATCGGGGGTGGCGGCAACCGTGACCGGCTGGTTGATCTGGGGGCGGGTCATGGAACGGATGGCCGCTGAAGGTCATCCGCCGACGGTTTTCATGAGCGCCAACCGTCCCGGCGGTGGGGATTTTTACCAGGCGGCTTTGAAAGAATTTCATCGGAAAGGATACTGACATGTCGGCTGAAGCCTATTTTACGGCGGTGCAGGAAGCGCTCCAGCGGGTCGCAACGAGCCAGATGGCTGGGATCCATGCGGCGGCGCAAATGTTGACGGATGCCATTGTCCAGGATCAGAGCCTGTTTTCCTTTGGCGCGACCCATTCATTTATGGTGACCGAGGAATTGGTTTATCGGACGGGCGGCCTGATGCTGATCAATCCGATTTATCCGCACGGGATGAATCTCTCGGTGCGGCCGATGACCGCCACCTCACGGATGGAACGGGTGGTGGGGTTGGGTGCGGAAATGCTGGCAGCTTCGCCCGCCCGGGCGGGCGACGTGTTGCTGCTGGCCTCGACCTCAGGACGGAATGCGGTGGTGATCGATATGGCGTTGGAAGCCCGGAGGAAGGGGTTGCAGACCATCGGCGTCACGGCCCTGGCGTATTCGGCCGGGGTTTCAAGCCGGCATCCCTCAGGAAAAAAGCTGTCCGATTTATGCGACCTGGTCCTCGACAATGGCGCGCCGTATGGGGATGCGGCGGTGTCGATCCCGGGGCTGGCCCAGAAGACCGGGCCGTTATCGTCAATCACCTCGCTGGCGATCGTGAATGCGATGGTGGCGGAAACGGTCCGGATGCTGGCGGAGCAGGGGAAGACGCCTCCGGTTTTTATGAGCGCCAACCTGGACGGCGGCGACGAATTCAATGCCCGGCTCCTGGCTGAAAACCGGCATCGGATTCACTATATGGATTGACGAGAATATCCGGGTGGCGGCCACCCGGATCGTTAATCACAACGGACCCGGTTTCGGCAGATCCTTGAGAACCGCCAGGGAGCGTTGGAGTTCCTCTTCCGGCAGGCTGTAATTGATCAGCTTGCCGTCGAAGTAGGCCTGGTATCCGCTTAGATCCATGAGACCATGGCCGGACCAATTGATGAGGATGACCTTTTCCTTGCCTTCTTCGCGGGCGGTATTGGCTTCCTCAATGGCGCAGGCGATGGCATGGGCGGTTTCGGGGGCCGGGATGAATCCTTCGGTGCGGGCCCAGAGCACGGCGGCCTTGTAGCAGTCCAATTGCATCATGGCGCGGGCTTCGATCAATCCCTCGCGCATGGCATGGCTGACCAAGGGGGCCATCCCGTGATAGCGCAGGCCGCCGGCGTGGATGGGCGGTGGAACGAAGGTGTGGCCGATGGTGTGCATGGCGAGGAGCGGGGTCATCATGGCGACGTCGCCGGAATCGTACAGGTAGGGGGCGCGGGTCATGCGGGGGCAGGCGGCGGGTTCGGCGGCGATGGCGCGCACTTCGCGGCCGTTGATTTTATCCATCAGGAAGGGGAAGCTGATGCCGGCGAAATTGGATCCGCCCCCGGCGCACCCGATGACGATATCGGGATAGAGATTGATCTTCTGGAATTGCTTGCGCGCTTCCAGACCAATGATGGTCTGGTGCATGCAGACATGGTTGAGGACACTGCCGAGGCAGTAACGGGTATCTTTTGAAGTGACGCAATCCTCGATG
>CAZCDO010000073.1:0-16980 GCA_964497135.1 uncultured Verrucomicrobiota bacterium
ATTGCCTTGGGATCGGCCCCGATATTTGATGGGGGTGGGGGGCATGGGGCAGATGCTGGATGCGGTGGCGGAAGGCATCGATCTATTCGACTGCGTGATGCCAACGCGTCTGGCGCGGAACGGGACGGCTTTTACGGCCCAAGGTCGCTATCCGGTGAAAGCCGGGGAGTATAAAAGCGATCCCCGGCCGATTGAAGAGGGGTGCGAATGTATGGCCTGCCGGAGGTTTTCGCGGGCCTATATCCGGCACCTGTTGAATGTGGGCGAGATGCTGGGGGTGCACCTGTTGACGGTGCATAACCTGCACCGGTATATGCAGTATATGGAGCAGATGCGCCGATCTTTGGAGACTGGCGATTTCAAGGCGTTTCGCGAGGCGCAGGGAGCCGGACGGACGACACAAGGAGACAGCAGATGAACGGACATTGGATGATGATGTTGGCACAGGCGAAACCGCAGGGACCGGACCTGATTCAAACCTTGGGTTTTATGGCGATTATTTTTGCGCTCTTTTATTTCATGATGATTCGGCCGCAAACGAAAAGGGAAAAAGAACGCCGCAAAATGGTCGATGCGATCAAGAGCGGGGACCGCATTCTGTTTGCCGGCGGGCTTTTGGGCACGGTGGCCAATATCAAAGACCAGGTGCTGTCCGTTAAAATCGCCGACAATGTCAAAATCGATGTGGCCCGTTCGTCCGTGGTGCGGGTATTGGACAAGGATGAACAGCCCAGCGAACAGGACAAGGCGACCTAAGGCACTGGATTTGATACGAATAGGGTCGGGGGGAACAAGCCCTCCCGGCGCGATTAACCAAAGCGGGGATGCGTATGTTGAAAAAATCGTTATGGAAATGGCTGGTCTTGGTGGTGGTCCTTTGCGGTTCATTGGCTTTAATCTGGCCAACCGATCCCCATGGTCCCTGGTACCAGAAGATTCCCTTGGGGCTCGACCTTAAAGGCGGAACCAGCTTCATGGTTGAAATCGACGAAGCGGCTATTCGCGATCAGATTCGCGAAGAGAACAAAGACATTTCAGATCAAGGCGTCGAAGAGAAACTACCCGCCCGGATTCTTGACGCTCAGAAACGGGCGGTTGAGGTCATTCGCAATCGGATCGACGGCCTGGGGATTTCCGAACCGAACATTTTTCCGTTGCGCAATCACCGGATCGTCGTGCAATTGCCCGGTGTGGGCGAAGCCAAGCGGGATGAGGCGGCTAAGAACATCCAAAGCGCCGCTTTTTTAGAGTTCAGGTTGGTACATAAGGATAACCGTGAATTGACCGACAAGTTATTCGCCAAAGGGTTGGTTCCCCTGGGATTTGTGATCGACAAGGCCGGCAATATGGATGTTTACAAACGGGATCGGGGGGCGGTTAAGGATGCCCAGATGGATCGCGAGTTTCGTGATAAGATGGGGCGTTTCCAGGCGCCGCACGGTTACGAGTTTATGCTGGAAAAGGAGCAGATCGATGGGGTGGTCGCCTATCGGCCCTATTTTGTGGAACGTAAGCGGCAGATGACCGGTGAAACATTGAAAACAGCCCGGGTTGATTTTGATGAATTACGCCGACCGGTGGTGAATGTCGAATTCGATGCCAAGGGCACCAAAAAGTTTGCCAGTGTAACCAGTGATTATGCGCCTGATGGCGAAAAAAACCGCAGTTCTCCGAATGGCCGCCAACTGGCCATCGTGTTGGATGGCACCCTTTATTCAGCTCCTGAATTGAAGGTTCCCATCCGTAATGGGCGCGCCGAAATCAGCGGGAATTTCACCTACGAAGAGGCCTCCTTCCTGGCCAATATTCTCAAAGCCGGTTCGCTTCCCGCTCCGGTTAATATCATTGAGCGGCGGATTGTCGATCCGACTCTGGGTTCCGACACCATCCGTAGTGGGGTATCGGCCGGACTGTATGGGTGTCTGGCGATTATCGTATTTATGGCCGGATATTATCTGTTTTCGGGATTGATTGCCGATGTGGCGTTGATTTTGAATGTGATTCTGATCCCCTTGGGGATGGTCCTCGTGGCTGGTTTTCTCGGTGTTTTCTCGACGGAAGCCCGGGCGGGTTCAGCCGTCGCCTTGCCGGTGTTGACGCTTCCCGGGATCGCGGGGATTGCCTTGACGATTGGCATGGCGGTGGATGCCAATGTGCTGATTTTTGAACGGATTCGCGAAGAGTTACGGGCAGGAAAAGGATTCCTTTCGGCGGTTCAGGCCGGCTATGCCCGCGCATTTTCGGCGATTTTCGACTCTAACATCACGACCATTATCACCGGGGTGATCCTCTTCATTCTGGCCGGTGCGGGACCGGTGCGAGGCTACTCGGTGACTCTGATCGGGGGGCTGATCGTCAGCTTATTCACCGCGGTGGTAGTCACCCGTCTTTGTTTTGAACTGATGGCCAATTGGTCCACTAAGCCCGGCTGGCTTAAAATGATGTCGCTTATCCGGGAAACCCGGATCGATTTCATGTCCAAATGGAAAATTGCGCTGACGGTCTCCGTCGTCGTGATTGTTGTTTCTTGGGGCGCGATGTTTTATCACGGTCGGCAAAATCTGACCCGGGTATTCGGCGTGGACTTTACCGGCGGAACCTCTCTGACATTAGGTTTTTCACAGAAGCCTGAAGTCGAAGCCATTCGGGCCCAGTTGGATGCTGTCGGAATCAAGGATGTCATGATCCAATTCCAGAAGGAAATGGACAATGCCCAGGAATTCCTCGTGCTCAAGATGGGGCCGCCGCCGGCAATTTTGAAGGACGGCGAAGAGGGGCAACCGCAACGCAAATTGACCGTTGATGAGTTTCTGGTGGAGTCGTTCCCCGACGCCCAGTTCAAAATCCTGCAGGTGGATGACGTCAAGTCCCAAGTCGGCGGCGAAATGAAGAAGAATGCCGCCTGGGCGATGTTCTGGTCGCTGATCGCCATGATCCTTTATATTTCCTGGAGGTTTGAATTTGGCTTCGCTCTCGGCGCGGTGGCGGCCCTATTCCATGACGTCCTCATCACGGCCGGAGTTTGTCATCTGCTCGGTGTTCAGATTAATATGACCGTGGTGGCGGCTTTAATGACCATCATTGGGTATTCGGTCAATGACACGATCGTTATTTTTGACCGGATTCGGGAAGATCTGCGACTCGTCCGCAATCGGAGCTTTGTCGATATTTGCAATTTAAGTATGAATCAAACCTTAAGCCGGACCTTGTTGACGAACTTCCTGACCTTGCTCTCAGTCCTGTTCTTATTGGTTATGGGCGGTGGCTCGATCCGTGATTTTTCACTGGCGATGTTTATCGGAATGCTGGCCGGAACTTATTCGACCATTTATATCGCCACCCCGGTTGTGCTGCTCTGGTATGGATTTAAGACGCCCGATCTCGGTCGGGCCTCTGTGGCGTCGTGAAAATCTGGAAACTGGCTCCGGTTGACGATCAGGCCTTCGATGATTTAGTCCGGTGCCTTTCTCTGCCAAAGCCCGTTGTGCGGGCGTTGGTTGCCCGTCATTTGACCACTCCGGATACTATATCCGCATTTCTGAATCCTAATCTGGCCATCGTATCTGATCCCTTTGATCTGCCAGGGATGGAAATGGCGACCGATCGAATTTGGCAGGCCATTGAGGCCGGAGATCCGATCGTCATTCATGGCGATTACGATGTGGATGGCATCACCGCAACGGCGCTTCTGGTCCATACGTTGAATGGGCTGGGGGCTCGACGTGTCATTCCCTGTCTGCCCAATCGACTGGAGGAGGGCTACGGACTGAGCGTGGGCGCTCTGGAAAAAGTCTGGCCGACGGACTTATCCCGGGGGGCACCCTTGATCCTCACCGCAGATTGTGGTACGGGGGCGCACGACGCGGTGAATTGGGCCGCCCAACGGGGCAGTGACGTGATCGTCACCGATCATCATGAAATCACCGGAACGCCGGCATCGGCGCGAGTGATGATTAATCCCAAATTATATCCGGATTCGCCCCATGCCAATCTCGCCGGTGTGGGCGTTGCTTTCAAGCTGTGCCATGCCCTGGTGAAACGCGGGCGCCAGAAAGAGTTGGGATGCGCCCAGACCTTTGATTTGCGTCGGCATCTCGATCTGGTCGCCCTGGGAACGATCGCCGATGTGGTCCCGTTGGTTGGCGAAAATCGAATTCTGGTCACGTATGGTCTCAAACAGTTAAATGAGGCGCCGTCGGTGGGTCTTCAAGCTCTGACGGCGGTGGCGCGACTCCGCCCTCCTTTCCAGGCGGGGCAAATTGGGTTCGCCCTGGCTCCGCGCTTGAACGCAGCCGGACGGATGGGGGATCCATCGGTTGCGCTCGAATTATTGCTGACGACCGATCCCGGACGTGCCCGTGAACTCGCCGAAATTCTGGATCGATCCAATCGCGTCCGGCAAGAAACCGAGACCCAGATTCTGAAGGATGCCCTGCTTCGGGTGGATGGGGCGTTCTGTCAAAATCGCGATTTTGGTGTGATCGTGGGGGGAGAGGGATGGCATCAGGGTGTCATTGGCATTGTCGCCTCGCGGTTAAGCTCCAAATACGGATTGCCATCGGCGGTGGTCTCCTTCAATTCAGAAGGGGAAGGGCGGGGATCCTGCCGGAGTATCGCGCCTTTCGACTTGGTGAAAGGGCTGACCGCCTGTGCCAGTCACTTGGAATCGTTTGGCGGACATGCCATGGCGGCTGGCTTTACTGTTCGAAAAGACCGGTTCGATGCGTTTTGCCGTCACTTTTCCGAAGTTTGTCGCTCCGCCCTGCAAGCCCTTGACCTTCGCCCGATTCAAACTCTTGACTCCTGGATTGATTCCCCCGACGAGATGGAGGGCATTCTCGGCTTGTTACCGAAATTAGGGCCTTTCGGGGCGGGTAATCCGGAACCCGTCTGGGGTTTGCGGGGTGTGCGGCGACTGGGTGCCCCAAAAATCCTTAAGGACAAGCATCTTAAATTGCAGATAGAGGTCCAAGGCACGTCGATTGATGCCATCGCGTTTGGACAGGGCCACCGCGAGGTGCCGCCGAATTCAATGGATGTGGCGTTTACCCTGGAATGGAATACCTTTTATGGCGACCAACGGCCGCAGTTGAACATCAAGGATTTCAAACAAGAGGTGTAAAGTGGCACACTTAAAACCGGTGGTGTCTTTTTTGGATGGACTATTAAAGACCGTTAAAATTGAGGATTCTTCGCATAACGGTCTTCAGGTCGAAAATAGCGGGCGAGTCCGTCGGGTTTGCGCCGGGGTTGATGCCTCACTCGAGTTTTTTGAAGCGGCGCGGAAGCGGCGTGCGGATTTGTTGATCTGCCATCATGGCTTGAGTTGGGGTGATTCGTTAAAGCGATTGACCGAGTTGAATTACCGGCGGGTGGCCGCTCTGATCCAAAACGACATGGCCTTGTATGCCTCCCACCTCCCCTTGGATGCGCATCCGCAATTAGGCAATAATATTTTATTGGCACGGGCGTTGAAATTACGCCGGCTCACCCGGTTTGGGCTGTATCATGGAGTGAAAATCGGCTATGCGGGCGAATTGTCACGAACGATGACAATCAAGGAATTTGCGGCACGGGTGGCGGTGGTTTTAGGGCAGGCGCCGACGATCATGGATTTCGGATCAGCGCACATCCGACACGTGGGCGTGGTGTCCGGGGGGGCGGCACTTGAGTTGGAGGAGGCTCAAAACCGCGGATTGGATGTGCTGGTAACCGGGGAAGTTTGCCTGCAGGGATACACCCTGGCTCGGGATTTGAAAATCAATGCGATATTTGGCGGACATTATGCCACGGAGCGCTTTGGGGTCAAAGCCTTGGCGGACGCGGTTTCTCGCCGTTTTCGCCTGCCCTCAGAACTGATCGATCTTCATATTCAGCAATAAGTGATGGCTGGCCGAACGAGTTTTATTTTAAAAAAGCGGTTTCGACTTTGATCAGGGCGTTGACAATGTCGTCGATTTCCGCCTGGCCGTAGCGTTCATGCACGGGCAGGTTAAAATGGCAATCGGATACGGCAATCATGTTGTCTATTTTTGCCGTTGGAATACGGTTGCCGGTATAGTTGGGGGCCGTCCAGGGGAAACCCGATGCGCCAAAAACGGAACGGTTGACAAACCAGGGCGCTTCGGCGGGGCAGTGCCGGTAGGAGGGCGTAACCGGAATTCCTTCGGCTGCCAGCGCCCGACAGAAGGTGTCGCGATCGACGCTCAAGTCCGCTAAATTCAGTCGAATACGCAGAAACCAATAGGTACACATCGATTCGGGAACTTGCCATCCGACCTGGACCGCGGGCCTGCCCGCCAGCGCTTTTTTAATGGACTCGCCGATGGCGTTCCGGCGTCGGACAATGTTGGGCAGTTTGCGGACCTGGACACAGCCGATCACGGCGGACAGTTCATTGGAATTACAGTTTAGACCGGCCGTGACATTTTTGGTTTCGGCCCGATTAAACGGCTTTCCACGATCGGCGAATCGCTTTGCCTTCCAGTACAATTCCTCATTGCGGGTGAAGACCATGCCCCCCTGTGCGCCCGAACAATGATGCTTGCCGGACATGGTTGAAAAAGCGGCGATATCGCCGAAGGTCCCGACGGGGCGTCCTTTGTAGAGGGCTCCATGCGATTGTGAACAATCCTCGATCACCGCCAGATGATGACGATGAGCCAGATCCAGAACCGGATCCATATCGACCGGTTCACCGCCAATATGGGCGACGATGATGGCGCGGGACCGGGGTGACAGGACCGCCTCGATTTGGGCGGCATTGGTATTATAGGAACGGGGGTCGCAATCGGCCACGATCGGAACGCAGGCCAACAGGGGCACGGGCATGACCCCCCCGGGATCGGTAATAGCGGGAACGATGACTTCCGAGAGGGCATCGAGTTGCAGAGCGCCGAGCGCGCAATAGACGGCATTGGTTCCGGAATTGACGGCATCGGCATAACCGCCCCCCAGCATTTCAACAAAGGCCTTTTCATGCGCGGCCTCATGGGGCCCATTATAACCGAACGCCTCGCCCCGGGCGATGGATTCATCGAACAAATCCATCACCGCCTGTTTTTCGTCGATCCCCAAAAGGGCGCGTGACGGCAGGGGCGTCGTTCGGGTAGGGGGGCCGCCATTGATTGCGAGAGCGGGCATGCGATCTCGTTTCATTTCTGCCCATAATAGGCATTGGGTCCATGTTTTCGTTGAAAATGCTTGTCGAGAATATACGGCGGCATGGGAATGATTTGCGGATTCAAACTCATGGTGGCATGGGCCATGTGAGCGACTTCCTCGAGAATTACCGCATGTTTCACAGACTCCGAAGCGGATTGTCCCCAAGTGAAGGGGCCGTGATTGGCTACCAGTACTCCGGGGACTTCCTCGAAATTGAGTTTGGCAAAACGGTCGACAATGACCACTCCCGTATTGGCTTCATAGTCGGTTTCAACCTCCTGCTTGCGCAGGGGGCGGGTGATCGGCACTTCGCCATGGAAGTGATCGGCATGGGTGGTTCCCAACGGGGGGATGGACCGGCAGGCCTGTGCAAAAACGGTGGCATAGCGGCTATGGGTATGGGTAATTCCTCCGATGCTTGTAAACGCCTTATACAGAATCAGATGGGTCAGGGTATCGGATGAGGGATTGAGCTTGCCTTCGACAATTTTTCCATCCATGTCAACCAAAATGATATCCTGCGGATGAAGATCGGCATAACTGACTCCACTGGGCTTGATGGCCACGATTCCGGATTCGCGATCGATTCCGCTGACGTTGCCCCAGCTGAAAATAACCAGTTTGTGCTCCTCGAGCAGTCGGTTGGCGTCACACACTTTGTTTTTAAGTTCTTCGAGCATGGCAGATCCTCCTGATGTCAGTTCGAGGGCGAAATCCGTTGGCGTTCGCGCAGGGCGATTAAATCCTTCATGATGCGATCCAATTGCCCCGTCCAGCCCGGGGTGCCGAAGGCATCGTGCAATTCGCGGTACAGACGATAGAGTTCCTGGTAGGCCTTGTGCGCGGCGGGTTGCGGCCGATAGATCGTGGGGCGAATTCCGCATAGCGCGGTCTGGGCGGGGGCAACCGCAGCGAACCCGCCGGCTGCCTTACCGGCGGCCACGGCGCCAAAAAGGGCCGCGCCCACCGCGCAGGTCTGGTCACTTCGCGAAACTTTCATCGGCCGTCCGGTCACATCGGCATAGATCTGCATCAGGACGGGGCTTTTTGTGGCCAAGCCCCCGCAATTGACGATTTCCCGGACGGGCACGCCATAATCCTCAATGCGATTGATGATGGTCAGAGCTCCGAAAGCCGTGGCTTCGATGAGAGCCCGGTAGATCTCATGCGCACGGGTGTGGAGGGTTTGCCCGATCAACAGACCGCTCAGGCGGGCATCGACCAGAATGGTGCGGTTGCCGTTGTTCCAGTCCAAAGCCAGTAAACCGTGTTCGCCGGGTTTTTGGCGGGACGCCGCCCGATCGAGGGATTTGAATTTATCGTCGATGGTTTTTCCGTAGGAATCCGGGACGAGATTATTGACGAACCAAAGGAAAATATCGCCCACCGCCGACTGCCCCGCTTCAATCCCGAAATACCCCGGCAGGACCGATCCGTTGACAATGCCACAGACGCCGGGGATATCAGCCAATTTGCGGGTGTTCCGCATCACCATCATATCGCAGGTGCTGGTGCCCAAAATTTTGACCAGAGTCCCTTCCCGAATGCCTGCCCCAACTCCCCCCATGTGAGCATCAAAGGCGCCGACCGCAACCGCGATCCCGGGTTTAAGCCCGAGCCGGGATGCCCATTCAGGGGTCAGTTGGCCGGCCCGTTGATCCGACGGGACCGCCTCCTCAAAAAGACGGCCGCGTAATTCAGCGAGTCGGGGATCGAGCCGCGCCAGAAACTTGGCATCCGGCAACCCGCCCCATTCCCGGCAATACATCGCCTTATGCCCGGCGGCGCAAATGCCGCGTACGGTTCGGGAGGGCTGAAGATTGCCCGTCAACAGAGCGGGAATCCAATCGCAATATTCCACCCAGCTATGAGCCGCTTTAAAGACATTAGGATCGACCCGGCAACAGTGCAGTAACTTACTCCAGAACCATTCGGAGGAATAGATGCCGCCGCATTTGGCGAGATAGTGGGGGCGCAACTTGGCTGCCTGTTCCGTGATCTCGGCCGCTTCGCGATAACTGGTGTGATCCTTCCATAACCAAGCCATGGCATTTAGGTTTTTGCGGAATTGGGGAAGCAGCCCCAGCGGCGTACCGGAGGCATCGACCGGCATGGGTATACTACCGGTGGTATCGACGCCAATGCCAATGACCCGCATCGGATCAAAATGCCGGTCGGCTTTATGCGCCTTGGCCAAAGCCCCTTTGACGATGGCCGACAAGCCGTCGATGTAATCCTGGGGATTTTGCCGGGCCAGGTTGGGGTCTTTGGAGTCCAGAAGGATCCCGGCTTCGCCGGTGGGATAGGGGAAGACCTGGGTTGCCAGTTCTGATCCGTCCGCCAGATCGATCAAAACCGACCGGCAGGAATTCGTTCCGTAATCCAGACCCAAGGCGTAGCTTTTCATGTGCGTCCTTTGTTTTTTTAATAAATTCCAGTGGCGTGCCCGGTCAACGGGTGAAGGGATTTTCTTCGGGATAACGGTCGCCCGCCGGGCGGGGGGTGAAGAGATCTGGAATGCCGAGCAGGTGGGCTGCGTCAAAAAGAACCGCGCCGGCATGGGCAAAACCGATGGCCGCATGGTGGGGGAACTGTCGTCCGATTAGAATATGCCGGTAGAATCGGGCAAAGTCGGGCATGGCGAAGATGCCGATACCGCCGAAGGAACAGGGATCGGCGTCCAGAATATGCCCTTCGGCGAGATAGGATTGGAGTCGGCAATCAGCGGTTCCCTGCAGGCGAAAAACCGTGGTCGCACCGGGGCGTAGCCGCCCTTCCAACGTGCCGCAGGTGATATTGGGGTCCTGGTCAGGTTCCATCAGCCGGTGCATGATCAGTTGATATTTCATGCAATAGCCGTCGCACAAACAACAACTGGCGGTATTGCCGCAGTGGAAACCCATGAACAGGTCGCGCCGGGTGGCCCCCTTCAAATCGGTCAACGGCAGATCGTCGGGGACGGTATTGTTCACATCGAGCAGGGTTGCGGGGAATTGGGTGGCCAGTTGGACCATGTATTCCGAGACGGCGCCATAGATGTCCACTTCGCAAGCCGCCGGGATGCCGCGCGCGGCCAGACGGCTATTGATGAAGCAGGGAACAAATCCAAACGCTTTCTCGAAGGATGGCCAGCACTTATTGGCGAACACCCCGAATTGCCGCGAGCCGAGGTTGTCCTCAAAAAAGGTGGTCAGGGCCAATTCGAATTGGGCCAACTGTTTCAACTTTTCAGGGAATTGATTCCCGACCCCGAGCTCTTTGGCCATGGACCGAGCGATCGCATCGATTTCCTTTGTCTTCTCCGCCATCGATTGGAACAAAACATACATATCCAGTTCGGAGTTCTCCATGACCTCTATGCCCAACTCATACAGGGGTTTGATCGGTGCATTGCAGGCGTAGAAATCCTGGGGACGCGGACCGAAGGAGAACGTTTTCAGGTTCCGGATTCCCACCACGACCCGGGCCACATCGACAAAATGAGCGATCATTTGAGCGATGGCGGGCGGGAGCCCGACCGGCATGGCGGGCAAATGGGGACGAAGATTCCGCAGGCCGCAGTTGATCGAAGCGTTCAACATGCCGCAATAGGCGTCGCCGCGTCCATCCACCAGGGACTTGACGCTTTCCTCCGCGGCGGCGCACAGCATGAACGGTTTTCCGAAGCGCTGGGCGAAAATGGTCAATGGGCCTTCGGGTCCAAAGTTACCTAGATATACAACGGCGGCATTGGCGCCGGTCGCGTTCAATTGATCGACCGCCTGAAGGGCATCCCTCTCCGTTTCGATGATGGTGGGGCAGGCGACGATGGGGAGCTTGAGTTTACGACATTCGGCCAGAACGGTTTTAAGACGGGTTTCGGTCAGGGCTCGCGGAAAACAATCGCGGCTCACTCCCACGATCCCGAGTTTGATGGCTGGCGTATTGGATAGGCTTTTCATGTTCGGTCCTTTGTATGGGTCTAAGTTCCCAATTTAATGTTTTCCGGATGGCGATTCGGTCTTCGGTGGGGATGGCAACCGAATACCCCATAAAATGCACTGGACGGCGGCGAATTTCAAGCATCATATTCGCCGGATCAACGCATCCATTTCCGTCGTTCCGATTCGCTCATTTTTTCGATGGCATAACGCAACATGGTCCGGGGCATCCGGTGAGCGTATTTTTTTAGAAATCCCCGCAAATCGTGCAGACTAACCCGTTTACCCACTTCACGCAACATCCAGCCGGTTGCTTTATGAATCAGATCTTCGCGGTCATCCAAGAACTGTTCCGCCAAGGCCAGGGTGTCGCGGGATTGACCGCGGCAGATAAAATGGAAAGTCGCCAGGATGGCAATGCGCCGTTCCCACAAAACCGTCGACTTCGCCAGTTTGTCGAGAATGGCCCGATCCTTGTCTAACAACCAGGCGCCCAGAATAGAGGGGGCGCTCAAATCGACCAAGTCCCAGTTGTTGACCCATTTCAAATTGGCCAGATAGGCTTGCACCACGCGTTTACGGGTGGATTCAGTCCCGGCCTTTTGAAAATACCGCACCATCAGCAACAAGGCGACCAATCGTTCCTCGTGAAAATGACTGTCTTTCAGCAGGCGGAGCGTTTCAGGCAAAGGAATGTTTTTGAACAGTTCGACCAACTGGCGTTGCCGGGGCACGGTGACACCCAGAAACCGGTCCCCCGCGCCATACTGGCCGGGGGCGGTTTTGAAGAATCGGGCCAGTTCTTCGGCCTTGCGCGGAGAGCCCATAGCCGCCAGTGCGGCGCGGAGGTTGGTGGCGGAGGGAATGCCGATTTGTTTTTTAACCTTCATTTTGCCGTTTAGAGTAACCTATTTATTTAGGGTTGTGAAGAAAGGAGTGGGTTCAGCCCGAAATAAAAGGGTTTTTTCTTGCCGTGTCGGTCTGATGTGATGTACCTTATAGGCGCTCTGGTTGGGTCGACGGGTCATGCTGAAAGGGTCCGCCGCCGGAGTCGCGGGAAGGCCTGATAACTCTTTCCGGGGAGCACATGAAGGATTGGATCCTGTGCAGTGCGGGCCGGCGAAATTCCGCCAGGACCGGAAGGTAGCAACGGCAAGTCGGTTCCGCAGGTGCCGCAGGGGTTTCTGGTCTGGAGTGTGCTCTTCGGATTTCATTCATGAAACGGATACGTTAAGTTCATGGGCTATGAAGTTTTAGCGCGGAAATGGCGCCCCCAGTTATTCGATGAGGTGGTCGGTCAAAATCACGTCACCGACACCTTGGAGAATGCCATTAAGACGGGGCGGTTGGCTCATGCTTATTTGTTTACCGGACCGCGGGGCATCGGCAAGACCTCCCTGGCCCGGATTTTTGCGAAGGCGTTGAACTGCAAAAACGGACCGACAATCTCTCCCTGCGGAAAATGCCCCAGTTGTGTCGATATCACCGCCGGTCGCAGTCTCGACGTTCTGGAGATTGACGGGGCCTCCAATACGGGCGTGGACCAGGTTCGTGATTTGCGGGACAACGTCCGCTATTTGCCGACCCAGGGACAGTTCAAGATTTACATCATCGATGAAGTGCACATGTTGAGCACGGCGGCCTTCAACGCCCTGTTGAAAACCTTGGAAGAGCCCCCCCCCCACGTCAAATTCATTTTTGCCACCACTGAAGTCCAGAAGATTCTGCCGACTATTTTATCCCGGTGTCAACGGTTTGATCTGCGCCGGATAACAACCCCCCTGATCGTTGAACGGTTGGCGCTGATCGCCAAGACCGAAAAGGTGAAGATCGAGCCCGATGCCCTGCTGGCGATTGCCCGGGGGGCCGAAGGCGGCTTGCGCGATGCCGAGTCGGCATTGGATCAATTAATCGCGTTCCGCGGAAACACCATTAGTGAAGCGGATGTGCTGTCCGTGTTTGGTTTGGTTTCGCGCAAAGTTTTGGATCAGTTAATGGAAGCCGTGCTCAAGGGGGAGATCCCCATTTTGATTTCAACCCTGGGTCACCTGGACGAAGCCGGCAAGGATATGGCTCGTCTGGTGGTGGAGTTTTTGGAACAGATCCGGAATCTGCTGGTCACCCTTTGCGCCGGGGAGGGCAGTTCCGCCGGTGACCTGTTGCCGGAGCAGGTGGAACGCCTGCGCGAATTGGCAAAATTGACGGATGCCGAACGGTTGTTGCGCATGGCGGAGATTCTGATGCAGGCCGAAGATCGCATCCGGTTTGCCCTCTCCCGCCGGATCCTGGTGGAAACCGCCCTGATTCGGTGTGCCCGTGCGTCCACGGTGGTATCGATCGATGAACTGATCGCCCGGTTGGGCGGTTTGATGGGAGGAGGTCCGGCGGCGGGTCCATCGGACCCTCCGGACGCGCCGGTCCAAGCCCCCGCGGGGCCCGCGCGGAATGAGACAGGGGCTCCCCCGGAAGAAGAGGCGAAGCCCTCGATCGATCCCGAAAACCATCGCCCGGCACCGACCCCTCGGCTCTCACAAGAATATTGGGTGCAGGATCCCGGCGTGAAGGCCGTTTTAGAAATGTTCAATGGAAGAATCGTGTCGATTCGGGACACCACGCAGTAATCCCGATTCTAAGGAAAGGATCAGCCATGGCCAATATTGCGAAATTGATGAAGCAGGCAATGTCGATGCAGAAGGATTTGGAACGGGTCCAGACCGAACTGGTCAACCGGACGATTGACTTTACGAGTGGGGGCGGAATGGTGGTGGCGACGGCCCGGGCGGATGGCACGCTGGCCAAGATCAAGATCGATCCCAAGGTGGTCAATCCCGCGGAGGTGGATCTCCTTGAGGACTTGGTTTTGGCCGCGGTTGACGGTGCCTTGAAGGCCGCCAAGGACGTGGCCAACCAGGAAATGGGCAAAGTCACGGCCGGTATGCGGTTGCCGGGAATGTGAGAGGACTCTATGGATGCTGAGGCTCATTTGGAACGTCTGACGGCCTGTCTCAGTCGGTTGCCTGGCATCGGCAAGCGTTCGGCAGCACGGATCGCCTATCGTCTGATGGGCGATTCGCGAGACTTGTCCAGATCTTTGATCGACACCCTGCAAACTGCCCTCAATGAGATTCGGACCTGTCCCCAATGCGGATGCCTCACCGTGACGGACCAGCCCCTTTGCCGTTTTTGTGTCGGTCCCGACCGGGATTCCCGTCTTTTATGCATTGTCGAGGATCCCGGAGATATTCCGGCGATCGAAAAAGCCGGCGGATTCCGGGGGCGATATCATGCGCTGATGGGGCATATCTCTCCGATGCAGGGAATTTCGCCCGACGATCTCCGGATTGGCATCCTGCTGGACCGGGTGCGAAAAGAAGGGATAGAAGAGGTCGTGCTGGCCCTGAACACCCATGTCGAAAGTGATTCAACGGCGATTTATCTGGCGGAACGGCTGAAACCGTTGAATGTTCGGGTCACCCGCCCGGCCTTCGGCCTTCCCGCCGCCAGCGGCATCGGTTATGCCGATCCCCTGACTCTGTCGCGCGCGATGGCCGGCCGCAACGAAGTGATCCCGCCGAATCGCCGGCGGGATGATTAAGCGCGACGACCGGGGAGACGTCCGCTGAAACAGACGTGCGGTCCTTCGTCTCTCCTCCCCCCGGGTTGGTGTCTTCCCATTCGGTTATTGGGTTATTTGGATTGCGGGTGCCGCCTCCGTGTGTTAATAACTGACGGGTGCAGGCGAGCGGAGGGTGACGTGTCAGATTCATTCCAGCAAAGATGGGCGGCGGTCAGAGAACGGGTCGAGGCGGCTTGCCGCCGGTCCAGCCGCGAGATGGATTCGGTCCGTCTTCTGCCGGTGGCTAAAACCTATGGTCCCGAAGCGGTCAGGGAAGCGGCCCTTGCCGGTTTTCGGTGTATCGGTGAAAATCGCGTTCAGGAAGCCCGCCAAAAGATTCCCCTGTGTCCGGGGTCTCTGGAGTGGCATTTGATCGGTCACCTCCAAAGCAACAAAGTCCGCGATGCCGTCCATTATTTCAGCCTGATCCATAGCGTTGACTCCGAGCGGTTACTGATCCTGATTGATGGCGCTGCACGGGAGGAAGGCCGGACTCTGCCTGTTTTTCTGGAGGTTAATATGGCGGGCGAAGCCAGCAAAAACGGATTATCCCCTTCCGAGGTCGGCTCGGTTCTGGAGGTTTCGCAGAAATTATTCAATGTTCGGGTGATGGGTTTGATGACGGTTCCCCCGATGGTTCGCGAACCGGAAGAGGCGCGGCCCTGGTTCCGCGCCTTGCGGGAGCTCCGGGACCGGATGCAATTCCAGACGGGACTGGAATTGCCGGAGCTTTCAATGGGGATGTCAGGCGATTTCGAGGTGGCGGTGGAGGAGGGGGCGACGTGGATCCGATTGGGGTCGATTCTTTTCGGACCGCGCACGCGACCGGAGGTTCCCGCCGAATGAACGACCCAACCAACGAAACACCCGGGAGTCCGCCGTCTTCGCCGGGTTGTGCCTGGCGTTTGCTTCAATGGGGAATGGGCCTTATTCTGACTTTGGTTTTCGGTGTCGCCGGGATTTGGTGGCTGGCGAGTTCGCGCGCCTTTCAAACATTGGTGGCGGATCGGCTTCAGGAAAAAACCGGAGTGGAATGGACTTTATCACGGGCCCGGATTCAATGGCCGTGTGACCGGGTGGTGGATGAACTGGAGATGCGCAGGTACCAGTCGGGCGCCTCGGGCGAACTTCACATCGGCAAAGCCCGTTGGGGCTGGCGTCCGGGCGGCCGGGACGAGATCGAATTGACACGGGTAACCGCTGTCCTGGTTCGCGATGAAAATCGGGAATGGAAACCGGCGTTTCTCACTCACTTGGGAGCATTATCCGATCCGGCCGAACTGGACCCTTGGATCCGCCGCTGGGGCGAGTCTCGGGTCATTATTGTCAACGAGGCGGAAATTGTGTGGAAACGGGCGGACACTCAAAACCCATTGGCGGAAGTGGATGGTTTGGAATGGGCGACCCTTCCAGGGGGGGTCGATGGCCGTGCCCTTCGTTATTATGCCCTCCTGTGCCGCCTCGTGTATCGGGAGGGAGGCCTCCGCGGGGAGCGAATTCGGCGGGAATGGGTGGCGATCCCGGATCATCCCTATGTGGAAATTCTTTACGAGTTCAACTGGGCGAGTAAGCCGTTGAAGCCCGATTTCTGGAGTCATGCCCAGGATCGGCTGGATGCGCGATCCCAACCCATCCGGATTGAGTGTCCGGTGTCACTGTTACCCGGGGGAGTTGCCCCCACCAACGAGGTGCGACGATGATGATGGCCCGCCGACGTGTGCAGGAATTGATCGAACAATTTCATCGTCTCCAGATCCTGGTCGTGGGCGATCTGATGTTGGATCGCTACATCTATGGGGGGGTGGATCGCATTTCCCCCGAGGCGCCGGTTCCTGTGGTACGGGTGACTTCTGAAAAAACAATGCCCGGGGGGGGTGCGAATGTCGCGGCCAACCTGCGCTGTTTGGGCGCAAAGGTCGATGTGGCCGGCACCATTGGCACCGATTCGGCGGGTAAGAATTTAATCGATGCCTTGCGCGACTTGAACATCGGGGTGCGATACGTGGCGCGGAATCCCGAAATGCCGACCACGGTCAAAATGCGAATCGTCGCCGAGCGCCAACAGGTGGTTCGCGTGGACTGGGAGAGACCGTCGCTGGCATCGCACCCTTATTCTCCGGAAATGTTGGCGCGATTGCACGGGGCGGTGAGTCGGTTCGATGGCGTGATTTTCGCAGACTATGGCAAAGGAGGGGTGGAACTGCCGGTGATCGCTCCGTTGCTTAACGCCGCGCAACAAGCCCGCATTCCCACCGCTCTCGACCCGAAGGATAATCACTG
>CAZCDO010000074.1:0-16940 GCA_964497135.1 uncultured Verrucomicrobiota bacterium
GGTGAGGGGGATCTTTGTAAAACAGGGTCTCGTTTCGGAGGATCCCCCTCACCCCGCCCCCTCCCCCGCGCCGGGGGGAGGGAGGAGCAAAAAGTCAACGCCAAGGACCGAACGCCTCGCGATTTATTATAACCTTTTCTCTATCAATGCGGTTTCTATGCACCGAAACGCAGATGCGCCTTCTTGGTTTTTGGGCTTTCTTCTTTGCATCCATTGCGATAAAACGCTGATCATTATGAAAACCATCCATCCCCACAAATCCCGGTTATCGTATTCGCTCCTCGGCCTCTGCTGGGTTACCCTCTGTTTCGCCGCCCCTCCACCCCCCGGTCCGGGCACGGCCCTGGAGCTTCAATTCCCCAAGACATCATCCCCCATCGCGACGAACTTCAATTTATGGGGGCCCGCTTCGCACGTGGATGAACCTGAGAGCGCCTTTTATTCCATCGGCCGAACGCTGCGCCATTTCAGCCTCAATCCCAAACTGATTAGAGAATTCCACGACTTCCTCCGCGCTCAAAACATTGCCCCCCTCTCTCTGCTGGTCCCTGCCCCCACTCCGCCACAAACCCTCCGCCGGATCCTGATGGAACCGGAACTCCTGCCGGTTTCAGGATGGGCCACCAATGGCCCCTGGATCGTGAGCAAAGCCTCCCATCGCGGTCCCGAGAAAAAGATCCCCCTGCATATCGAGCGCGGCGGCATATACCGCTGTTGGATCCGTTACCAGGGTTATATCGATGGCCCCGCGGTCACCCATTTCACCCTCCATCGCGCCGGGCAAGACGATGCGAGCCCCCTGCTGTATGAAGAATTCAACACGCTACCGGCGGGAACCAATGCTCCCCAATGGCATGATTTTATGGCCGAATTGCAACCCGGCGACTACACAATCACCTTGGGCCATGTCGTCCGCTACTATCAGGTCCCTGAAAAAACGCCTTTTCGCGACCATCAGGTGGATTGCCTCTATCTGACGGATGAACTCTGGCGCGATGCGCCTTCCGATGAAGTCCGCGCGGACCTACGCAACCGCATCGCCCCGCGGGAAGGCCGGTTCGAAGACCAACCGCCGCTCGACACTCCGGCGGACAAGGCCCTGTGGTCGCTCTGGCAGGTCCGCCCCTCCCATTGGGAAACCGCAGCCGCCAACCCCCGCCTCTTTGCGCTCAGCTATGAATTCTGGCGCCGGGAAATCGACGCCATCGCCAAAGCCGACTACGCCGCTCCACCCCGCGATCCCGTCGCCGGCAGCGTGCCGGATTATCGCGATCCCCGGCGTCAGGTTATCGTCGATCCCATCTGGAACATGGTCGCCAATCCCTATCGGATCCGAACCCAACGCGAAATCCTGGAAGGCGACATCGATCCGCTTGCGCCGGACGCCTTTTACGCCTGGATCATGCCCGGCTTTTTCCCGGTCGTCAGGGGCCAGTGGGAACGATCCGGCGGCGGTTTGGCGGCCGATCATGGCGCCACCCGCGGACTCGCCGCCGGAATCTATACGGTTCCCCATCCCGGCCGCTGGCATCTCTGGGTGAAATTCAAAAACATCAATTACTTCGAGTATTTCGGGGTTTATGCCGACACCCTTTTCGGTCGGGCCGCCCGTTGGGAACGAAATGAACGCCTCTATCCCGGCGGCCGGGCCGCCTGGGCCAAGGTGGGGGAAATCCAAATCCCGACCCTGTCCGATGCTGAAATCGCCGACCAACGCGACAAAGTCAGTAAAGGAATCTGGATCGCCGGGGGAGCCCCGGTGTGCGCCATTACCCAAGGGGTCTGGCAAGCCGGGGCGGGCTTCCTCGAAAACACCGGCACGTCCGCCCGCCTTTTTGTACCCGCTACGCTTCCGCTCTCCAGCAATTTCACCATCCGCGCCCGCCTTTCTTTCGCCACCCTGCCCTCCGCCGCCGCGGCATTCGTTTTCTCCGCCTCCAATCAAGTCGATGAAAACATCGTCCGCTTCGATGGTTCCGCCAAAGGGTCGGCCTTCGGGACGGGGACCCTGTTCTCCACGGAAGGGCTCATTACCGCGCGTCAGCCGTTCGACTTTGAAATCACCCGGGCCGGGGAACGGGTCACGCTCAAGATCGATCAAAAAACCGTCGCCGAGATCCCGTTGTCCGAGCCGCCCGGCGGGCGCTTCGGCTTCATCTCCGACACCAACGGCCTCCGCATCCACGAGTTCTCAACCTCCGGCCCCCTGGGCGATGGACTCGATCTGCTTCGCACCATCCATATCGGATTATGGATGGACAAATATATCAATGCCCGCACCTACCGCGGCGTCTACGCCCTGATGCTCACCGACAATGCCGACTATCGCCCCGCCGGCGACCTCATGCCCAAGCCTTCGCCCAAAGCCTTCCTGCGTCAAATGGAGCAGTGCGGATACACTCCCGCCCGGGGCTATGTGCTCAATGCCAAACCGGGGATTGGCCTGATCAATCAAACCTGGATGCCGGGCGCCGAACCCGCCGAACCGGTCATCGACCTCGTCATGGCCCGCGACACCATTCGTTCCGCCGGATTGATGTTCCGCAATGGCCAATCTGCGCCCGTCACCCTTAAAATTTCACCGACCCCCCTTAAATCGCGGATGCGCGCCTATCCCCATGCCGTCTCCTGGCGGGCAGTGGCATTCGCCCCTTATGGGAATGGCCGCGAAGAATGGTCTCCCTTCTTCCTCCTGCGCCGTCCCTTCCTGACCCTTCCGCCGGTCGCCCCGGCCCAGGCCTGGATCACCGTCGATTCCACCGGCGTTCCTCCCGGCAAATACGAATCCCGGATCATCGTTGAAAGCGCCGCCCCCTCCGGCCAAACCTTCACGCCCCGCACAGTGACCCTCCGCGTCCGCATCGCCGACATCGCGGTGAAACCCAAGCAACCGATCCTCGTACACGGCTGGGTGGCTCCCCCTCCCGGCGAAGAGTACCGGTTGGATTGGTTTAAACGCTTCAATGTCTGGCAGGGACCGTTCTTCTCAAAGAAAGAGATGGACCGGTATGGCCTGAAACTCCAGATCTATTGCCAGCGCCACGTCAATTCGAATGAAATCGCCCGCCAGATCGTCAACGCCAGGGAACTGGGGCTGGGCTATGATGACTGGATGTTTTCGATCGCGGATGAACCCACGGGAACCACTGCCGCGGAACTCAAGGAATATATCACCATCGGCAAAATGATCCGCGCCGCCGACCCCAAAGTCAGGATCACCCTGAATCCCGGTGAGGCGGCCCGGGCCGCCACCTTCCAGATTCTCGCGCCCTATGCCGATCTGTGGAATCCCTATCTCCTGCACTTGAGCTATGGCCCCAGCGGCCGCGATTATCTCAAGAAGCCCTGGATTTGGTACACCACGCCCTGCTACGGCGACAAATCGCCCGGCATGGCCGCTGAAATGTACGATCAAGTCCGGTCGGTCCTCCGTCAACCGGCCGATTGCCGAGGCACCGCTTTCTTTGCCCCGTATTACCCCTGGCGCGACCCCTGGGATACCGCCCATGAACATATCCGCGATGTCTCGGTCTTCGTTCTGCCCTCGCGCAATGGCCCGGTGGCCACCCCCGCCTGGGAAGCCCTGCTCGAAGCGGTGCAACACGCCAACCTCGCCCGGATGGTTCGCGAGCGCGCCCCCGCCGATGATCCCCAGGCAAAAAAGATCTGGGAAACCGGAAGCATGGCCGAAGTTATCGCCTGGCTCGAAAAATAATTGACTCCCCCCCTTCCCCCCGATATAGTTATTGACCTTCACGGAAGCGTAGCTCAGTTGGTAGAGCAGCTGACTCTTAATCAGCGGGTCCAGGGTTCGAGTCCCTGCGCTTCTACCACCCTTTTTCCCCTCCCCCCAGATGCGAATCCTCGACAGATTGGTAGAAATTTACCCCCATTTCAACAACACAGGATCAGTGTGTCACATGAAATGTGAAGCGATATCGTAGGGCCTTCGCTCGTCGAAGGCCGTCGGAACAGGCACGCCGACAAGCGGCGGCCTACAGGTCTGCGCAAGTTTGCACCGCAGATGCGCCCATGGCGAGCTGCCTCCTCGACCGGCTCAGCGCAGCTTCGCCCAGGGGAAATGCCGCGTTATTTCAGATCGATCCGAATCAAGTCGCCATACCCCAATTGGGGCACGGTGAACACCACCCGGCCGGACTCGGTTGCCGCCGTCAGGACGCCACGATAGGCCGAGGTCACGGTCTTGACCGATCCCTCCAGTTTCAGGGAGAAGGTCACATCCTGTCCCACCGTGGCGTTGAAGTTGGCCACGGGCAGCACATAGGTCTTGCCGCTCTTGACGAGCCGGGTGTCGATCAAGCTTCCTCCCATCCGGACCAGCGGCTCCACTCCGGCATCCGCCAACCAGCGCGTCACCAGGGCCGTCGCCCCGGCATCGAAATTCACCGGCACTTGGTGGGTATTCACTCCGCGATCAGCCACCCGGGGGGGTTGAAGCGCCGACCAGACATAAGCGACCCCGGGCAGCGCCGACACGTAAATCGTCCGCCCCTTGCCCAGTTTCCGGCCGATGATGGCCGGACCGCCCCCATCCTTGTGGGTGGCGAGCACCTCCGTGTCGGCGGCCGGCTTGATCCGTTCGTGAATGGCCAGCGCCGGCAGTTCCCATCCCTCGCCCACGATCATCCCCTGCGGTTTGAGCAATTGCATTTCCTGCAAGGGACGGATAAACGTCTCGCGCTCCTCCAGGGTCCGCGAAGCGATGCCGAACAATTCCTGCATCGCCGGATTCGCTTCGCGATAGGCCCCATACCGCCCCACGCCCGCCGTGGCGACCACCGTCCCGCCCGCCTTCGCGAACTGCTCGATCGCCGCGGCCGCCTCGACGGGGATGGAATCCCCCACGACCACCAACAACCGGTAGCCCTTCAGCCGGTCCGCCTTCAAATCCTCTTCGATCAACAGATCCGGTGATGCCCCCGCGAAGGTCAACGCCTTCCATAAACCGACCCGGTCGAGGTGATAACTCAGCCGGATCTTGCGGAAATCCTCGCCGAACATGCTGTGACTGGCCTTGTCGCCCGCCACGCCCGCCATGTCCCAGCGCTCGGTGCTTTCCGAGAGCAGGATGGCCACTTCGGATTGAACGCCTTCCGATTGCGGCCACACATCCTCCACCAACCCCATCGCATGATTCACGTCGCGAATCTGGCGAAACCGGTCCTGATCCCGGTGATCGATATGGTTTTCGGTGAAGCATTCGTTCATGCCGATACCGAAATAATCCAGCGCTTTGGCGCCATGCGCCAAATGACTGAAGGCCGTCCGCATAAAGGACGCTTCAGTGTTGCCCGGCGAATGCGGCATCGTGTATTGGCGGTTGATGGCCTTTGGGTTGAAGCGCATGCCGGCCCGAAAATGCTCGGCGATGTAACCGTTAATCATCGGACCCGGCTGACAGACCTGCCAGAAGTATTCGCTGTGCCGACCCCAGTCCGCCGCCCCGCGCCGGAACCAGTGCACATACATCGGGACGGAGGGATAATAGAACGGATGGGCCGCATAATTGGCCCCGCACAACACATCCGGCCCCAGCGCCGCCTTTGCCGCCCGGTTGCCGGCGGCCACCCACTCCATCACCAGATTCTCATAGAACATCGTCGAGTCCACGAACAATCGCGGATTCGCGCGCGACGCGGCGGCCGAGGAGTCCGGCTTCTCAGCCGGGAGGGCCTTGCCCGGGAACCGCTTGGCATACCAATCCTTCCACATCTGGGGGATCTGGTCTTTCTTGCCCTGCGTCGCCGGCTCCATCCATTCGGAAAAATGGATTTCATCGCCGTAATCGAAAAATTTCAACTGGGCCATGAGCCCGTTCTTCTCGAAGGTCTCCTTGACCTTCGCAATATTTCCAGGTGTGGGGTACTGGCGATAAAGCATCGCCTGGGCCGATCGGGTCAGGGGCAACCCCATCTTGTCCATCACCGACTTGTCCTGCAGCGTCGAGGGGAGCGCCCGCATGCCGATAGCCTTGTACAATTCGCCGTATTTCTGGCCATACACGCCCGATTGATCGATGAAAATCCAGCCGCCATAGGCCAGCGGCACGGTCGGGTTCTTGCCCGGCGCGGGCGTTTTTTTCAAATGCGCCAACACCGCGTCAATCGCCTCCATCGGCGACTTGGGTTTTTCGCCCCAGATCGGATAGGGCGGGATATACAACCGCACGGCACCGCCATCCGGCGTCCATTTACCCACCGGGCTCCCGCCCACCGGCCGCAGTTGCAGTTCGAACGGCTCCGCGGCCGCAAACTTGGTCATCGAAAAATGGGCCGTATCCTGCTTGGCCAGGGGAATCCAGGCGCTCGTCGCGCCCGGTGCGAGATCCTTAAACAACGCCTCATTCTGGCCCCAAGGAACGCGATTATACGCATGCTCCGCCGTCATCGCGATGGGCTTGCTGCCTTTATTGACCACCGCAACCTCCCAGCGGGCGCCTCGGCTGTCGCGAAACGCATTCAAGATCGGATAGAGCGCCCCGGCACCGCCGCCCTGCGCCCACCAGGAGGCGGGATTCGGCTTGCCGTCCTTCATGACCGGCTCGGTGTTGCGCGTCAGGTAAATCAAATCGATATTCCGATTGGCCGATATGCCCGGCCCGCCGGATTGCGCCTGGGCCAGCAGACGAATTTGGGCCGGACCCGCTTTTAATCCTTTGACATCGAGGGGCTCCTCGGCCGTCCCTTCCGGTCCCCAGGGCGGGTCATATTGCGGCCGCAGGCGCGCGTCGTTGAAGCACAACCGGTCGTTATCCTTCTTTCCCATGACCTTTTCGGCCACCTTCTTGCCCCCTTGCTCCACCACCACCTTGAAAATCGCCTCGGTGAAAGCCGGATATTCATATCGCGCCCACAAAACATAATCCCCAGCCTCGGGGACGTTCACATTCATGACCGCCAAGGCGGTCGTGTCCGCGGCATCCGCCTGCAATAATCGTTCGCCACCCATGTGGCAGAATCCGATGATATCAACAGTGTAATTCCCTTCGCCGACCCGGATCACCTTCCAGCCCTTTTCGATCTTGAATTCCTCGGCCTCCACGGCCACCGCCGGCGCCAGGGCTTGCGCCCAGGCGCCCGTCGTCACGATCGCCCCCGCCGCCACCCATCCCATCGCTCTCGCCGCCATGCTCATGGTTCTTGATTTCATGCCGTTCTTCTCCCTTGTCATTTGGCCGCCGCGGTCTCTGCGCTCATTTGCCATTCAATCTTTTTGAGAATAGCGTTAAAATGGTTTTTTTAGTACCAAAAAAAGATGGCCTTCCGTTACTAACGACAGTTTCTTGTTGCCCGCATTCCCGCAGGAGGAGTAGACTTTCCCCATTGGGAAAACGTGCGGCGCCAAACAAAGCGAGTCGTCATGACCGGCATCTATCGCAAATCCTCAAAAGTCGTTGAACGCAAAATCCGCGGGGAGCATCTCCTCGTGCCCCTCATGGGCACCGCGGACCAACTCGATTCCCTTTACACCCTGAATGCCACGGCCGGTTTTGTCTGGGAATTCGCCGGTCAGGGCCTGTCCGTGCCGGACATCGCCCGACGCCTCTCCGAATCGTTCAACATTGATTTCGAGACCGCCCTGCAAGATACCACCCGCATCATCGCGGAACTGGTCGTCATTCATGCTTTGGAGCCTGCGGACGAGTGACCGGCTCCGTCCATCCGTGCGATCTACCCGAAATCGGATCCACCGATTTTTTCAATCGGCTGGCCCATCAATCCGAGGTGGATTCCCCTCTACCCCTCGCGGCCACTTGGGAACTGACCCCGCGCTGTAATCTCCGTTGTCGCCAGTGCTATTTCCCCGTTCACCCATCTGGCCAACCGGAACTGCCCCTCCCGGCCGCCCTGCGTTTACTCGATACTTTGGCCGAACATGGCGTGCTCTTCCTCTTGATGACCGGCGGCGAATTCACCCTCCATCCCCACTGGCCCCAGCTCTATCGACACGCCCGGCAATGCGGGTTCCTGGTGACGCTCATGACCAATGCCACCCGCGTCGATGACGACTTCATTCGTGAGCTCGCCCAACTCCCTCCGCGCCGAATTGAAACCACGATTTACGGATTCACCGCCGCCACCTATGACGCGGTCACCGGTGTGCCCGGATCCCATGCCCGGTTTCTGTCCGGTCTGGCGCGAATCCGTCAGGCGGGTCTGCCCCTGGACGTTAAAATGCTGGTCCTGCGATCCAACGCCCATGAATTCGAGCTCATCCGCCACTGGGCCGCCGATGAAGGTTTGGCGTTTCGTTACGATGCCATCGTCAATCCGCGACTGGATCGCGATCTGGTCCCAACCGCCGAAAGACTCCCCCCGGAACAACTGGCGAAATGGCTCAAAAGCAATCCCACCCCCGACCTTCCACAACCGGCCCCAACACCCCTTTCTCCCCCCCCGCCCCCTGCGCATTCCCCGCTGTTTACCTGTGGCGCGGGACTCAAGACCCTCCATTTGGATTCCGCGGGTTTGGCCCATCCCTGCATGATGTGGCGTTGGGATCCATTCGATACCCGGCACGGGCGTTGGGCACTCGATTGGAAAAAACATATCGAGCGGTTGCGCCAACAACCGGCGCCTGCAGACAGTCGGTGCAGAACCTGCCGCAATCGATCAGCCTGTTTCACCTGCCCGGCCCTCTCCCGCCTCGAGACCGGGGCGGCCGGAATGCCGATCGAATATTTCTGTCGGGTGATGATGAAACAAGGTGAATGATCCGCAAATGGATTATCATTGGTAGAAAAAGAAACACTACGCGCCTCACTCGGCGCTACTACAAACCCGGATCCTACGCCAAGGCTACGGGGCTAGCAAGAGCGACGTTCTACGCAGAGTGGGCTGAACCTCGCCCCTCATTGCACCCGTGTAATCCCCTTCAAATTCTCACGCGGCTCGGGCATCCGGATATCCAAACCCTCCAAAATCTGCACCAATAATCCGGAAATCGCCACATTCCGAACCCATTTGCGATTTGCCGGGATCACATACCAGGGCGCGGACGACGTTCCACACCGGCGAAAAACCTCTTCATACGCCGCCTGGTAATCCTTCCAATAGCGGCGTTCCTCCAAGTCGGCCCGCGCGAATTTCCAGCGGCGGGACGGATCGTTCAGGCGGGCCTCGAGCCGTTCGCGTTGCTCCTCTTTACTGATGTGCAGAAAAAGCTTAACGACCGTCGTCCCGTTTTCCATGAGAAGGGATTCAAACCGGTTAATCTGCTCATAGCGCCGGGACCAGACGGCCTTCGGAGCCAGACCGCGCACCCGAACCACCAGCACATCCTCATAATGCGAGCGGTTGAACACCGCCACTTCGCCCCGCGCCGGTGCCGCATGATGAATGCGCCAAAGGAAATCATGTGCCAATTCCTCCCCGGTCGGCGCCTTGAATGGGGTTACCCGGCAACCCTGGGGATTGAACGCCGAAAAAACCTTACGGATCGCGCCATCCTTACCGGCCGCATCCATCGCCTGAAGCACTACCAGCAGGGACCGGCGCCCTTCGGCAAACAGGCGATACTGCAAATCCTCGATGTGCAGCAGATTCTTGCGCAGCAGCGCCTCGGCTTTCGCCCGATCACGAAAGCCCAAATCGTCCGTCGGATCGATCTTTTCGAGCGACACTTTGCGGCCGGGCGGCAGGCGTAAACTCCGGATCCAGTTCATGTCGATTCCTCCTCGTTGAATACGGCCGGATAGGGGTGTCCATTTCCCCTTTATCCGAGTTTGTCGATCACCGAGCGGAAAACCCTGAAGTCGCCCAGACGATTCTTGGCCAAGTCATATAGGATTGACGGATCGATCTGTTCATATTGGTGGACGATCAGATTGCGAAATCGCACGATGTTGGCATAAGGCTGGGCTGACGGCAATACCCGCAACCTCACCAATGCATCCAGCGCTTCGATGGCCGTCGCCGCGGGACCCGCGTTTTCGATGGAAATAATTCTTTCGGCTATATCGATGACGATCTCGGCCGCCACCTGGATCGCGCGTTCAGCCATGGAACGCAACACCCAGCTGTTCTTAAATTGAGGATAGTCGATATCGCGCAGGCTCTCCTCCAACCGCAGGACCTGCTGATCCAGCAACGCCAACTTCCGCTGGATAACTCCATTATAGCGCATGGGCCGCCTCTAACCGATATTTCCACTGCCTTTGGTAGGATATCATCTGGCTTTCATATTCCCTGCAGGCCAGCGAAAAAAAAGCGTGGTACCGTTCTCGGTCGCGAACAAATAGAAGACGTCCCTTCAGGGCCTCGTAACGATACACCGGCTCGGAATGGTTCAGGATGCCGATATCGCTCCGCACGGCCGGCAACAGCTCCGCCACGGCATCGGCGGCTTTCGTATAAAAAGAAAGCGAGGGTTTCCCATCCAGAAAGAAAGCCAGGTCGATGTCAGAACCCGGCGCGATGGCCCCTCGGGCGGCAGATCCTAAAAGAAGACAGAATACCGCTTCCGGCAGGCGTTCCTGCAGGATCGTCGCCAATCGATCAGGATTAAACCTGACCCCCTCGTGATTTTCGCTCAAATATCGTTTCGATAAGCCCATGTCATTAAGTTGCCAGACACCGTGGCAAAATGCAAGAATTTCATCGAATTTGTGAGAAATCTCATCCCCCCCCGGCCTCCAGGAGATTCCTCGACTTCGCCGCGGCGCCACGGACCAGGCGCGCGGCATAAGCGCCATCGGTCTGACTTTTGGACGGGAATAAAAAGGTTTCACCGGTTAGTTGGAAATCCGGACGCCGGGCCAGCCAACGCTGAACCTGACCCTGGTTTTCGTCGTTTTCCAAACTGCAGGAGCTATAAACCAGGGTTCCGCCGGGCTTCAAATAGGCCGAACAAATGGTCAACAGTTCCGCCTGTAATTGCACCAATTCCCGCAACCGATCATCGCTATACCGCCAGCGCGCATCCGGTTTCCGACGCAAGACCCCCGTGTTCGAACAGGGCACATCCAACAGGATCCGGTCGTAGACCGGAACCGGCAACAGTTTGGCCAGATTGGGTGACCGCAAATCGACCGTTCGGATATCCACCCAACTCACCTTCAGACGCCGCAGATTTTCCATCAACCGGTCCATACGGTCGGAATACCGGTCGGAAGCCGTCAGACACCCCTTGCCCTGCATCCGCTCGGAAATCAGAACCGTCTTTCCCCCGGGCGCCGCACAGGCGTCCCAGACCGCTTCTCCGGGTTGTGGATCCAGAAGGCGGACGGCGGCCAGCGTCGCCGGGTCCTGGATCGTGAACAGACCTTCCTTGAAACCGGGCAAATCGGGCACTGTCCAGCCGTGGGGAACGATGAAGAACTCCTCCGGCGCAAAGGGATGGGGCGTCAACTCGATACCGGCCACCGCCATCTGGGCGCGCCAGTCCGCCACGGGTCCCCGATGAGCCCGCGGGCGGACGATCACTTCCGCCCGTGAATTATTCCAGTGGCATAAGGCTTCGACATCGGCCTGCGGCCATTGCCGGTACCACCGCGCCACCAGCTCCCGGGGATGCGATTCGCGCACATCCAGCGGCAGAGCCGGGAATTGGAGCCGTAACCCCTCGCGCTCCTTCTGCAGGCGGCGCAGCAACGCATTCACAAAGTCCGCTTGCGGACGCAGGCGCGGGTCGCGGGACAGGATTCCCACCGTCGCCTGCACCGCCGCGTAATCGGGCACATGATCCATGTATAATAATTGGTAAAACCCCACCCAAATCACCGCCTCCAAATCGGGGGTCGGTTGCTGGACGGCATAGCGGCGCACGATCCATTCCAGGATCCGCAGATGTTTTAAGACCCCATAGACCACTTCCTGGACAAAGGGACGATCCTTTGTTAATGCGTCCAATTGGCGGTTGGGGAACGAACCGGTTTCACTCCATTCCCGTAAAATGTCCGCGGCGGCGGCCCGGCTATCCACCCCGGCCGTCAAATCCGTGATCAATTTCTGCTCTTCGCTCATGTTTGTTCTTTCAGGCGCCCATCCGAACGCCATCGGCTACCAGCCCGGGTCAAATCCCAACCATTCCGCCAAACGCCGGTTGTGCGGCTCGAAATAGGCCCTCAGTTCCGCGTGCTGGGGCGTTGCCTGGCGCGCGTACCCCCCCCGGTTCCGAACGGCAAAACGGCCCGGCTGCCAAGGCTTCACGCGCAAGAAATCCAGTACCCGCGCCAGGGTCGCGCCCGGATCCGCGAAATAATCCTCGCTACGCAATACCAACAGCCGCCGCGCATCGTACACCGGCATCCACCGCATCAATTGATCGACATACACGCCGCGGGACCGATAGGAAAAGTTGCGCAACTGTTCCGCAGGCCAGGTTTCATCGGCGGTCAGTTTTTCGAGATCCGGCCTCGTGCGCTCGGGTTCCCGTTCCAGCGCCTCCGCAAACGACAGCGTCTCCAGTCCGTGCCGGTAGGAATGCTGATAATGGGAATACGCCCGTTCCACCGGATCTCGCAACAAAACGATCAACGGAATCCCCGGCAAATCGCGATTCACCCGGCGGGCCGCATGGGGATGGAACAGGTAGTACGGGCTCGATTCCCCCGTTATCGCCCGATGGCCGGCCCGGACTCCCGCCCCAAGGGCCCGTAACCGGATTGGAAAAAAAGCGCGGTACCAATCGAGACCCCGCGCGTAATTAAGGTCAAAGTAATGCACCTCTTTGATCCGCGAGGGAAAAATCTGGGGGTGACGGACCAATTGCGCATGCAGCGAGGAGGTGCCCGCCTTCTGGGCGCCAATGATTAAAAAGGAGGGGGTCATGCGCCAGTTGGATGTCGCCCGTCGAAAAGACCAGCGGATCGGATGCCGCATTGCCCAATCGCCCTGTTCCATTACGGATCCTCCCAGCGCTGCCCGCCGCACTTCTGGTTACAAGCGAAAGGTTCGATCCTTGAAGGAAGTCCCCGTTTCACTGACGGACATCCCCGCCCCTTCCATCCCAAACCCCGGCAATAGGGTCGGACGCAGGACCCGGATCCGATGCGCGTTCGCGTAAGCCCGACGCCAGGCGAAACTTCGCCGTCCCAGACCCAGCGCCGGAATCTTGACAGTGAAGGCAACGCCCAAGGCGGCCAGATAGGGAATCGATTGAAACGCCATGGCCGCACACCAGACCATATTTGAGGAATTATTCCAGGAGCGGGTCAACAGGATGGACAATACTCCCGCCCATAATAGGGCAAACACCACCAGTTCGTCCCGCACCATCGCCAGGCAGGCCCACACCGAATCCGCATTCTGACACTTCGGCGTGCGGAAAAAGGGGACTTTCTTCTGGACCAGACCCGCCAGGCAGGCGCGTCCGATGGTATACGTCAAGGCCAACCCCGCCACGGATGCCGCCAGGCTTTCACCCCAGGAACAGCCGACCCGCCGCTTATAGAGCCAAATGGAGGATAGGGTCGTCAATAAACTGGCGGCGATCACCGGCACAATGAAGGCCGCATCGGGCGTGATCAGATAATGCGGCAATAAAAACATGCCCGCCGTCCACAGCACCAAACCGGCGGTAAAAATCAGGCTCAACCCATCGCCAATCCAGGGAACCCAGCCCGCAATGAAATGATAACGCTGGGCCGGAGTGAGGCGGGTGGTCCGGTTCTGGAACAGATCACGGGCATGACCGCGCATGATTTGCAAAGCGCCAAAAGCCCACCGGAAGCGCTGTTTTTTGTAGGCGACGAACGAGTCGGGAACCAGCCCGTAACCGAAGGGCTGGTTGACATAGACGGTCTCCCATCCGCCTTCCAGCAGGCGCAAGCCCAGTTCGGCATCTTCACAAATCGTCCACTCCGCCCACCCCTTCAAAACCGCCAGGGCCGATTTCCGGATCAGGATCATGGTTCCATGCATGATCGGCGCATTATATTCCTGCCGATGAACCATGCCGAGATGGAAAAAACCGGCATATTCCCAATTCAACATCTCCTTGAACGGACTGCGCAACCACTCCCGGTTCGCCTGGGGAGCCTGAACGGATCCCACTTTCGGATTTCCAAAAAAGGGAGCCAACGCCGACAGCCAATCGCGATCCACCCGGTAATCGGCATCCAAAACCCCGATCACTTCCGCGTCGGGCGCCGTCTGTTCCAAGGCGAAATTCAAAGCGCCCGCCTTATAGCCCGGCCAGGGATCCAGATGGAAAAAGCGGAACCGGGGCCCCAGTTTTCGACAATGCGCTTCCAAGGGCTTCCACAACGCCTCTTCATGGGTGTTGTTGTCGACCAGTAAAACCTCAAAATCCGGATAGTTCAACCGGGACAGACTGTCCAGCAGGCGGATCACCATCTCCGGCGGTTCCCGGTGACAGGCGACATGGATCGACACTTTCGGATGAGTGGCGCCGTCCTGGGGTTTAAAGGGCGCCAACTGCCGCAACCAGCGCCGCCGCCAGAGCAGTTCCGCCATTTCAAACCCGCGGATCAGCACCACCGCCAACACGAACAGCAGGCTGGGGAAAAGAAAAAGCCAACTCAGCCGGGAAACCCCCGTAATCCACGGCCGCACCACATAACAGGCGCCATGCACCGTAATCGCCACCGCGGCCTGGATCAGAAGTCCGAAAAAGAACCACCCGCGCAGATCCAATTGGGGCGTCCGACGCATGAACTGAAACACCGCCATCAACCCCAAAACCAACCCCACCAACCATTGGACCCATTTCGAGACCCCGCCAAAGGAGGGCTGCACCCAATCGAATTTGAACTGGCGTTGGGAGTTGATTAATCCCCAACTCCGCCCAACCCGGCCTTCCTGTATTTTCCAATCCTGATCGAAGGCTTCGCAAATGAAATAGGAATACCCGTTGCGTTGCGCCAAATCAGTGAATTGACGAATAAACCGTTCCTGGCTGTAGCGATTAGGCACCGACCCGGCATAAAATTCGCCCGCACTCGGCCACCCAACTTCGGCCATCAGGATGCGTTTATCCGGGAACCGCTCCCTCAAAAGATCATGACTCTTCACGACCTGGCGGAGGGCGTCCGCAATCGGAACGCCTTCCCAGTAAGGCAGGAAATGAGCCGCGATGAAATCGCTTTCAGCGGCCAGGCGGGGATATTTTTTCCAGACATGCCACGGCTCGGCCGTCGTCACCGGCACAAACACCCGCGACTTGACGGTCCGGATATAGCCCACCACCTCGGAGGCGGTGCAATCGCCCCGCAGAACGGCTTCATTTCCGACAATGATCGCGGTGATATTCGGATAGCGGTTCGCCAGCGCAATCGTCGCCTCCACTTCCTGGGCGTTCAGCTTGGCATCCGGGCCCAGCCACACCCCGGCAATAACCCGTAGCCCGTATTTGCCGGCCAGGGGCGGGATCATCTCCAAATTCACCGCCCCATAGGTTCGGATGGCCTCCACCCGCCCCTTCAAAAGCGCCATATCCTCCTCGATCTGGGCCGCCGAGGGATACAGGCCTTTTGCCGGATCGTGCCCCGGCCGGAACGGACTGTAGGAAAAACCCTGCAATCGATCCAATCGGGGCAGGTTTTCATCCCCCAGGGGGCGGGGTAACAGGCTCCAGATCGCAAAATGGACCAAACCGATCAGAATCAAGATGGCAAGAGTGTTTTTTTTCATGGGAGCTCAACAAACCTGATTAATATATCGCTTTTGATGTCGAATGTCAATCCGGCGTTGACATTAAACAAAACGGCCGTTATCTTAAAAACCGTCTGTAATCGGGAATGCTCAGTGACACAACCCTTTATCGGCTGGTTGTGAGGGAAAGCGGGAAGATGAAAAAAAGCGTCGGCCAAGTTCGAACCCAAATCGCCCGGATCCTACTCCCCGCCGAGGGCCTGAAATTGGAAAAAGGCGGGCGTTTGGCCGAATTGGATGTGGCCTACGAGACCTACGGGGTCCTCAACGACCGGCGCGACAATGCCATTCTAGCCTGCCACGCCCTCAGTGGCGATGCGCATGTCGCCGGATTCCACGAAAACAGCACCAAACCCGGCTGGTGGGATGAGATGATCGGCCCCGGCAAGGGGATCGATACCGACCGGTTCTTTGTCATTTGTTCCAATATCCTCGGCGGGTGCAAGGGCACCACCGGTCCCTCCTCTAACGATCCAGCCAACGGCCTCCCCTATGGTTCGAAATTCCCTGAAATCACCCTCGGGGATATCGTTGAGGTACAACATTTGCTCCTGCTCCACCTCGGGGTCAACCGGTTGTATGGCGTCATCGGCGGATCCCTCGGCGGGATGCAGGTGTTGGAATGGAGCCTGCGTTTTCCCACTGCCGTTGACCGATGCATCTGCATCGCGTCCGCCGCTTCGCTCAACGCCCAGGCTCTCGCCTTCGATATCGTCGGGCGGGAAGCCATCCTCTCCGACCCGCAGTGGGCGGGCGGCGATTATTACGGAACCGGACACCTTCCCGCCATGGGTCTGGCCCAGGCCCGCATGATCGGCCACATCACCTATCTGTCCCCCCAGAAAATGGAGACCAAATTCGGCCGGGAAAAAAGCGATGCCGCGGAACCCCTGAAAAAATTCAATACCCGCTTCCAGGTCGAAAGTTACCTCCACTACAACGGCCGCGCCTTCGTCGACCGGTTCGACGCCAATTCCTATCTGCATATCACCGAAGCCATGGACTCCTATGATCTCGAGGAACGATTCGGCTCCCTCGATGCCGCGTTCGCCTCCGTCCGCGCCAAAATGCTCATCATCGCCCTCAGTTCCGATTGGCTCTTCCCCCCCGAACAATCGCTGGATGTCGCCACCGCCCTCCTCCGCAATGGGAAACAAGTCTCCTATTGCCTCCTCGATTCACCCCATGGTCACGATGCCTTCCTGCTCGACATCGACCATTTGACCGAGGCCGTTCAAACCTTCCTCTGTCCCGCGCCCCCCCCCCCCCCCCCCCCCCCCCCCCCCCCCCCCCCCCCCCCCCCCC
>CAZCDO010000075.1:0-16591 GCA_964497135.1 uncultured Verrucomicrobiota bacterium
CCGACGGTCTGGAGGGCATCATCGGCGGTCGGGGGAAATCCGAATTCTTTTTCGAGCCAGAGCCCTAGATCGACCCGGGCGAGACTATCGAGGCCCAGGTCGGAGGCCAGGTTGAGTTCCGGTTTAAAGGATTGCCGACCGGTTAATTCCGAGAGATGCCGGAAGACGAGGGTTCGGATGGAATCTGGAACCTCGGACAAATCGCCCTGGACTCGGTCGGCCGGCGGCTCGGGAACAGGGTGGGAAGAGCCTTTTTCAAAAAACGAATAGGGGACCCAGGTGTTGGGCGGAGCCTCCTGATTATACCAATTTTCGAGGGCGCGGTTGAGGGTGGACCGATCCGCCTGGCGGGGCAGGTCGGTGGGTTCATACAGTTCGAGCGTCACCCGGCGGCGGGGAGTGAAGAACATCCCGTTTCGGAGGAGCACGCCAATGGAGTGGAGCAGGATGGGGCCCAGCTTGGGCGCCCGGCCGGAGGCCCGGCTGAAGGAACTGCCCCAGAGGCCGCGAGTCCGGACGAGGACTACCCGGGCAGAGGGGACATCGCGCAAAATATTTTCGACAGCGCTGTTCCCGCCCAGTTGTTCGAGGCGACTCCGGTAAATATGGCCCGAGGGATAGAGCATGATCGAATCGCCGTTTTTGAGGTCCGCTTTGCACTGATCGAGAACGGCTTCGATGGTATGGCGGGCAGAAGGCCCGCCCGACACGGGATCGGGCAACGCATAGGACCGGAAGAGGCGGGCGAGTGAGCGCACGATGGGGCGATTGATCTGTTCGGCATCGGCGAGGGTTCGCGGGTAAAAGGCCGGCATGAGACGGCTCAGGACAATGGGAGGATCGATCAGGGCGGGATGATTGGGGAGGATCAGGATTCCGCTGGTGCCGCGAGCCCGGATGGCGTCCAGACCGGTCACGGAGACCCGATAGCGCAGGGACAGGAGCAGGCGCCCGGCGGAGCAGATGATCGAAATGAGAAGGCGTTGGAGCAGATTCATCGTCAAATCCAGAGTTTGTTAATCGGACCAGGGGTGACGGTTATTCTTCTGCCCGATGGGCTGCGATGGTATTGACTGCGGTTTCCCAGCGGGTAAGTTGTTTAATTTCGGGAGTGAGGCGGTGAATTTCCGTTTCCACCTCATGCCGGCTGTCCGGGTCCAGATCGGCCTTCAACAGGGTCTGCTCGAGTTTGGTTCGCCGCCGTTTGAGTTCCCGACGCCAGATGGCCATGAGCAGGCCTTCGACAATTTCCCGGGGCGTGGTGTCTTCCCCGGTCGATTTGACCGGCCGGCTGAAGATATCGGCGGCGAAACGGCCCAGTGAGCGATCGACATCATCGCGATCCAGGATGACTGACATCAAGGGCTGCTGATTCTGTTGGGAAATCCGGACGGTTTCGATGAAACGGCGGACTTGGGGATCCTGGATCAGGTGCAGGGGCAGATGGGCCTCGAGCATTTCAGTGAGTTCAGGATGGGCCGCCATATAAAAGGCCAGTTCGATTTCCTCGGGAAGGGAAGGGAGCGCGGGATGGGGGTTGGGATCGGTCGGGGTTTCAGCTTTCCGCTGAAATGAGCGTTCCGCAGCTTTCAGGTCGCGGCGCAGATCATCGGGATGAATTTGCAGGCGCCGACCGGCCGATTCGATCATGTGGTCGCGTTGGACAGCGGACGGGGCGAGTTTGAGAAACTCGATGAGATTTTTTTCGATGCGACGCAGACCCACTTCGGAGTGGGGATCATCGCGTTCCAGGTTCAAATCGACCACAAATTCGATGGCGGTGACGGCGGCCTTGAGAATCAGGGCAAACGGTTCGGGGCCGTTTTTAAGGATAAAGCTGTCGGGGTCGGTCTTCAGGGGCAGGCGGGCGATACGGACCGCGAGGCCGGCCTGGACAAAGATGCCGGCGGTGCGGACGGAAGCTTCCTGGCCGGCATGGTCGGGATCAAAAACGAGAACGATGGAATCGACGTAGCGCCTGAGAATCCGGGCGTGATCCTCGGTGAACGCGGTGCCCTGGGAGGCGACGGCTGTTTTGAATCCGGCGGAATGGCACCGAATGACATCGATTTGGCCTTCGCAGATGATGGCTTCCCGGGATTCGACCAGGGCGGTTCGGGCGCGATCGAGGGCGAAGAGGACGTGACTTTTTCGGAAGAGGGGGGTTTCGGGGCTGTTGACGTATTTGGCGGTCTGGTCATCGGTCGAAAGCGTGCGGCCGGTAAAGGCAATGACGCGTCCTTGTTCATCGCGGATGGGAATCATAACCCGGTTGCGGAAGCGGTCATACCAGGGCGAGGCGGCGGCGGGCCGGTCGCTTTTGACGAGCAAGCCGGCCTTTTCGAGAAGTTCAGGAGGATGTTTATGGGTTCGCGCCCAACCGAGGAGCCGGTCCCAACTTTCGAGGGCAAAGCCGAATTGGAATTCACGGATGATGGTCTGATCCAGCCCCCGGCGATCGAGGTATTCCCGGGCGACGCGGGCTTCGGGGGCTTGGAGGAGATTTTGGTGAAAAAAAACGGCCACCTCGGTATGGATTTTAAAAAGCTCATTTTTTTCGCCGCTTTTCAGGGCATCGGGCCCGGAATCGAATTCAAGGACGACCCCGGTTTTTTCGGCGAGCATCCGGACAGCGGTCATGAAATCGACATTTTCGATTTGCATGATGAACTTGAAGACATCGCCGCCGGCGCCGCAACCGAAGCAGTGGAAGATCTGGCGTTGGGGATTGACGGTGAAGGAGGGGGTTTTTTCCTTGTGGAAGGGGCAGAGGGCCTTGAAGGTGGCGCCGGCCTTTTGGATTTGGAAATAACGGCCGATGACATCGGCGATGTCATTGCGGAGGCGGATTTCCTCGAGAACTTCCTTGGCGATCAGACCGGCCATGAGCGCACACCTTAACGGGGTTGAGTGCGCAGATCGGAGCGCTGTTCGCGTTGCTTGATCATGCGATTATGGGCTTTGTCGTAATCGGCTTCCAAGGCGTAGCCCAGACGGTTTTTGGTGGCGAGGATGGGGCGGCCGATGGCGGATTGCACACCGAAAATCTGGTGGAGGGTGGGGTGCTCGACCGAGGTCAGTGCAATGAATAACAGGATGATGATGGCGGAGGACTGGACGAAGCCGGAGAGGGCGCCGCCAATGCGGTCCAGAATCAGGGTGGTGGCGAACCGGCCAATCTGGGCCAGCAGGTAGCGGATGAACATGAGGACCAGGAAAAAGACAAAGGCACTCCCGATGAGCGAGCAGAAATTTAGCAGGGTTTCGTCCGCTTCGCCGGAGAAATTGATCAGGTGAGCGATGGCGGGATAGGCGATGACGGCGAAAAAAAGGCCGATGAGGGAGCCGCAAAACCAAGCGAACCCGGGCGAAACGCCCTGGCGAAAGCCATGGATGATGCCGAGGATCACCAGAATAACCGCCACGATATCGACGATACTAAAGGACGGTTCCACGGGTGCCTCCGGAGGTCGGATCGGTTTATTTTCGGCCGAGTAACTGACGGATTTTTGGGGCTTCGGCGCTTTGGGGGGCCAGTTCCAAATAGCGTTCAAAATTTTTGCGGCTCAGGGATTTATTGCCGACCTGTTGATAGACCAAGCCCAAGGCCAAGTGAACTGCCGGATTGGCGGGCTGGGCGGCCTGGACCTGGGAGAGTTGGAAGATAGCCTCCTCGTAGCGGCGTAAATCGCGCAGGGCCAGTCCGAGCATGTAGCGGGCGCTGTGGAGTTGGGGGTGAAGGTCCAAGGCATGGAGATAGGCGTCGCGGGCATTTTCGGGTTCATTGTTGGCCTTGTAGGCGAGGCCGAGATTATAGAACGCATTCACGAGTTTGGGATCCTGCTCGATGGCGCGGGTAAAGAAATAAATCGCCCGGTTCCAGTCGCGTTGTTGGAAATAGGCGAGGCCGCGGGCGTGAGCCTCGGCGGCGGATTTGGGGTCGCGGACGGGGGCGGGGGTAAAATGGAAAGTCTGGCGCTCGGCACCGGCCGCCGGGGAACCGGTTTCCCGGGCGAGGATGCGGGTGCGGGCTTCGGCCATGCGCGAATCCCGGCCGAAGCGCCGGATGAAGTCGCGATAGGCCGCGATGGCGGCGGAGCCGTTATCCAGGTGGCGGTCCTGTAGAACCGCGAGTTCCCAGTAAAAATCGGGCAGATCGGGGTGGCGTGTTCGGCCCTGCTGGAGGAGGACGAGGGCCTCATCATAGCTTTCATTGGCGATGGCCTTGCGCGCCGAATTCAGGAGCGCCTCAATTTCCGGGGTGACGCCGGATTTCCGGGAGAATCGGTTGGGCAGAACGCCGTTGCGGATGGCTTGGGCGCGGGGATCGGGACCGGCGTATTTGGCGAATTGTTGAAAATAGATTTTGGCCTGGGCCGGATCGTTCAGCCAGTTTTGATGGAGGAGCCCCATATTGTAAAGAGCGGGTGGGTAATGGGGGGAAACGGCGAGGGCCTGTCGCAACCAGAGTCGGGAGTCGTCGGCGCCTTTCAGGTAGAGATCCAGGCCGGCCATGGCGGTGAGGATCCGGGGCGAGAGCGGTTGGCGGTAGTAGGCCTGGGTGAGCAAATCCCGCGCTTCTTCCAGACGGCCGGCGTTCTTTTGCAGGGAGGCCAGATATTCAAGCGGGCGGGAATCCTCGGCATTCAATCCGGCGGCGCGTTGAAACTGATCGATCGCCTCGGTGGTTTTTCCGGTTTTGAGGTAGGCCAAGCCGAGATTGGCGCAGGCGGAGGCGTTGGCCGGTTCGGTGGCGACAAGGTTTTCGAGGATGGGGACGGCCTTGGCTGGATTCCCTTTTTCAAGCGCATCGATGCCTTCTTCCAGCGCGGCGCGGGACGGACGAACCCGGCAGGCGGTCTCGGCTCCGAGAAGCAGGATCAGGCTCAAACCCATAACACAACGAATCAATCTTTGCATAGTCATCTTTCCATCGATGATTCCGGGACCTTCCAAGCTTTCAAAAAACGCTTTAACTATAAGGCGCCCATGGGGAATTGGCAATTCTCAATTCCAGACACCCAATTTCCAGAAAGGATTGCTGGAAATTTCTCTCGGCCAAACATTTCCGAGATGGTATCATTCGGCTTCGGCAGAGGCTCGAAATGAGGAAGGATAACCGCATGAAAACATTTAATGGACTCGGAATGAATCTGGGAAATCTCGCCCGTTTGTCAAAGGCCAAAACCCGCTCGATTTCGGCGGAGAATCCAAAGGGAGAAAAGGGGCGGGGTGGAATGGCCGTTCCGAAAGGGGGGGCGGCGCGGGAGTTGGGGCAGGGGTGGAAGGTCCAACCGTGCATCTCGATCAAGCCGGGCGAGACCGTGGAAATCGCGGATATTCGCGGGTCGGGCGCGATTCAGCATCTGTGGATGACCGCGGCGCATCCGCGGTTTACCATATTGCGAATTTATTGGGACGACCAGAAGCGGCCCAGCGTCGAGGTGCCCTATGGCGATTTCTTCTGTAATGGATGGGGGGTGTATGGACAGTTATCGAGCCTGCCGGTCTGTCTCAATCCCGGGGCCGGGATGAATTGCTGGTGGGAAATGCCCTTCCGTAAACGGTGCCGGATGACGATGGAAAACCGGGGGGCGACCGAAGCCGTCTTTTTTTATCAGATCGATTACACCCTGACCGAAGTGCCGGAGGATTGCGCCTATTTTCACGCCCAATTTCGCCGCGCGAATCCCCAGCCTTACGGCGAGGTTTACACGATTCTGGATGGCGTCCGGGGGTGGGGCCAGTATGTGGGCACCTCGATGTGTTGGGGGGTGAACAACACCGGGTGGTGGGGGGAAGGGGAGATCAAGTTCTATTTGGATGGCGACGGCCGGTTCCCGACGATTTGCGGAACGGGGACGGAGGATTATTTCCTGGGGGCCTATAATTTCGATCCAGGCACCTCCAATAAGTGCATTTTTGGCGATATGCGGGGCGAGGTCTCGCGATATCAACCCTTCACGACACCCTATTCGGGTTTGCACCAGGTGATCCGGCCGGATGGGGTGTACCAGTCACAAACCCGGTTTGGGATGTATCGCTGGCATATTCCCGACCCGATCCGATTTGAGCGGGAACTCCGGGTGACGATCCAGGCATTGGGTTGGCGGAGTGGCGGTCGGTTTCTGCCCCTGCAGGACGATATCGCGTCCGTAGCGTATTGGTATCAAACCCTGCCGACGGCGTGTTTTCCGAAATTACCGGACGCCAACGGGCTGGAAGTCATTTAGTCCTGCATAAAAAAAGTTAAAAATTACTTTTGACAAAAAAAGGCTTTTGTGTAATAGTATATCAAATCGCTAGACATACTAGGCTTTAGCGGGAAGGTAAAGGATTCAGGCTGTGAATAGGTCTTTTGGCAGTACCCATGCGGTTGTGAACGGCAACACCCAGATGTGTTGCGCGATGTGTATGTGTCCCCGTCCGGAAGGAGGGACTATGCGGTACTGTTGACCGATACAGCAGTTACTTTGGACATAGCCCACCCCCGGAAAACGGGAGGTGGGTTTTTGCTTTTAAGGGTTGAATAATCAAGACGAAGAGACAAACACAGTTTGAAAACGAAAGATGGGAAGCACATGAAAAAGCAGAGTTTGAACGGGTTCGGGAAGAGTAATTGGATCGTGGCGGGTATCATCGGGTTGTCGTTGGTATATTCCGCTCAGGCCGGGGTGCCTTTTAATAACCTTCAAGGGGCGGGTGGGGCGGCGTTCAATCCCCTGGCCTATCCAGCGGGGCAGAATAAGGCGGAGAATTCGGATAGCGTCCTCAGTAATCCCCAATTCGGGGCGTGGTACGTCAATCTGAGCGATGTGGATGTGGACTGGACGGCCATCGGCGTCGCCGAGACGCTTTTTGGCCGACTGGAATTATCCTACGGATATGAAGTGATCTCCCCCGCGGCGGAAAACATCAAAAAGTCGAATCTCGGTGCCAAGGTGCTGTTGATTCCCGAGAATCTGGGCGGACGGGTCTATGTGCCGGCGGTCTCCGTGGGCACCATCTGGAAAAAGACGGATAATGTCGCGGAGGGGGTGGACGACAACGCCTTTGACTTCTACCTGGTGGCCACCAAGTTGGTGACCCAATTGCCCCTGCCGGTTCTATTGTCTGGCGGCATTCTGAATACCAAGGAACAGGTGACGGGGGTTTTCGGCTACAACGCTGATTCCGATACCACGTTCTTCGGGAATATTGATGTATTGCCGGTCTCCAACCTGGCGGTCGGGTTCGAGTACAAGCAGGGCGCTTCCTATAGCGATTTCAATAATGCCGATTATTGGGATGCGCATGTCGCCTGGTTCGCCAACAAGAATCTGTCGCTCATTGGCGCTTACGTCAGCGCCGGCGATGAGAAATCCACGTCCGAGGCCGGATTGGGAGTTGGCGTGGTGTTGAGCGCGCAATATGCGTTTTGAAACGGGCGGGAAACAATAACACATCAAGTCAACAAAGGAGTAATCAGAATGACAACCAGAGGAATCAATACATTGGCTTTACATGCGGGGCAGCAGCCTGACCCCACGACGGGGGCCCGCGCGGTCCCCATCTATCAGACCACGTCCTATGTTTTCAAAAGCTCCGAACACGCGGCGAATCTGTTCGCGCTGAAGGAGTTCGGAAACATCTACACGCGCCTGATGAATCCCACGACGGATGTCTTTGAACAGCGCGTGGCGGCCTTGGAAGGGGGCACGGGAGCGCTGGGGGTGGCTTCCGGACAATCGGCCATTACGTACGCGCTGCTGGCGATCACGCGGCCGGGGGACGAGATCGTGGCGGCCAACAACCTGTATGGCGGAACCTATCAGTTGTTTCACTACACGTTTCCGAGGGTGTTGGGCCGAACGGTGAAGTTTGTGGACTCGCGCAACCTGGACGCATTTAAGCGGGCCATCGGTCCGAAAACGCGGGCCGTCTATGCGGAGACCATCGGGAATCCCAAATTGGATGTTCCCGACTTCGAGGCGCTGGCCCGGATCGCCCATGAAGCGGGGATCCCCCTGGTGGTGGACAACACGGTCGGCATCGGCCTGGTCCGCCCCATCGATTACGGGGCGGACATTCTCGCCACCTCGGCAACGAAGTACATCGGCGGACACGGGACCTCCATCGGCGGTGTGATTGTGGACTCGGGCAAGTTCAAGTGGAATAACGGGAAGTTTCCGGAATTCACGGAACCCGATCCGAGTTATCACGGTTTGGTGTACTGGGATGCGCTGAGCAATGTGCCGGGGCTGGGGAATGTGGCCTTCATTCTGAAGGTACGCTTGACCCTCTTGCGCGATATTGGGGCCGCGCTCAGTCCGTTCAACGCACATTAGTTTCTGTTGGGGTTGGAGACGTTGCCGCTCCGGCAACAACGACATTCCGCCAATGCGTTGGAAATCGCCCAATGGCTTGAAGCACACCCGCTGGTGAGATGGGTGACCTATCCGGGGTTGGCGGCTGACCCCAGTTATCCGGTGGCCGCGAAATACCTGAAGAAGGGCTTTGGCGGATTGGTCGGCTTCGGCATCAAGGGTGGCTTGGCGGCCGGCAAAAAATTCATCGACTCGGTCAAGCTGTTGTCCCACCTGGCGAACATCGGGGATGCCAAGAGCCTGGTGATTCATCCGGCCTCAACCACGCATCAGCAGTTGACCGCCGCGGAACAACAGGCGACCGGCGTGACCGAGGATTACATCCGGCTCTCCATCGGACTGGAGGATGTGGAGGATCTCAAGGCTGATATTGATCAGGCATTGAAGAAAGCCGTTGTCTGAACCGAGGCAGCCGGGGTGAGCGCCGAGCCACCGGGCGGTGCTCATTCCCGGCCTCGCCGGAAGGAACTGTCATGGCCCAATACAGCAACATACTGGCGGTGATCGGGCGAACCCCGTTGACCCGCTTGAACCGAATTGCAGTGGAAAGCCGTTATGTACTATTCGTCAGTCCTTGAAATAATCGGAAACACCCCCATTCTTGAGATCAAGGCTTTCGAGCTTGGGCTTTGCCGCTTGTTCATAAAACTCGAATCGCAGAATCCGGGTGGGTCGATCAAGGACCGGATCGGGCTCTCCATGATTGAAGTGGCGGAGAAGGAGGGAAAGATCCGCCCCGGCTACACGCTCATTGAGGCGACCGCAGGCAATACGGGGCTTGGCCTTGCCCTGGCCGCCTCTCAAAAAGGCTATCGCCTGATTCTGGTCATCCCCGACAAGATGAGCAACGAGAAGGTGCTCCATCTGAAAGCCCTCGGCGCCGAAATCAGGATGACACGGTCCGATGTGGAGAAGGGGCATCCAGAGTACTATCAGGACTACGCGGAGCGCCTTTCGCGGGAAATTCCAGATTCGCACTACATCAATCAATTCAGCAACCCCGCCAACCCCTTTGCCCATGAAACCGGAACGGGACCGGAAATCTGGAATCAGATGGATCGCCGTGTCGATGCCATTTCCGTGGGCGTCGGGTCCAGTGGCACCCTCGCCGGGCTGACCGCTTTCTTCAAGAAGGCTAACCCTGCCCTTGAATTCATCCTTGCGGATCCCAAAGGGTCCATCCTGGCGGACCATGTGAATACCGGGACGCATTCACGGCCGGGCTCCTGGTTGGTGGAGGGCATCGGCGAGGATTTCATTCCGGCCATTGCGAACTTCTCCATGGTGAAGAAGGGCTACTCGGTGACGGATGGCGAAGCTTTCGAAACTGCCCGAACCCTGCTCCGCAAAGAAGGCATTCTGGCGGGTTCCTCCACCGGCGTGCTGTTGCATGCGGCCATCCAATACGCCCGCGAGCAGACCCAGCCCAAGAACATCGTCACGTTTGCCTGCGACAGCGGGAATAAATACCTCTCCAAGATGTTCAACGATTACTGGATGATCGACCATGGCTTCATGGGCAAACCCGTCAAGAATTGCGCGGCGGATTTGATCTCGCGAAGAGAGGAAGATCATGCCGTGGTTTCCATCCAGGAGGACGACACCTTGTTGACCGCCTATTCGCGGATGCGTCTTTATGAAATCTCGCAGCTCCCGGTTGTCCGAGATGACCGCCTGATCGGCATTCTGGACGAATCGGATATCCTCCTGTCCGTCACGGACGGTGGCGAGAGGACCTTCAATCGCAAGGTGAAAGAGTTTATGACGCGCGACCTCGTAACTATTCTGCCCGATGCGGCAGTTGAGAGTATTGTGCCGATCCTCAAGAAGGGACTCGTAGCCGTCGTGGCCGATGAAACGAGGTTATATGGGCTGGTGACGCAAGTAGATTTCCTAAACTATCTGAGATTGAAACTGAAGCAATGAATGGATAATGGATTCATGAAATTTGAGACGAGGGCAATTCACGACGGACAGGCACCCGATCCGCGTACCGGAGCGGTAACGGTGCCGGTGTTTCAGACATCAACCTACGAACAGAATTCCATCGGGAATCATCGCGGGTTTGAGTATTCGCGCACCGGGAATCCGACACGGCAGGCATTGGAAGAAGCACTGGCTTCGCTCGAAGGCGGGAAATACGGACTCGCTTTTGCATCCGGCGTGGCCGCCACCACGGCGGTACTTCAACTCCTTCAACCCGGCGACCAGGTGGTGGCTGGAGACGACCTTTACGGAGGCACTTACCGTCTGCTGGAAAAGGTCTATCGTCCGTGGGGCTTGCATGTCGACTACGCCGATGTCAGAGATCCGTCCACGTTCGCGGGTGCGATCCGTCCGAACACCCGCTTGATCTGGATCGAAACGCCGACGAATCCTCTGCTCAAGATTGCGGACATTGCGGCACTGGCAGTCATTGCGAAGGAAGCCGGAGCATGGCTGGTGGTGGACAACACCTTTGCCAGCCCCTTCTTCCAGCGACCGCTTGAACTGGGCGCCCACATCGTTGTCCACAGCACGACGAAGTATCTGGGCGGACACAGCGACGTCATTGGCGGGGCGGTGATCACCAGTTTCGATGACGAGTTTCAGCAACTGAAGTTCTACCAGAACGCGGCGGGGGCGGTCCCGGGGCCCTGGGATAGCTGGCTGGTTTTGCGCGGGTTGAAAACCCTGGCCGTTCGGATGCGCGAGCATGAACGGAATGCCGTGCGGTTAGCCCGGTTTCTCGAAGCGCATCCCGCGGTGGAACGCGTGTATTATCCGGGTTTACCGAGCCATCCCCAACATGAACTGGCCCGGCGGCAAATGTCCGGATTCAGCGGCATGATCAGTCTGGAATTAAAGGGCGGGCTTGAGGCGGTGGAACGGTTTGTCGGGCGTCTGAAACTGTTCATTCTGGGGGAGAGTCTTGGGGGCGTGGAATCGCTGGTGTGCTATCCCGCGCGGATGACCCACGCATCGATTCCGCCCGAAGAACGCCGCCGTCGGGGCATTCGCGAAAACCTGCTTCGATTGTCCGTAGGGATTGAGAATGGAATGGATCTGGAAGCTGATCTTCACCACGCCTTATCGTAACAGGTCTTGGAACCGGACGGATGAGAAACCCAGGCCGATCGACCCGGAGACAGGAAAGAACCGCCATGACGTCGCATCAACCGCAGACCCTGAAGGTCGCAGACGAGATCCTATTGCAAGGCCACGGGATCATTGGTCCCGTAACGCTGGTGTATGAAACGTATGGCACCCTGAACGAGAACCGGAGTAATGCCATTCTGCTGTGCCACGCCCTATCAGGCGATGCCCATGTTGCCGCCCATCCTGACGCTGAATCCCAACCCCCGGGTTGGTGGGATGCGGCAGTGGGTCCGGGGAAAGCTTTTGACACCAATCGATATTTCGTCATCTGCTCTAATGTGCTCGGAGGATGCGCGGGTAGCACGGGGCCCTCGTCCATCAATCCCGCTACGGGAGAGCCCTATGGATTAACCTTTCCGGTGATTACGATGGGCGACATGGTGGAAGTGCAATCCCGGCTATTGGATGCGCTGGGCATTCAAGACCTGCTGGCCGTGGTTGGCGGCAGTATGGGCGGCATGCAGGCTTTGCAGTGGACTGTATCGTTTCCAGCGCGGGTCCGGTGTGCCCTGATCCTCGCCTCCGCCTCCCGCTCGACCGCTCAAACCATTGCGCTGAATGAGGTGGCCCGCCAGGCGATTTACGCGGACCCCAACTGGAAACGGGGCGATTATTATGGAGGCCCAGCTCCTCTTGCCGGGTTAGCGGTGGCACGGATGTTGGGGCATATCAGTTATCTCAGCGACCAATCCATGCGTTCGAAGTTTGGACGTCGGTTGCGAGACCGGCAGGCTTATGGTTTTGACTTTGTGCCTGAATTCCAGGTGGAAACCTATCTGAAACACCACGGTCTTCGATTCACCGAGCGGTTCGATGCCAATTCGTTGTTATACCTGACCAAGGCGATTGACTATTTCGATCTGTCGTTCGGGCTGCCGAACTTATCCGACGCATTCCGCGCGGTGACCAGTCGATTTCTCGTGATCAGCTTCAGTTCAGATTGGTTGTATGGTCCTCCTCAATCGGAGGAATTGGTTCGGGCGATGCTCAAGAATGGCATCGACGCCACTTACATCGAGATTCAGAGCGATTCCGGGCACGATGCCTTTCTTATCGAGGTTGATCGACTGGCCGATCTCACGAGAAACTTTTTGGCGCAAGTGGAGTTGGACCGTTCCTTTTTTACGAACGGTTCTTGTGCGGTGGTCAGAAACCGGAGACGGTTAGGACTGATTCACGGAGAGGGAATATGATGACGCGTCAGGATTGGAACGTCGTGATCGATCTGATTCCAGCCGGAACCCGGGTGTTGGATCTGGGGTGCGGTGACGGCGGCTTGCTGGCACACCTCCTGTCCCAAAAAAAAGTATTTGCCCGGGGCGTCGAACAGGATGAAATGAATGTTCGCGCGTGCGTAGCCCGGGGACTTTCCGTCCGGCATGGCGACATGGAGGAAGGCTTGGCCGACTTTGCGGATCAAGATTTCGAGTATGTCATTTTAAGTCAGACGATCGGCTGTCTTCAGCGGCCTTTACCGGTTTTGCGGGAGATGCTTCGGGTCGCGCGTTTCGGGATTGTGTCCTTCCGGAACGCCGGCTATTGGCCGAACCGATGGCGCGCCTTCATCGGGAATGGAGCCGGCCCTACGCTCCTATCCGGCTTACCGCTGATTCGAAGTATTACTTGGCAGCAGTTCGAACAATCCATCCATCGAGCCGGGCTTCAGGTCGACCGAAGAATCGATCTGGCGGGATCCCGTCGAATCTGGGGTTGGCCGGCCCTTCGAGCGCAAACCGTGGTGGCTGTACTTCAGCGAAAGCGATATGCGGGGGGAGAGGTGAAATAATTAGTTGCGTGCGGGACCCCGCAAAGCCTCGACTTCGGCGCAGAGGGCGGCATAGGCGGCGGCCTGCATGATTCCCGAGGGGGCGAAAACCGGGAAGGGGTAGCCTTCAATCGAGACACAGGAATCGCCAAAGGCCCAGAGGAGATCGATGTTGACCAGGGCATCGGGCGGCATTTTCCAGGCGGGATCGGTATTTTCACCCGCCATGCAGATCAGCCGATTCTTTTTCTCTCGAAACAAGGGCACAGCCTCGGGGTCTATGCCGTGATAGCCCAGGCGGACAACCAACGATCCTTTGGGGGCGTGTGCGGTGAAATCCTTGCGCTGACTCTCCAGAAAAGGGTGAAACTGGATGGGGAGTGCCCAATCCTGGTCTTCGAGTCGGCTCACGTAGGCTTCGGGCATGTGCCCGGCCCAGGCGACGACCGTTTTGCGGTCGTGCCGTTGTTCGGCCGCGATCAGGTTCGCCGCTTGTTGGAGATTGCCGATCTGTTCGACTTTCAGACGCCGAATGTGATAGCGGATCCGATCGAGATACGTTTTGGCTAAAGTCCCGGGCGCTTGAGGCGGAACCTTAAACTCGTCATGGAATTGTTTCTTTTTCAAGTAGAGCGAAGCCCACTCCCGCCCATCGGGATAACTGAAGGATTTCCACAGGGTGGGCATGCGGCCTTTACGGGTCAGGGCGGCGGTGGTTTCGGCCATGACCATCCACCCATGGAGGGAATTGGCGACATGATTCAGGTGCCCGGCGCGCCGGCTGTCATCGAGTCGGGCCACCTGGTCGTCCGTGCCGAAGCCGGTATCGAAAAAGACATCGCAGGCGGCGACTTCCTTCGCGAGATCGGGATGGGATTGGGGGCCGAATCCCACGAGGTAAGTGGATCGCTTGCTTTCCTGTGTGATCAAGCGGCGGGCCGAATCCCACGGGGGCCATTCCATGCCGACCAGGGCGATATCGTTGGCTTTTTCGGCCTCAGTGCGGTTGGTCGTCCATACGCGGTCATACCCGATGTTTACCAAATTTCCGGCCCGCCCGTAGAGTTCGGGGCCGAGGCACCCATTTTCCCACCACATTCCGATGGCCCCGCCTTTGAGATGGCGATCGGCGATGGTTTCACCGACCCGGATAGCCTCGGGAATCCGCTTTTCGGCCTCGTCGCAAAGCTTGAGAACCCCGTCGAGAACCTGGGCGGCCGGGCTGGAAACTTGCGCGGGCGGTGGAGGGGTTTTGAAGGCATCGATTCGGAGCAGGGTATACGGGTAAAGAATGGTAACATAGATGGCGTTGTCATGGGCGACGATCAATCCCATATGGGCATGCAAAGGTGACAAGGTTCCATCGGGCAGGGTATGGTAACCGTGGGTCCAGGGTTTCTTGGCGGCAAAATCGTAGAAGTCCGGGTTTTTAACGGCGAGCACGCCCAAGTCTTCGATTTTGCGGTGTTTGGGATCGTAGCGGATGAGGCGATGCAACATGCCGCTGCCGAAACCGGTGTTGTTCGCGGTCCGGATCAGGGTCCAGACCCGACCATCGGGGCCGATACTCAGGGCCGCCCGGGAATCGGGACTGGGGGCGTCAGTCAGGCGTCCGCAATTGACCGCCTTGACGGAGCGTCCCTTGCCGCTGAGATCGATGGCCAGCAGGGTGGGGTCATTCATCAGGATGAGATAGGCGGTTTTTCCATCGGGTGCCAGATTCCAGGTGGGGATGGAGGACCCGGTGGCATGGGTGAATTTTTGTTTGCCGATGAGAATGGGACGGCGGGTGATTTGATCGGTTGCGGGATCATAGGTACACAGGTCGAAATTCGTGGACAGGGCATGGGCACGGCCCTGTGAATCGACCAGGGTGGTGGCGTACGGGGTGAGCATCGGACCGAGTTCACGCCAGGTGTTGGTGGGTCCGAGCCGGCCGAGCATCCAGTGCTGGTCTTCACAGGTGACGGCGTAGAGCAGACTGCGCGCCTCGTCGGCGACGACGTCGATGATTCCCTGCTCGGGGAATGGAAGGCCTAAATTTCGGGTTCGCCCGTTCCGGGGATCATAACTCATGACATAGCCGCCGGGATAGACGGACGTATCGCCTTTGCTGCGGTAACCCTGTTTGCTGCCGACATAGATGGTGCCGGAGGGTCCGACAAAGTTGCGCGTGTGCAGTTTGGCCTGGGCGGCGTAACCGGTGGCCGTGAGGCCGCAGACCCGATGGGTATCGAGGACGATGCGCTGGGAGAACCGGACGGGATCGAATTCGACGAGGAAGGAGTTCACTCCGTATTTGGCGCTGCCGACATAGATGCTGCCGTCCCGTCCTTCGCAGAGCGAAAAATAGCCGGACTCCTCACTGGTGGTTTCGGGCAACACATGATAGGCCGTGGCCCAGACATAGGGAAAGGGCGGGATGGCTGGCGTATTGGAGGTTGCGGACGACGGGGCAGCGACTGACAGGGTTGCCAGGCAACCCAGGCCGAGGAGGACCGAGCGGAGCGTGTGGGTAAGGTGTTTCATGCCGAAACCTTAACCGATTCCGTCCCGACATACACGTTATTTTGTCCGGCTACCTTTAAATTGACCAAAAGCACCCATTATAGTACATTTAAAGAACACTTTGGAGTATTGCTATGAGTACTATTGCTGCGGTTGAATTGAAGCGACGTGGCGTATCGGCATTGGACCCGGCTCTGGCCGAAAACGATGAGGCCATCATAACCGTGCGAGGAAAAGGTCGGTACGTCGTCATGAAGATAGAAGCTTATGCCAGACTGAGGGAAGCCGAACTGGATCAGGCGATCCGTGAGGCTCGGGCCGACTATGCCGCCGGACGGATTGCGGATGACTCGATCAAAGCGCACCTGAAGCGGCTCGATCATGGCGTATAAATTGGTTTTCACCGAGAGTTATACGAAACGCGCTATCCGGTTCATTCGTAAACACCCCGGGATTCGGCGGCAGTACGAGAAGACCCTGCAGCTTCTTGAACTCAATCCGGCCCACCCTTCTCTTCGCCTTCACAAACTCAAGGGACCACTCAACCGTCTCCATTCGGTATCCATCAACCTCTCTTACCGGATCACCCTCGAATTCCTGATCGAGGGCGCCACCCTCATTCTGGTCGCCGTGGGGCCGCACGATGAGGTGTATTGACCTTTGCAAGGCGGTCTTACAGCTTGCCGAATCATTTCGCAATCCCCCCCTGCCCCCCCTGATCATCGCGTAAGGTCCGCGTAGCGGTGGTCCCCGACAAGTTCGGGCCGCAGACAGAACGGCTCGCCAGAGTCTCGCCCTCCAAACGTCAATCGAT
>CAZCDO010000076.1:0-16444 GCA_964497135.1 uncultured Verrucomicrobiota bacterium
CTCCTCACCTTCCTGGCCGCCGAAACCCCAGGGATCGCCGCCACATCCGGTCGCCCCGCTCCGGGGAAGTGATGACCAGATCGGGTTGATTCAGGCGGTTCAAGCCGTCGGCGCCGACGAGGAGACGAGCGGGTTCTCTGAGCCATTGATCGGCGCGGCCGGCCTGGGTGGGGGGGATGATCAGATAGAGCCAGCGATCGGGATGGAGCGGGTTGTAATGGAAAAAGAGCAGGCCGTTTTCAGTGCGCGGGTAGGGGGGGGCGCCGCTGAAAATCCATTCATCGCGTTCGGAGAGGGTGATCGGCAGGTGGGGCAAAACCCGGCGGATTTCGAAATGATTTCGGGGGGAACCGATCAGGATCAGATTGCACTGTCGGCGTTCCAGGTCGGTGAGTTCGCGATCGGTTCGGATGGGAATGGCTCCGGCGGCCATGGGTCTTCCGGCCCCGGTGAAATGGGAGAGGACCCGGGCCTGCTCAGCCCATTTTTGGTTTTGGGCGGCCGTCCCGCCGGAGGGGATGACAATCCGCAACGGCTCGCCTTCGAATAGATTGGCGGCGGCTCCGGCCCGATAGTCGCGCGGTTGCCCCGGGTGGGGCGGATCGGGAATCCAGCTGGAGTCCTGACGTATCCAAACGCTCGAGCCGGAGGGCGGAGCCGTGAGGGTCTGCCTATCCAGGATGAAGGTCCGGGCCGGCGAATCGAGGCGGACTTTTAGCAGGTTTCGGGTCGAGAGGCGGGGGCTGGGCTGGGCGTCCGAGATGGATTCCAATTCGATCCAGGCCGGCTGATGCGGTTGCTCGAAGGCGAGGCCGGTCAGGCCCGGCAGGGCAAGATCGGCGGGGGTTTCAATTTTAAAATGACGCGGCCGAACGCCGACCGGTGGCTTTGCCAGGAGCCATTGATCGACTTGACTGTTATAGAGGGAACGCAATCCATGTCCGGTATCCGGAAGTTCTCGATATTCGAACAAGGGATTGACCGGGGCGAGGACGGCTTGGGCAAATCGGCTGAAGATGACCGGAACGATGACATCGGCACCTCCGTGCAGTAAAAAGAGCGGGCCTTCCCGATGATTGCCCAGTAACGCGGGCTGGGGCCACCCGCTGACGGTGCCGATGGCGGCGAATTGGTAGGGGCGCCGCGCGCCCAGGGACCAGGCGCCATGTCCGCCCATGGAAAAACCCTGGAGGAGAATGCGCTGGGGATCGATGGAGTACCACGCTTGGACGGCCTCGATGGCATCCCAGACATCCTGACCCCCCAGACCCCGGTACCCGGCATCCCCTCGGCCCCACGGCAAGGCCCGGATGACCGGTTCGTCGGCGATCGCCTCCGGGTGGGGGATGGGGCGTTGTCCGAGGCCGTGGAGGTTGATGATGAGGGGATATTTTTTCCGGGGCGAATAATCCCGGGGAATGCTGAGGACGAGCGGCTGGCCCGATTGGTCGGCGCGGCTGTAAACGGCCCAGCCGAATTCGTTTCTTTTTTCCGCGAGCAGATCGTGTCCCCTGAAGAGTTCGCGCAGGAGGGTCTCGGAGCGGGCGGGAGAGGGGAGTGGAATCGGTTCGAACGAAGCGGTTTCCGGGTCCAACCCGGCCATGAGCAGGGCGACGAGTCCCCGATGGCGACGGACCTGTGCGGGGGCGTTGGAGAGCGAATTCCACGGTTCGTCCAGGGCGAAGCGGATCCGGATGGCGGCGGCCTCCTCGGGGAGGATGGGAGCCGGTGTCGCCGGGGAAACGGGATTTCCGCTGAGCGGGGGGAGGGTCAGGGAAACGAATGCCAGGAGCAACGAAACAAACCGCATTCGAGGGGTTTGGAAATATGATTTATGCATGTGTGACAGTTTACTCCAATCGAAAAAAGAGACAATCCCAAAGGGGGAGATCCATAAGAGGGGGGCGCAACTGCGATTCGGTGCTCTTTGCAACCGGCTTGCATGTGGGGCAGGTATTCTGGCCTGACATGTCCCCACCCCTCCCCGGAGTCGGGCAGGAATGCCCGACTTACTTGGATTCACGCGCCCAACATAACCGCAGATGCGCCTCTGGTCTCCTCCTTTAAATCGGAAATGCACCCATGTCGGTTTTTTGCGGTTTTCTGCTTGCGTTCGGGGGGGGTTGTGCTAATTTTCTACATCGATTTATGTTTCTTTATCTACAATGGGGGGATGCCTGTGATGAGTACAATCAAGTCGTTAAAACGGTATGGTCAGGGGTTGGTGATCGGCGCGAGTGTCATCCTCGCATCGCTCGCTTCGGCGCGCGCGCAGGAAACCGGCAATGAATTCCCGTGGACCCTTTATACAAGCGTCGGCTGGTTGGATTATGAGGGGGATGAAGCGGTGGACGACAGTTTTGTGCTGCTCGGCTCCGTGGGCTACGATTGGACGCATTGGTGGACCTTTGAAGGGGGAATCATCCTGGCGCCAGAACTCAAGGGGCAGAAATATTACAATTATGATTCGGGGAACAAAGTTCTGGTCAATCGGCTGGAAGAAGAGACCGGCGTTGATTCCACCTGGGGGGGGGGGCTTTTCGCGGATGCTCTTTTTCATTTCACGCCTTGGAAACGGGTCGATCCCTTCCTGTCCGCCGGCGTCGGGGTGATGAAATACGCGGATGACATCAACGGGGATGATGGCTGGGACGCGACGGTTCGGGCGGGGTTGGGGGTTATGTATCACTTCAATGACGAGTGGGCAATGCGCGTCGAATATCAGAATTTTGTGGCGGGTTCGGCGAAGCAAAGCGATGCCAACACCCTGCTCAGCGCCGGACTTTGCTGGACTTGGGGCGCGCATGTGCCGGCGAACTATGCCGTGGCCGGCGGCCCGAAAGATAGCGATGCCGACGGGTTGTTTGATGCCGAGGAAGTGGCGTTGGGGACGGATCCCTACCATCCCGACACCGATCGTGATAAATTGAGCGACTATGACGAAGTGCGCACCTACAAGACCGACCCGCTCAATCCGGATTCCGACTTCGACGGTCTGCAGGATGGCGCCGAGGTGTTTATTCACAAGACCCTGCCGCTGAATCCCGATACCGATAATGGCGGCGTGCGGGATGGTCATGAAGTGATCGAGGATAACACCAATCCGTTGAATCCGGCGGATGACCTGATTCTGATCACCCTGAATATCCAGTTCGATTATGACAAATCGATCATCAAGCCGGAATATTTTGCGCAATTGGACCAAGTGGCCGAGAAGATGCTGATCCGGTATGCCGGTTCCACGGCCCGGCTCGAAGGACACGCCGACAAGCAGAAGAATTCCAAGGAAAAATATAACCTGGACCTGTCGAAGCGCCGCGCCCAGGCGGTGGTCGATTACCTGGTGAAGAATCATAAAGTCGACCCCAAGGCCCTGACGGCGCATGGCTATGGATTCAGCCGCCCGAAGGCGTTGAACGATCCGATTTTGGGCAATGAGGTGAACCGGCGGGTTGAGGTTTACATTCGCAAAGCCGATCAGCAGCCCGCCGCTGTGACCGCACCCGCGCCTTAACCGTGTGGCGATGAATTATAAGACCGGGGCTTCGGCATGACTCTTTGGGGATAGGCCGAAACCCCGGTTTGTTTTTATGCTGGTTTCGACCGGCGGTTGGGTAACGGATCATGGCTGATATTGGGAAACGTTTCATCAAGCGGCCGTTCCAACAGGTGGGCGGCACTCTTCTTTCCGGAATCGCGCTGATCGTGATTCCCTTCCTACCCCGTCGTCTTATTGTCCGGTTGGCCCGGCAGTTGGGGACGTGGGGCCTGATCCTGGCGCGGCGCGAGAATGCGATTGCCCAAGCCAATCTCGATCTGGTGTATGGAAGCCGGTTGACGTCGCTTCGAAAACGGGCGATCATCCGCCGATCTTTTCAAACGTTCATGCTGATGGTGTTGGATTTGTTCTGGTTTACCTTTCGGTCGCGCTCGAGGTTTGCGCGGTACACCCGGATCGAACCCAGTATGCTGCAATTCCTGAAGCCGGGCGGCCGGATTTTTGTGACCGCTCATTATGGCAATTGGGAAATCCTGGGCCAGGCCACGGCGGCGACGGGGTATCAGTTGGTCAGCGTGGCTAAACCGATCGATAATTTTTTGCTTGATTGGTTGTTGATCCGGTTTCGCGAAAAAAACGGGCAGATCATTCTGCCCCAAACCGGGGCCTTGCGCCGGATGATGGGCTTGCTCCGGGACGGGATGGGGGTGGCCTTGTTGCTCGATCAAGATACCAGTCCCCGCAAAGGCGGGTTGGTTGTCGATTTTTTTGGGAAACCCGTTACTGTTTCCACGGCGGCGGCGAGTTTTTCCCGTAAATTCAAGGTTCCGGTCATCATTACGTTTGCCCGTGCGACGGGCGGCATCTACCGGTTTTACGCATTGGATGAGGCGTTTAATATTCGCGAAGACGAGACCGAGATCGCCTTTACCCAGCGGTTGGTTAGCGCGATCGAGGCTGAAATTCGGCGGCATCCCGGCCAGTGGCTGTGGATGTACAAGCGGTGGAAACGGTATTTCCCCGGACAGACTCCAACCCGGTATCATTTTTATGCCACCCGCTAAATCGCTTTCCCCCCCTCCGGTAACCCTGCGCCATCGTCTGGAATATGGCCTGGCGCGCGCGACGCTGGGCCTGACGGGGGCTATCCCCTTGGGGGTGGCAGCCGGGATGGCCCGCCAGATGGCCCGCCTCTATTTTCAGTTCAGCCTTCGCCGGCGGATCGCCATCGATAATATCCTGCGCGCGGGGATTACCGCCGATCGCCGGACCGCGGTGCGAATTGCCCGTGATTCGTTCGAACATTTTGCTTTGACGTTGATCGAATCCTCCCGTTGCGATTTCCTCTTTCAAAACGACACTTGGAAAAATCACGTGACCCTTAATCTGCCTCCCGGGGTGAATGCCATTTTGGACGATTCGAACCAGGGGATGATTTTAGGGTGCGGTCATTATGGCAACTGGGAGGTGGCCGGTCAGATCATGGCCCTTCGCAAGCCCTTGGTTGGAGTCAGCCGGCCCATGTCCAATCCCCTGACCCAGGAATTGCTGAGAACCCGTCGGCCCCAGGTCCGGATGCGGCTGATTCCCAAACACGATGGTGATCTGCTCCGTTTTTTGGGAATTCTCAAGCAGCATGAGATCCTGGCGCTGATGATGGACCAGCATAGCGGTTCCCGGGGCATGGCGGTTCCCTTTTTCGGAATTCCCGCGGGTACTCATACGGCCATCGCGCTCTTGCACTTGGTGACTCGGACGCCGCTGGTTTTCGGAGTCTGTCGCCGGGTGGGTTTGATGCGGTTTGAACTGACGGCCTCCGGACCCCTGCTGTATACGGCGACCGGTGACAAGACAGAGGATGTCCGTGCGATTCTGATGTGGCTCAACACCTGTCTCGAAGCGGCCATTCGCGCGGCGCCCGAACAGTATTTATGGGGACATCGACGATGGAAATTAATTGCTTGAACGATCCTCTTGAATCCCGGGTTACAGATCCCGGCCGGGTCAGAGACGGGATTCTCCGCCTGCGGCCCCGGACCTGGCGCGAGGCGGTGGTATGGGGGGTGGCCCTGACGGCCGGGGCGATCGCGTTTTCGATTGCGCTGGGCGAAATGTTTTTAGGCTTAACCCTGGCACTGGGTCTGATTTGGGTTGTGCGGGAGCGTCCGGTTCTGATTCACCCCCTGACGACGATCGGCACCGGCCTCTATGTGGTGTGGGCTCTGCTCTCCTTGGTTCTGGGCGCGGAGAGCCTGGGGTGGGGGAAGAGTCCCCGCCTGATCTGGCTGTTGGCCCTGCCCCTGACAGCGATGGCGGTTCGGACGAAGGCGGAGATATCCTTTCTTCTCAAGGCTCTGGCCTTCGGCTGTGGCGCGCTGGCTCTGCTGGTGTTGATCGGCAATCCGCTGGCCGCAATGCGGGGGCCGGGTGATTTCATGACCCGGCTGATCGATCAAGGCTCGATGACCGACGGTCAGATGCTGATGGTCGGTTGTTCGGTGACGGTCGGGTTATGGGGTGTGGACCGCGGGGTCGGACGCTCCGGCCGTGGCTGGATGATCCTGCTGGCTCTGCTGGGCGCGGCTTTGGCGATCAATCTAAAACGGGGGTCCTGGATTTGCACCGGTCTGATCCTGGCCATTTTCTTCTTCCGGCGGTGGGGGTGGAAAGCGCCCGTGATCCTGGCGCTTCTGGCGGGCCTGATCCTGCTCCTTCCCGCCGCCCGTCGGCGGTTGATGGAGTTGCCACAAGAATTCGATGCCGGCCGGGGGGGGCGGATGACCATGTGGTGCAAGATCGCCCCCGAATTGATCCGGCGTCATCCTTGGGGGATCGGCTATGGCTCCCTGTCCAACCGATTGATGCGCGAGGTGGCGCCTGAAGTGGAATTAAACCGCAACCATCTGCATTCCAATCCGGTCCAAGTGACGGTGGAATTGGGCTGGTTGGGATTGGGAATCTTCATGGCCTGGATGCTGGCGGCCGGGGTTCAGGCTAGGCGAAGTTTTCGAATGACCGGCAGGGATTGGGGCGTTTGGGGGGCGGGGCTGGCCTTGGCGGGCCTGATCGCCAACGGCTTGGTGGAATATAATCTGGGTGATACCGAACTCCTGGTGGTGTATTCGGTCTTGCTGGGTCTTCTGTCGGCGGGGATCTCAGGGCCCCCGACGGCCCAAGAAAGGACCGTTGCCGTATGAGCGTCCGCAACGTGCCGGGAGTGATCGATTTGTCGGCGGGTTGGGAATTTGCCCAAGGCTGTGTCGGATCCCGTTGGTTGGATGAGGAGCAGGGACCGGTGACGGCACGGGTAGACCTGCCCCACTGTTGGAATACCCGGGATACTTTGCCCGAAGATCGCACTTATTATCGCGGCTTCGGGAACTACCGGCGCCAGTTTGAACTGGCACCGGTCGATCCCGAATGGCTTTGGTTTCTGGAGTCGGGCGGTTTTTACGGCTTGGCTGAGGTGCGGCTGAATGGACTCGAGTGCGGTCGGGTTGACGGGCAATACCTGGGATTTCGCATGGATGTCACCGAAGCGTTGTCATCCGCCCGGAATTCGCACCGGTTGGGCATTGGTCTGACGAACCAGTGTCCCCTCAGTGTTCTGCCGGGGATCCACATGCCGGATTTTATTTTATACGGCGGCTTGGCCTCCGCTCTGCGCCTGGTGCCCCGGCCGCGGGTTCGACTCCATGAGGACCGGGTATTGGCCCGCACCCGCTGTGAGGATTCCGGCAATGGAACGATTGAGGTTGGGGTTGAAGTGATCAATCGGTCGGCCCGGGAGTGGCGGGGCGGCCTCCGTTGGGAAGTGCGGGCGGCGGATGGGTCCGTCGTGGCACAGACTCATGCGATCGGGCTGACGGTCCAGCCGGGGGAGGGGGCTCCGGTGACCCGCCAGTTGACGGTGGCCGATCCCGCGATCTGGGGTTTGCGGGCGCCGAACTTTTATGACGTTAGCGCCCTGCTTGTGGACGGCGAGACGATCCTCGACCGGAACGTACGACGGGTGGGATTTCGATGGGCTGAATTTCGGCCGGATCGGGGCTTTTTCCTCAATGACGAGCGGGTGGAATTGCGGGGATGCAACCGCCATGAAAACGGATGGGGATTGGGGAATGCGTTGCCGGACGAACTCCATCGGCGGGATGCCGAACTCCTCCGCGAAATGGGGTTGAATTTTGTGCGCTTGTCGCATTATCCGCAATCGCCGGCTTTTTTGGATGCGTGCGATGAACTCGGCATTCTGGTTTACGCCGAGATTGCCACCTGGAAAAGTGTGCGGAGCGGAAAGCGGTGGCTGGCCTCCGCCCGGCGCCAACTGGAAGGGATGGTCCTGCGGGATCGGCATCATCCCTCGGTGATTCTCTGGGGGTTGGGCAACGAATCGCGTTCCCGCAAGGCCTTCCTGGCGCTGGGAGAGCGGGTGCACACGCTGGATCCGGGTCGTCCGACGATTTACGCCGAGAATCATTTTTATCGGGCCGAGCGGGAACACACGACCGGGATTACGGATGTCTGGGGTACCAACTACGAGTTGAATGTCCGTGAGAAAATGATCGCGGCCGCACGGCTAAAGACGGCGGTGGTCAGCGAATGCGCCAATTATCCGCTCAGTCGGCGCGGCGATTTTTTTGCCGAGCGGCACCAGGTGGAGATGATCAAACAGTCTTTGATCAAGCTGGCCCATCGTCCGGCGATCGCCGGCTTTGCGCTCTGGTGTTTCGCCGATTATGCGACCGCCCGCAAGGCCCGGTATGTCCGGCACTGCGGGATGGTGGACGGAAACCGCCTGCCGAAAATGTCGGCGCATTGGCTGGCCGCCACGTATTCCGACCGACCGGTGCTGGAGTTGGCGGGGTCCTGGCGGTCGGGAGTCGCGGAGCAGTTGTGCGAAATCCACCTCTTCACCAATGCCATCAAAACGGAAGTGAGCGTGACCGGCCAGCCGGCCCAACTCTTCGAAGGGGGGGCCCATCATGTCTTTTCGCGAAAGTTCTCGCCACACGATCTGGTGGCCCGGGCCACTTTTGCGGATGGGACCGTGCGGGAAACGCGGTTGTCTCCCTGGGGCGCGGCGGCCCGCCTGTCGATCCAACCGGTGGGCGGTGAACCGGCTGAAAAATTCCCCCGATTTCTGGTGGTGGATGTCAAGGTGGAGGACGCGGCGGGCAACCGGGTGCGGGATTGGAATCAACCGATCTCGATCTGGGTGATCGGAGCGGCCACGGCCGCTCTGAACAACCGGACCAGTCGACTGGAAATGGGGGGAGGGTGGGGTCGATTTGTATTGGTTTCGGATGGGACGGCCCGCAGTGTCGTTGTGCGAGCCGAAGAGCACCAAACGATGCTAACGGCGACGATGGTTTTGGGTGGCGGAGGAATTCCCGAGCCCGGCGCTGAATTTTACTGGCCCACGATGCGGGGCCGATCCTTGCATCCGCCGGAACAAAAGTTCGGGACTTGGGACGGGTGCGATTATAAACTCATTTTTCTTCCCTCATTGGTTCCCCGGATTCGCCGGACCTGGTTGAACGAACACCGGATGCTGACCCAGTTGGGCGGTGCCGGTGGCGCGCCCGCCCCGCGGGGATTGAACGTCGGGCGCGATACGGGGGGGTATCTGGTTGTATTGCTTCGGGAATCCATTGAGGGGACCTCGCGATTAGCGACCGAAGTGACTCCGGATGAGGCCGCCCGGTGGGGTGCGCAAGTGGCCGCGATTCACCAAAAAGGCGTTCTGATCTGCCGGGCGCGGACGACCGATTGGGTTTGGGAAACAGGGAAAAACCGGTATCCGCGTTGGCGGGAAACGGGATCCGGCCGGATTTATTCATATGCCGGTTTTGTTTTTCGCTGGCGTGCGGGGCGGGAAGTCGGATGGCTGGCCGCGGAATGGTTCGGGGATCGGCCAGCCCAGAGCGTCGCCTTTTGGGAAGGGTATCGCCGGGGTGCCAATGTCAGCGGGTGGATGATGCGGATGGTGGACTGGGGTCGCCGGTTTCAAAACCTCAGGCAGGCGGTCCGGGGTGGGGAATCGTCCGGTGTCATGCCTCCGGAAGACGATGCGGAGGACACATGAAAGTTTTGGTGATATCCGAAGGGTTGGACTTGCCGGAAATTCATTGTCTAGCCGGGTTGCGCGCCGCGGGCATCGGGGTATGCGTTTTATTGGATCCCGCCGCCCGTCGCTATTCGGAATTGATCGAGCAGGGGGTGGAGGTCATACCCCTGCCGTTGCGGAGCCGGATCGATCCGGTGGCGATCTGGACGATTCGCCGGCTTTTGCGAACTGAAAAATGGGATGTGGTTCATTGTCTGCGGAACAACCGGCCGCTCTCCAATTTTCTATTGGCCGCCGGAACGTATCGGGGCCGGCGGGTGGCATATCGCGGCACTTCGGGACATTTAGGCTGGTGGGATCCCGGTTCCCGGATGACCTACCTGCATTCGTCGCTGGACCGCATTGTCTGTGTTTCCCATGCGGTCCGGAACTATCTGCTGGGATTGGGTCTTCCGGAGCGGCGGTTGGTGACGATTTACAAGGGACATGACACGGCCTGGTATCGGGGCCAGCCGCCGGCCAATCTGGTTGAACTGGGAATACCGGCGGGGGCTTTCACGGTTTGCCTGGTGGCCAATATGCGACCGGTAAAAGGCGCAGATCTGTTAGTGGATGCGCTGGATGACCTGCCTCGGGACGGATCGGTGCATCTCCTGCTGGTGGGTGAAGTGCGGGACGAGCGACTGCGGCGACTGGCCGCGGAACCGCGTAACCGGGGCTTGGTCCACCTGGCGGGTTTTCGCCGGGATGCGCCGCAACTGGTCGGTGCTTCGCAGGTTGTGGTGATGCCCTCGCGGGAGCGGGAGGGATTGCCCCGCGCTGTGATCGAAGCGATGTCCCAGGAGGTGCCGGCGATCGTGAGCGACGTGGGCGGCATGCCTGAATTGGTGGAATCGGGGCGGTCCGGGCTGGTGGTTCCGGCCTCGAACTCCCGAGCTCTGGCGGAGGCCATTTTACGGTTGAAGAACAACCCGGAGGAGCGGTTGCGGATGGGCCGCGCGGCCCGGGCCCGGATCGAAGGGGAATTCTCGGTGCGCCGGACGATCGAGCGGACCCTGGCGCTATACCGCGAATTGTTGGGAGAATGAGAGGCGGGCGAAGCGCCCGCCGAGTGGGTTCAATCGCCCCGCGCCTCCTGACGCCGGTTTCGGAAGAACGTCTGAAGCAGGTCGCGGCATTCATCTTCCAGAACGCCAGTCAGAATTTCGGGCTGATGATTGAGCGCGGGCGAACGACAGATGGGGAAAAGCGATAAGGCCCCTCCGCGCAAGGGGTCGGCGACGCCATAGACCAGCCGCGCCACGCGGCCCAGAACGATGGCCCCGGCACACATCGGGCAGGGTTCCTTGGTGACATATAAGGTGGTTTCCGTCAAACGCCAGTCCCCGCAAGCCGCCGCGGCCTGAGTCAGGGCCAGAATTTCCGCGTGGGCGGTGGGATCTTTCAATAATTCCACCTGGTTATGCGCCCGGCCGATCAATTGGCCGTTGCGGACCATAATGGCGCCGACCGGGACTTCGCCGGCCTCGGCCGCCTGGCCCGCTTCCTGTATCGCCATGCGCATATAACGGGTGTCGGTCTCAAGATCGGATGTCGGCATCAGGGCGCTTCCTCATCGATGGGGTTGACAAACGGGGCGGTGGACCGGGTCTGGGGCGGATCGCGCAGAATGTGGCGCACGGCTTCCCCGGCGGCGACCATGCCAAACACGGCGGTTACAAAGACCACACTGCCGTGAATGATGTGGCGCTGGGAACAGGTGTGGCGTCCATTATCGGCATTGGGACAGACACATTCCTTGCCGCACATCATGCCCGGCCGGTCCGGTTGGGGCCAGAGGGTCGGCTCATCGGAAAAGACTGCGGTGATGCGGGCGATTTCCGCGTCGGTGATCCGATAGCGTCGCCGGAGAAATTTGCGCAGGGCCCGGCCGAGGCGATCGGTATGGGTGGCCGCGAGCGGTGCGATTCGCACGCGGGTCGGATCGAGTTTGGCGGAGGCGCCCAGGCAGGTGATCACCGGAACGCCGTTGCGGCTACCGGAGGCGAGGAGATGGATTTTTGCGGTGACATTGTCGATGCAATCGATGATGCCGTCCCAGGCGGGATTAAAAAGGCGGGGAGCTGTTTCGCGATTGAAAAAATCACAGACGGCGGTGACCTGACAATCGGGATTGATGGCATGAACTCGTTCGGCCATGAGCTCGGACTTGGCGCGTCCGATGGCGCCGGAAACGGCCTGGAGTTGGCGGTTGAAATTGGTGATGCAGACCGTGTCAAAATCGATCAGGGTTAGAGCTCCGACGCCGGATCGGGCCAGGCCTTCGACGGCATAACTGCCGACTCCCCCGAGCCCGATGACGGCGAGGTGGCTGTGGCGGAGGCGATTCAACGCTTCATCGCCTAAAAGGCGCCGGGTGCGATCCAGCCGATAGTCGGCGGGTCCGGCGGGAAGATCAGGGGCGTCGACCGGAGGATGGGGGCGGTTTTGCATCGGGCGTCTATCTCAGGTTTTTCCTTGTTGAGAGAAGTCCGCCAATGCGGTGCGAAGACCCTCGAACGTGGAGGTGAATGCGGCCAGTTCGGTTTGGATGGCCGCCGCATCTGCCCGTCCGACGGCTTGTTCCAAGGCTGAGAGGGGCGGGAGGAGGGGGGTCAGGGCAGAGGCGATCACCGACGCGCGGAAGGTCAGAATCTGGCGGGTGAGCGCCGGAAAATCGTTCGCGCCAGCGGTTTTCCGCAGATTCTCGATCCGCATGGCAAAATCGTCCAGAAAGTTGCGCAGGATGGACCGGGCAAGCAGGGCATCGCCCCCCCAGCGGCGCAGGATCAAGTTTGAATCCCACCCGGGCAGGGTCAGGGATGGGCTGTCCGGCAAGGGGCTGGTCGCCTGCGGAGGGAAAGGGAGCCATTTGCGGAGAACGGCGGCCAACTCCACGAAGCTGACCGGCTTGAGTAAAAAGTCATTCAGGTCCCACGCCAATCGATGTTTTTTTTCTTCAGAAAAGGAAAAGGCGGACATGGCGACGATGGGCACCGCATGATTCAACACGGAAACGGTGGGATCGCGGATGGCTTGGGCGGCTTCCAATCCGTCCATTTCTGGCATTTGAATATCCATCAGGACCAGGTCGTAGGACTGACGTGCAAGGGCTTCGAGGGCCTGTTGCCCGGTTATGGCCGGATCGGATAGGCATCCCATTTTGGCCAGAAGTCGGGAGGCGATGTCCAGATTAACGGGATGATCTTCGGCGATGAGGATGCGGACTTGACCATTCCACTGGGGAACGGAAGGGGTGGCTTGGTTAGTATGCCCGGGGGAGCCGGTCGAGGTTTGGACGGTTTTTGGGGGCTGGTTCCTCAGGAGGGCTTTCGCGAGGAATTGGGGCTGAAGGGGGCGGGGGAGCACGTCGAGGGCGCCCGAGGACAGGAGTTTGACCTGGTCGCGAATGGTGGCGGTGAGCAGAAGCGGCAGTTGGCTGAAACGGGAATCCTGACGGAGGGCATCCACCAGAGACTGGCCCTGCGTTCGACAGAGACGGGTATCCAAAATCAAGCGGTCAAAGGGTTGGTGGGTCTGGCGATCCGTGTTCAACCGTTGCCAGACGGATTCACCGTCCGGGCAGACCACCACTTCGTTGCCCCACATGCGCAGTAGATCCGAAATCCAGGTCCGGATTTCCGGATGAGACTCGCCAAGCAGAAGATACAAGCCCGAGGGCATGGATGAGGGCGGGTAGGTTACGGGGAGGGGCGACGGTTCCCATGGTAGATTAAACGAAAAACAGGATCCCTGGCCCACCTGGCTTTCGAGTTCCAGATGGCCGTCCATTAATCGGACCAGTTGCCGCGCGATGGAGAGTCCGAGTCCGGTTCCCCCGTAGCGGCGGGAAATGGAAGCGTCGCCTTGGATGAAAGGGTCGAAGATGGAGTTCTGCATATCCGGGGGAATGCCGGGGCCGGTATCGCGAATTTCAAAACGGAGGAGCGGACGTGACCGGTCCTGGGAAACCAGCGAAACCCGCAGGGATACGGTTCCCCGTTCGGTGAATTTAACGGCATTGTTGAGCAGATTCATGAGGATCTGGCGCAAGCGGCCCGGATCACCCGATACCGAGGAGGGAACCGCCGAATCAATTCGGTAGAAAAATTCCAAACCCTTGTCCTGGGCCAGCAAGACGAGGGGGTCGGTGAGATTCCCGATTAACAGAGGGAGATCGAAAATCGACTTTTCCAGTTCGATGCGGCCAGCCTCGATTTTGGAGGAATCGAGAAGATCGTTGAGCAGGAGGAGCAGATGGTCATTGCTGTGGCGGATGATTTCGACAAAGCCTTTTTGCGAATCGGAAAGGGGGGTATCAGAGAGGAGATCGGCCATGCCGACGATGCCATTGAGCGGGGTGCGTATTTCATGGCTGATCGTGGCGAGAAAGCGGCTTTTGGCCTGGTTGGCGGCTTCGGCAGCGTTGGTCATTTTATGCGCCTGCGCGATGGCCTCCTCCAGCTTGCGATTGACGGTCTCCAGTTTTCGATTCGCCTCGATCTGATGCAGGGAGGCGGTCTTGGCGGCGGTGATGTCCCGCAACACTTCGATGATCAACCTGATTTTTCCCTCATCGTCGAAAACCGGGATGGCCCGGACTTCCATCCAGGCGTCGAATTGAGGCATGTATTTTTCGATGATCTCCATATGTCCGGACCGCAGGGCCAGGGCGGAAGCGCATTCATCACAGGGTTGGGACTGGTCCAACAGTTCGAAACATTTTTTGCCATCCACGCCGGCGGGTGAACGTCGAAGAAGAGCGTAGCCCGCCTCATTGTAAAAGAGGATGGTATGGTCGGGGTTTTGGAGGGCGACGATATCGGGAATGCCGTCGAGCAGGGTTTTGAGGAGCTGGGTCTGGCGCCGGAGTTCAAATTCGGCCTGTTTTCGGTCGGAAATATCAACGCACGCGACGCAGATAGCCTGAGTGCCGTTATAAGGAATCATGGCGGCGGAGAGGAGGGTCCAGATGGGGCGGCCGCCCCAGGTGTTAAATTCCACTTCCAAGTGGCCCCGGCCCGTGGCGCGGAGGGAATCGAGCAAGCGTTGACGGTCTTCGGGATGACGGTAAAAGCGGGAGACATGTACGGCCTGATGCGGATCTTCATGGGGCGGCACTTCGAAAATTTCCAGGACCGCGGGGTTAAAGTAGAGCACGTCGCCGTTGGAATTCGAGATCATCACGGCAAAGGGAGCCCGTTCTGCGATCATTCGAAAATTGGTTTCGCTGGCTTGCAGTTCGCGGGTGCGGAGGGTGACCAGGTGTTCAGCCCGATTTCGTGCGGTTTGAAGAAAAAAGATGAAGGTGCCGAGGAGCAGGGAAAGCAGACCGCCTCCAAAAACGGTCACCCAGGGGAATCGAATAGTGCCCAGATGACCAAAGGCCGAATTGGGTTCGACGACCAATGCCCACGTTCGGCCGGCGATCAGGACCGGAACGAGCTGCCGCCAGGGGGTTGGGGAGAAGGGGAAAGTCACGGGATGGATGGCCGGTGGAACGGGGATTCCGGTCCGTCGATGCGAATCGGCCAACAGGATCGGTTGGTTGGGTTGCGTCAGGTCGATGAGATGGGTGTGAACGGGAAACGCCGAGGAAGCCAGTCCGACGCGTGAAAGCTCCAGGAGGGTATCGATGCGGACGAAAGAGAGGACAAACCCGGACCAACTGTTGGTTCCACCCGGACCGGGTGAATGGGGGATTCGGACCGGGATGGCCAGCATCAGGCCGTCGGGCGATTGATTGGGTTGGTATAGAGAAACAGGGCCGGAAGCCGTTTCCAATCCGCTGGATACAGCTTCCTCGATACAATTTCGAAGTCTGGGCGCCGAGGCGAGATCCCATCCCCATAGGGCTTCGTTGCCGACGCGGGGGAAAAGACGGGTGATGGGCCGCAACTGGGTCGGGAGCGGATCATCCGGGTCTTGGGTCGTCGTGGGGGTGGGATGGATGCGGAAGTCGGTTGCGCCATCTCCGCCCATTTTAGCTTCGATGGCGGCCCGGTCGTCAGGCAATGCACTGGGCACCCAGGCATATCCTTGGATCGCGTGATTGTCGTTGATGAGAGGAATGACGAATGTGTCGAACTCGGCGGGGGTGACCCATTCGGAACCTTCAAAAAAATGGGCGAGGATCCGGGCGTCCCGGACCCAAAGACGCAACTCATCCTGAAAATCGTTGGCTTGAATGGCGGTCCATTCCCGGAACCGATCGGTTTGGGAAAGGAGATCGACCTGATGGGATTGGGCGACGGCCAGCGCGGTTATGGAAAGACCGATGGTCACGGCAAAAAACGACTCGGCATATCGAAGAAAATAAGGTGTTTCAGCTTCGGGAATCAGCGCCCGGTGGAGGAAAATTCCAAATCCAAGGACGATCAAAAGGGCCATGATAGCCGTCAGCAGGAGTGGAAATATGCGGGTGCGGCGGATGGCACGCTCCCATTGATCGGCTAGGATATCGAGGCCGACGACCGCGATGACGGCATTGGACCGAGAATCGCGAACGGGAACAAAAGCCGATACAAAAGAGCCCCAGACGTCCCGGTAGGGTCCGACGATGGCGGGTTGTCCGGTGGCGAAAACGCGGTACAGATCGGGTGGGGCATCGGCATATAGGTCTCCGGGGGGAGAGTGATCGGGGTCATTGGTGGGCACATTATCGGGGCCAAAAACAATGGAACCCTGGCGGTGGGTTATCAGGTAGATCCAACGGATTTCAGGAACCCACGGGCCCCACGCGGTCAACTGGTCGCGAATCCGGCGATAGGCGGGGAGAGTGATATCGCTGGGGGCGAAGTTTAATTGTTTCAAGAGGAGGGGGTCGAGGGTGTTTGCCA
>CAZCDO010000077.1:0-16341 GCA_964497135.1 uncultured Verrucomicrobiota bacterium
AAGGAAAGCGCGACCAACGGGGGCGGTTTCATAGTCTAAGCTTAACACGTATGGGGGCGCCCTCACCCCGCTCTGCCCATGGGGAGAGAAAGATCGGGGTGCGGGCACCCCATTTGCCTGACTCGGTCGGGCAGGAATGCCCGACTTACTTGGATTCACGCAATCGCTCCAGGCAGATGCGCCCGCGGAATTTTATGGGCGGAATTTTATTTTGCGTTTACCCTCTCTTCATGATATAGAGGCAAGTTCGATGAATCCAAAAACTTCATTCACCCAGGTTCTGACCGCCGTCCAGCAGGAGAGCTTGATTGAACTCCTCAAGGCCGGCAACTACCGCCCCCTCACCGTTCCCCATACCCGCTACGCCGCCGAAACGCCCGATTGCCGGATCCACGTCTATAACAGTGGAAAATGCCTCGTCCAGGGCCGCGGCACCGAGGAATTCATCACGTTCATCCTCGAACCCCAAATCCTCCTCGCCCCCCGTCTCGGCTATGAAACCATCCTCGATCCCGACAGCATCAAACCCCATATGGGCGTCGACGAAAGCGGCAAGGGCGATTTTTTCGGTCCGCTCGTCACCGCCGGCGCCTATGTCGACGAATCCCTCTACGGCCCGTTGCGCGACCTCGGGGTTCGCGACAGCAAAACCATCACCAGCGACGCTAAGGCGATCGATATGGCCCGATCGATTGAGCGGGTGCTCGGGCCCCGCAAAACCGTCGTGCTCATCGGCCCCGCCCGATACAATTCATTTCACCTCAAAGTGAAGTCCGTCAATAACATCCTGGCCTGGGCTCACGCCCGTTGCATCGAAAACATCCTGATGGTCGTCCCCGATTGTCCCCGGGCCATCTCGGACCAATTCGGGCAAAAGCAACAGGTCATTCGCGCCCTGATGCAAAAAGGCAAAAAAATCGAGCTGGTTCAACGGCATAAAGCCGAATCCGATCTCGCGGTCGCGGCCGCCTCCGTCCTGGCCCGAGCGGGCTTCCTGCTCGCCCTCAAAAAAATCGGCGCCACTTACAATCGGACCATTCCCAAGGGCGCCTCCCCGGCCGTAATCAAAGCGGGTTGCGAACTCGTCCACGCGCACGGCCCCCAGGTTCTGAACGAGGTTTCCAAAAACCACTTTCGCACCACCGATGTCATCTTGGAACAGTGCGGCCTCTCCCGTAAAGAGCTCGCTCCCCAAACCCCGGCCGCCTCCGAGGAGTAATTGCCCCCCATGAAAGCGCAACCGCGCCGTTCACCCTCCCCTCTGCCAGCCAGCCCTTCCTCCCTCTGGCCCGCTTGGTTTGTCGTCCGCGCTCAAACCACCCGCCGTCTCGGCCGCCAATGGTTCCCCCGCCTCCTCCACCTCGACCCCTCCGCCACCCTTTGGTCGGATGCCGACCGGGACCGCGCCCGCATCGAAACCTACCATGCGGATCGCGCCACCGCCATCGCGGCCCGCTCCCGCTACCGTGAACTCTTCCACTCGGCGGGAATCCCCTCCACCCGCATTCGCCTCTCCCTGGTTTTTATTCCCCCCGCCAACTGGGCCGATGCCTGGAAAAAATTTTTCCACTCCCGCAAAATCTCCCCCCGCCTGACCGTCGCGCCCCCTTGGGAAAATCCCACCCCCCCAAAAAACGGCTGGGTGCTCTCCATCGATCCCGGCCGCAGTTTCGGCACCGGCCTGCACGCCACCACCCGGGCCTGCCTGGTCTTTCTGGATCGGATTGCCCGTGAAAATCCCGGGCGATCGGTCCTCGATCTGGGCTGTGGATCCGGAATTCTCTCCATCGCCGCCGCCCGGCTTGGCTTTCACACGGTCCGGGGCATCGACACCGATCCCATCGCCGTCCAGGAGTCCGAACTCAACGCCCAGCGCAACGGACTCGGCGACCGGATTATTTTTTCACCCGGTTTCGCCGAGCGGATTCCCAGCTCCTTCCGATCCGAAGTCGTCGTCGCCAATTTGCTGGGCAAACTCCTCCTCCGGCACGCTCCCGCCATCGCGCGAACCGTCCGCCGGAAACCCGGCGCCGCACTCATCCTCTCCGGTATCCGCAAACCTGAATTCCCCCGCGTTCAAGCCCGTTTCGAACGCCTCGGATTCACCCTCCGCGCCACCCATACCCGCGCCAACTGGACCACCGGTTGGATGGAATGGATCCTCCCGCCCCCCAAACAGCGCCCGACCTGAGTCCCCTTTCCATGTCCCTCCCTTTTACCCACAAAATCCTGATCCAATGGGCTGGCTCCCAAATCTTCCGGGACGCCCAAACCCTGGTGGAACGCGGCCTGGTCACGGACGTGTCACTCACCCCCCCCCGGATCAGTGGATCGGTCGTCTGGTGCAACCGACCGCTCAAAACCGAACTCGAAATGATGCCGGATGGCACCGTCGAAAATCACTGTCCCTGCCGCGACAGTCGGGAACGCGGAATCGTTTGCGCTCATGTCATCGCCCTCTGCGTCGAGTTGATCCGGCGGGATAATCATCCCGAACGGGTCGCCGCCCGCCAGGAGGAAGCCCGCCGCGCCGCCCATCTCGCCCGCATCGCTGAAGGCGCCTATCTGCGCCGGGTTAAACCCGATACCCCGGGCGCTCTCTCCGCGCACCTGTTGTTAACGCTGGGCCCCGATTGGCGGGCGGCCTGCCGCAACGGGGTTATCCCCCTTCTGGCAGCACTCGAAATCCGCAATCGGATCGTTCCCTTGGAACGCGTCGACCCGTCCACTTTGCTCTCTTTTTCAAAAGCCGAGGAAACCCTCCTCTATGTTCTCGAAGATATCGCCGGCGGCCCGGTTCAAGGCCCCTTGTCGGTTACGCCGCAGGATTTTTGCAATCTGCTGGCCCTGCACACCCACCAGCCGCTTTTCGAAGCCGGAAGCTCCACGCCCCTCACGATCCATGCCACCCGTCTCTCGTCGGTCTTGAAGCTCGAGCTCGACCCGGCCACCGGCGAATTGATTCTCAGCCTCCACACCGAACAACCCGTGCCGCACCCCGCCGCACCCCTCTATCTGCTCGCACACCGGGCTGGATGGGTTCTCGGTCGCAATGATTTCTGGCCGCTGGAAAACCTGTTGCCCGATCCCCTGCGCGGCCTCTATGGGGCCCCGGTGCGCATTCCCCGCTCCGGAATTCCCCACTTCCTGAAAACCGAAATGGCCCTCCTCGCCAAACACCTGCCCTTTGCAACGGATATCACCCCCGAATTGTTCTCCATCGAGCCGGCCGAACCCCGTTTCCGCCTCATCGCCCGCGGCAGTCCCGCCTCTCTTTCCGCAACGCTCTACGCCCTGTATGACAACCTCGAACTCGTCGCCGGTGCCCCCGATATCCGCGGCCATTTCGCCTTGCCCGACCCCCAGGATCTGCTCCGCTACCTCGTCCGCAACCCCGATCGCGAAGGGGAGGCTCTCGCCACCCTCCGCCGGTTCGGCTTTAGCGGCGAGTCGGGCAACTCCCTCGCCCCCATCGTCGGCACCCGCGAAGTCCTCAATTTCCTCGGCAGTTCCCTCCCCGCCATCCACCGGATGGGCTGGAAAGTCGAACTCGAAGGATCGGTCCAACCGTTCATGGACAATCTGCCCGGCATCACCCCGGTGGTCCGGATCACCCCGTCCCAGAACACCGGCTGGTTTGAGGTCGGATTCTCTTTCGAGGAAACCGGCGGGGCCAACCTGACCCCGGCTGAAATCCAGCGGGCGATTCAATGCGGCGAATCGTATGTCGAAAAAGAGGGCCGCGTCATGCTCCTCGATGCCGATGCCATTCAGTCGCTCAATGGCGTCTTCAACGATTGCTCCACCGGTGAAGGGTCGCTCCCCGGCACGTTCCGCATGTCCGAAATCTACGCCGCCTATGTCAACTCCTCGCTGGATCTGCTGGATGGAGTGGATGTCGAGGCGGACCCGGCCTGGCGCAAAACGGCCCTCCAACAAAACCGGCCCGCCACCGCGGAACCCGTCGTTCTGTCCGACTTCCTCGACCGCACGCTCCGGGGCTATCAGAAGGAAGGCGTTCAATGGCTGCGCCACCTTGAAACCTTCGGGTTCGGAGGCATCCTGGCCGATGAAATGGGGCTCGGGAAAACCCTCCAAACCCTGGCCTGGTTCGCGCTGGATCGGGTCCATCCCGAGGCCCGCAACAAACCCGCCTTGATTGTCTGCCCCACCTCGCTCGTCGAAAACTGGGCCGAGGAATGCCAGCGCTTCGTCCCCGAGCTCAAGGTGATCTGTCTCTCCGGAGCCGATCGCCACGCCAAATGGGATCAGCTCCCCACCGTCCACCTCGCCATCACCTCCTATGCCCTCCTGCGCCGGGATCTGGAAAATTATCTGCGTCACGAATTCGCCATCGTCGTCCTCGACGAGGCTCAGCACATCAAAAATCTCTCCACCCAGAACGCCATCGCTGCCAAACAACTGAAGGCCGTCCACCGCCTGGTCCTGACCGGAACCCCCATCGAAAACAGCGTCGCCGATCTCTGGTCCATCATGGATTTCCTCATGCATGGGTACCTCGGCAACTATGACCACTTCCGCCACAATTACGAACTCCCCATCGCCTCCGGCAGCACCGAAGCCCAGGCCGCCCAGAAAAAACTGCGCCGCAAGTTGCACCCGTTCCTCCTCCGCCGGCTCAAATCCGAGGTCGCCACCGATCTCCCCGCCCGCATCGAAAAACTGGCCCTCTGCACCCTCACCCCCGATCAAAAACTGGTCTATTGCCAGTTGCTCGAAAATTCGCGACGCCGTCTCGTCGATATGGTCGCCCAGCAGGGCTTTCAGCGCAGTCGCATGGAAGTCCTCAAAACTCTGCTCCGCCTCCGACAGGCCTGCTGTCATCTCGAACTCCTTAAACTCGCCGGCCTCCAATCCGAGGCGCCCTCCGCCAAACTGGACCTCTTTTTCGAACTGCTCGACGAAGCCCTCGACGGCGGCCATCGCGTCCTGGTCTTTAGCCAGTTCGTCGGCATGTTGACCATCCTCCGGCGCGAAATCGAAAAGCGCGGACTCACTTTCTGCTACCTCGACGGCGCCACCGTCGAACGCATGACCATCGTCCGCGAATTCAACGGCAATCGATCCATCCCCCTCTTTCTCATCAGCCTCAAGGCGGGCGGAACCGGCCTCAACCTCGTCGGCGCCGATACCGTCATCCATTTCGACCCGTGGTGGAATCCCGCCGTCGAGGACCAGGCCACCGACCGGGTCCACCGCATCGGCCAAAAACGCACCGTGTACAGCATCAAGATGATCACCCGCGGAACGGTCGAGGAAAAGGTTCTGGAAATGCAGAAACGTAAAAAACTGATTTTCAATGCCACACTGTCCAAGGAAAGCACACCCCTGAATGCCTTCTCTTGGGACGATGTCCTGGAATTGCTCACTGAACCGTAAAAAGGACGTTACCATGCCGGTCGATAGTCTTTCCGCCCTTCCCCCATCCGAAAACGATTGCGCGCCGATTCCGGCGCCCCCCTGGCACGCGCTTAAAACCGTGGCCGATGAATTCGCCACGCTCCATCCGCGAATTCCACCCATCCCCCGCGAAACCCTGGAAGCGGATGCGGACCTCCTGTTGACCGCCCGGCCGGGATTTCGGCCTCACCGAAAACTGTTGCTCCTGCTTCTCCATAACGCTTTTTGGCGGGCCGGTTTTGCGTCTGTTCCCTTCTCCCGACGACTCCTCCTTCTACCCCAGTGCCTGCGGCATCCCACCGCCTGCCGGGCGGAGTTCGATGCCCTGGGCCTGATCTGCGGCGCCTGCGGGCAATGCCCCATTCCAACGTTGCAGTCGGCCGCCGAAAAATCGGGGTATGCCGTCCTCGTGGCCGAAGGCTCCACAGCCGTCAGTCTGCTCCTGGAATCCGGCGGGATCGAAGCCGTTCTCGGCGTCGGCTGTCTGGCTTCCCTGGAAAAATTATTCCCCTTCATCGAAGCCGCCGCCATTCCCTCCATCGCGGTTCCTCTCGATCGCGATGGATGCCGGGATACCCGCGTCTGCCCCGACTGGGTCCTCGAGGAAATGCGCGCCCTGCAACCCGGATACCAGCCCGTCCCTTCGCCCGCCGACCTCCGTAACGAAGTCCTGCCCTGGTTCGAATCCGCCGCCTGGTCGGGAACCATCGGCCGCGATCCCGGTGAAACCCCGCTCGAAGCCGTACGGTGGATGACCGGCAGTGGCAAACGCTGGCGCCCCACGCTCTTCCTCGGCATGGTTCGGGCCCTCGCCGCCGAAGGAAACACCTCACTCCTCGCCCCGGTCGGCCGCGCCATCGAATGCTTTCACAAGGCCTCCCTGATCCATGACGATATCGAAGATCAGGATCTCCTCCGGGATGGCGCCCCCGTCCTTCATGCCCGGATCGGACTGCCGGCGGCCCTCAATGTCGGCGATTTTCTGATCGGGGAAGGCTACCGTCTGCTCGCCGGCCTCCCCGCTCCCGAGGCCCTGAAAAACGCCCTCATCACCATTGCCGCCGCCGGTCATCGCGACTTGTGCATTGGGCAGGGCTTGGAGCTGGGCTGGATCCGGGCTCCGGGTTCTCTTTCAGTCCGGCAACTGCTCGAAATATTCAGTCTCAAAACAGCTCCCGCTTTCTCGGTGGCCCTCAAGATGGGTGCGGCCATCGGCGGCATACCCGCCAACGGTTTCCTGCCGATCGAACGCTTTAGCCGGGCGATCGGAATCGCCTGGCAAATTCGCGACGATCTGGCCGACCCGCTCGATAGCCGCGCCGACAAACCCTTCCCGCCCCATATGCTCCTCGCCCTGGCCTTTGCCCATGCCTCATCGGCCCAGGGCCGGGCCCTCCTCGATGCCCTCCAGCCGCGCTTCGAGGCCGCCCGCTTCCACACCCTGCTGCACGACCTGATCGCCACCCACGATTTGCGCGCCGAAGCCCGCCGCCTGCAAGACGATTATCTGCGCCAAGCCCGGGCGACCCTTCAGGATTTCGACCGCCCTCCCGTTAAATGGTTGCTCTGCCGGATCCTCCACCGGATGTTCACCGAACCCGACGCCCCCCTTCCCACTCCCCCCTCACAGCACTCCATCGCCCCCACCCACCCCATTCATGCCGACGCTCTTTAACCGCCTGACCACCGCCCTGCGTTCCGGAATCGCCGCCTTGGATGAAGACCGCCGGGCCGCGCTTCACCGCCACGCCGCAAACGGATCCGACTGGGCGAGGGATCGCGCCGGAGCACCCGACCTCTATTACACCGCCTTCGCCCGCATGATCCGGCACGCCCTCGACCTCACCCCCCACAATCGCAAACTCGCCAACCTCCCGTGTGCCCCCGCCGAAATGGACCTCGTCCATCTCGGCAGTTGGATCCGCATCCGGCACATCGGTCCCGCATGGATTTCCCCAGCCGACCCCGCCACCGACCGGCCTTCACTCGAACGGTTTCGCCGGCCGGATGGAGGGTATGCGTTAACGCCCGACGGCGAATCTTCGGTTACCGCCGCCTATCTCGCCCTGAATGCCGGCCAGGATCTCGGTCTCCATCCACCGGCACCAGAATCTTTGGAACAGTTCGTGTCGACTCAACGGACGGGCGATGGATTCGCCAACAGCACCGCCTGGCCCCGCGCCATTCTCCCCGCCACAGCCGCCGCCGTCCATCTCCTCGACGCCCTCACCGGCCAGACCCCCGCGCCGGCCTTGAATTGGATCTCCCGTTGCGCCCTGGCTTCGGGAGGATTCGGATTATTTCCCCAAGCCCCGATTCCCGATCCGCTGGCCACCGGCATCGCGCTCTTCACGCTGAAAACATTCGATTATCCGATTGAACAGACGGAGGCACACCACGCCTATCTGCTCGCCCTGTGGCGGGATTCCGGCGGCTTTGTCGGCCATCCCTCCGACCCCGATATCGATGCGGAATATACTTTTTACGGATTACTCGGCCTGGCCGGATAAAATTCCGGGGTTGATAAATAACCTTCGAGACTGGTAAAATAAGGGCCAATGCGAATAAACCGTCGGCCATGAATCTCCAACGGTTACGGTCCTGAATCCTTTGTCAACGGGTGCACCATGGCTCAGATTACATCCAAGATTAAATTGGCTCGCGAAATGGCTTCAGCGACGGGACTGCCCCCCAAAAAAGTCATTGAAGTGCTGGATCAACTGGCGGTGATCGCCTACCGGGAGGCGAGCCACGATTTCGTCATTCCCGGCATCTGCAAAATCAAGGTGGTCCAGAAAAAAGCCGCCCGGCGGCGCAATCCCTTCACCGGGAAAACGCTCCTGATCGGCGAACGGCAAGCACTTAAAATCACCCCGTTGAAAAAAGCCAGGGACATCATCACGCCAAATCCCGGGCTGATCATTCAAGTGCTGGATGATCCGCCTCCCGCCGAAAAACGGACGGAAGAAACTGCCAGCCAACCGGATGCACATCCCTCACCGCCAGCCGAATCACCGTTGGCTTCGTCGGGACTTGAATCGCCCCCACCCTCCGCTCCCGCCGCTCTCCCGGTTGAAAGCGAAGAGGGCCAGATCGTTTTCCCCTGTTCCGCCTGTGGCAGGATCCTCGCCGCCCCCCCAAAAACGCCGGCGAAAAGGCCGATTGCCCCTATTGCGGCGCGCCTATCCAAGTGCCGGAGAAAAAGGCCGTCCCGGAGACTCCCCCCACGCCCCGTCGGGCGAACGCACCGGTGTCGGATTTTATTTTATTCTCCTGCAAAGCCTGCCATCAGGAAATCGAGGCCCCCACCGATATGCTGGGAATGGATGTCGAGTGTCCGGCCTGCGGGACCGCCCTGACCGTCCCCTTGCCGAACAGTCAACCGGCTCCGTCCCTCCAACCCGCCCCGGCAACCGCATCATCCTCTGCCGATAGCCCCAAAGGAAACCGGTCGTCCATGACCATCCGGATCGATTTGTCTGATCTTGAATAACTCTGCACACCAACCCCCCGTTCACGAGGGAATCATTCAATGGCCTTGAAAGATTTTTTGAAAGCCATCGCCTCAAAGTCTGCGGCCCACCCCGCAGCGCCGACTGAAGCGCACCCAGGACCCGGATCGTCCGCACCTCATTCGGATGCCGGAAGAAAACCGGTCCTTTCAACCGATCCATCCCTGACCCACTTAACTGATCAAATATCCGAAATTTCAAAACTCCTGGTGGATTCCTCAACCCCCACCCCCCCGCCCTCGGCCTTGAATTCCCAGACGGGAACCGCTCCGAAATTCAAGGACATCTCTCTCTATAAAAACCTTTTGTCGGGGTTGTATGACGGCATCGTGATTTGCGACTCCAAGGGTTCGGTGATTGCCAGCAATAAGCGCGCGGAAACATTCCTGGGCTATTCCGAAACCGAACTGTGGGGCATGCCTTGCGAGAGCCTGATAGCCGGCGTCAATGCCCGGATCCTCTATAAACTGAATATGAACGCCGAAGCCGGCCGGTTTACCGTGGTCTCCGGCACGTGCAAGCGCAAGGACGGGACCACGTTCCCCGCAGAAATTGCCATCAGCCAAATCCGGCTCTTGAACGAAGGCGATTTGATTTTTTCGATCCGCAACATGGAGCGCCGCGAAAAAGCCCGGGAAGGCCGGGAATTCAGCGAAGACGCCGTGCGGCACAATGGTTCGGGCATCGTCGTCTGCACCACGGAAGGCGCCATTGTATTTGCCAATCCCGCCTTCCTCAAACTCCTCAAGCTGGAGAACGAACACGACGTCTTACAACATATGATCGGGGATTTCTGCGATTCGCATGAACAGGTCAAGGCCCTGATTCACGCCCCATCCTCGCAGGGGACCTGGCTGGGAAATCTTCGTCTGGTCAGTCCCAAAGGGGGTCATTGCGATGTGTTGGTGACCGCCGCGATGAGCACGCTACGCCGAACTTCGGCGGTGCATCTGGTCCTGAACCTGACTCCCTTGCCCAAATCCATCGCCTAATCCTTTTTCCACTCCGAGGACCTCCCATGAAAGCTATGACCACTTGGGAACGATTCACCCGCATGTTCAATCATCAGGAAGCGGATCGAATCCCCATCATCGACAGTCCCTGGGCCGCCACCATCGAACGCTGGCAACGCGAAGGACTGCCGGCCGACGTCGATTATGTGGACTTTTTCGGATTGGATCAGGTCATCCATTTCGGCGTCGATAATTCTCCGCGTTTCGAGGTCAAAACGATCGAGGAAACCGACGACCATGTCATCCATACCTCCGCCTGGGGGGCCACGCTCAAGAACTGGAAACACACCGCCTCCACCCCGGAATTCCTGGATTTCACCATCAAGGATCCCGCCAGTTGGAAACGGGCCCGGGACCGCATGGCCCCGACCCGCGACCGGGTCAACTGGAAATACCTGGAAGACAATTATGCCGGATGGAAGAAAAAGGGCTATTGGATCGAAGCCGGCCTCTGGTTTGGGTTCGATGTCTCCCATTCCTGGATGGTTGGGACGGAACGATTCCTGTTTGCCCTGATCGAACACCCCGAGTGGTGTACGGATATGTTCCATCATCAGTTGGAAGTCAACCTGGCGCTTCTCGACCAGGTCTGGGATGCCGGGTACCATTTCGATAGCGTTCGCTGGCCGGATGACATGGGCTATAAGAACACCCAGTTCTTTTCCATCAACCTGTACCGGGAACTCCTCAAACCCTATCACCAGCGCGCCATCGATTGGGCGCATGCCAAGGGGATCAAAGCCCATCTTCATTCCTGCGGCGACATCAAGCCCTTCATCCCCGATCTGATCGGAATCGGCCTCGATGCCCTCAATCCCCTCGAAGTCAAGGCGGGAATGGATCCGTTGTCGCTGAAAAAGCAGTTTGGAGATCAATTGGTCCTGCATGGCGGCATTAATGCGGTTCTCTGGGATCACCCCGATCAAATCCGCGCGGAAATGCAGACCGTCATTCCCGTCCTCAAGAAAAATGGCGGATACATTTTTTCCTCCGACCACTCCGTCCCATCCAGTGTCAGCCTGACGGATTTCAAGCACATCGTCGAATGGGCCCGTCAACTCGGAACGTATTGATCAACCCCCGCCATAAGACCGACGGATGTTAACCATTCCGGAACCGCTTAAGCGCAAACTGGCTGAATTGCCGGATCAACCGGGTTGTTATTTATTTCGCGACGCTCGGGGTACCATTATTTATGTCGGCAAGGCCGTTTCCCTGCGGAAACGGGTCCAGTCCTATTTCCGGGCCGCCACCCTCCGCCGGGCCGATCCCAAATTGAGAGGCTTGGTCCGCAGCGTTGTTGATCTGGATTTTTTGGTTCTGCACAATGAGGCCGAGGCGATTTTGACCGAGGGCCGCTTGATCAAGGAATATCGGCCTCGCTATAATGTCGATTTCAAGGATGACAAACGGTTTCTGCTCATCCGGTGCGGTATCCAGGATCCTTTTCCCACCGTCCAGGCGGTGCGTCTTCAGCGGGAGGATGGAGCCCTTTATTTCGGGCCCTATGCATCCTCTCCGTCGGCGCGGGCGGCCGTCGAATTCGTTCAAAAACGGTTTGGCCTCCGCCGGTGTCCGTATGCCGAACCCGGGCCGGAGGCCCATACCCATTGCATCGACGACATCGTCCGGTTCTGTTCGGCGCCGTGTATCGGGCGAATCACCCCGGTGGATTACCGGGCCCGGGTGGAGGAGGCTTGCGCTTTTTTACGGGGAGCCCGGCCCCAGTTGTTGGAAGAGCTCCGCGTGACAATGCGCGAGGCGGCGTCCCGCCAGAACTTCGAGCGGGCGGCGGTTTTTCGCGACACCATCCGCCTGCTGGAAGAGGCGACGCGGCGCCACATGCGGGTGGCATCCTCCCCCGCCCTCGCCCGCGAGACGGCCTCGGCCGGGTTGATCCAATTGCGCGAGGCGCTGGACCTGTCGGAAATCCCCCGGGTCATCGAGGCCTTTGATGTCTCCAATATCTCCGGCACGCTCGCGGTGGCGTCGCTCGTGGTGGCCGTCGATGGCATTCCCCAACCGCAACGCTATCGTCGGTTCCGGATTCGCACCGTCGCGGGCAGTGACGATCCGGCGATGATGGCCGAAGTGATCCGCCGCCATTATGGCCGGATCCAGACCGAAGGGGGCGAATGGCCCGATCTCCTGTTGGTGGATGGCGGGTTGACCCAGAAACAGGCCGCTGAACGCGAATTGGCCCGCCTGGGGCGCGACTCCCTTCCCATCATCGGGCTGGCCAAAAAACGCGAGGAACTGCATGTCGGCCGGGGTGAAACCGCCCGGGTGTTGCGGTTGGACGACCATTCCCCGGCTTTGCAATTATTGCGGCGCCTGCGGGATGAAGCCCACCGGTTTGCCCTCCGCTATCACCAGAATCTGCGCCAGACCCGACTCCGCGAATCCCTGCTGAACGATATTCCAGGGATTGGTACACGGCGCAAGACGGAACTGTTACGTCATTTCGGTTCCCTGACCCGCCTGCGCAAGGCCTCCCCCGAGGCGATCGCCAAGGTTTCGGGAATCGGCCCCGCGCTCGCGCGGGAAATTCACCGGGTGTTATTTTCGGGTGCGAAATAGGATGTGATTGTTCGAATATGGAGTGCGGCAGTTCACTGCCGCTTTTTTCCGGGACGCAGTGCACTGCGTCCTCATCAAAGCGGGACTGAAGTCCCGCAGTCCCAAAGGGGGAATCCTTTCATTTGGCTTACACCACAGAGTCGCCCCCCCCCAAAAATCGAGGCTTGATCCCCGGCGTAATCCGGGTACTGTTATGCGATTCACCGCATCGTTGCCCGGCCTCGTCAATCGAGGCCTAAAATCGGCGGGCGGAGGAGGCTTTTATGAACTTACGCCGGATGCTGGGATGGGTGCTGTGTGTCGCCGGGTTGTTGTCCACCGCTTCCGCCGCAGTGGAGCGGTCGGATCTATCGCCCGAGGCGCAGGCCTTTCTGCCGGATGAACGAATCCTGACCGTGAAATTAAAAAACGGTTTTGTGGTCCGGGGCGAACGCCAACCCTCCCCGGCGGATACGCTGATCCTCAAGGTGACCGACGGATCGATCACCACCCGGAAAATTTACCCGACCAACGACGTAACGATCATTCCGGTCGACATCGGCCGGATTTTTGCCGAGGAACTCAAAAAACTCGAACTCAATCCCGATGTGGCTTTGCCCCGGGCCGAATATGCCCGGAGGCTGGCGCTGATCGATGAATTTACGGCGAAATTCCCCGCTGATCCCGACGTGGCGGAGTTACAGACCCGCCGCGAGTCCATCGCGGCCGAATTCGAGCAGGTCAAAAAGGGTTTGGATAAAGTGGACGAACGCTGGATGTTGCCCGTCGAAGGGGCGATTTATCGGTTCCACGGAGTAACGCGTCGGTTGCGGGACCTGGTCAAACAATATCCCGGCGCGGAAAAACCCACTTATACCGCCCAGCCCAAGGTCCGCAAGGTATATGAACAACTCCATGAACAACGCCGCGCCATCGCGCGAAGTTTGGCGGGATCGATTCGGGAACGAGTGCCGCTGTTGCTGGCACAGGGAGACATCGATTCGGCCGCGACCGAATTGAATGCCTTCCTCTTCTTTTGGCTGGAACGGGTCATGAAAACCGAGACGGAAGCCTCGGATCGGGCGCTCTTCGGCGAAACTCCTTTTGAAGCCATGGATTTCAGCCTGATTTCCGGTTTGGCCCGTCGCATCATTGAAGCCTCCCAAGTCCTGCCGCCCCGGCCCCTTCCCGCCGGGATGAAGCCCCCGTCGGGAATGGTCTATGTGCCGGGCGGATATGCGTTAATGGGGCGCGAGGATGCCAAGCCCAATGAACCCGACTTCCCCCTCCGGGTCGTTTATATCAAGCCGTTTTTCATGGATCGCGGTGAGATATCCAATGCGGAGTACCGCAAATTTGTCGAGCAGGTCAAAACCAGCGGGGATGTCACCATGGAACATCCCCTGTCCCCTCCGATGAAAAATCATGAGGCCATCGGCTGGAAACTGGCCGCCTTCAGTCGCGACGATCAACCGGTGATCGGGGTGGATTGGTTCGATGCCTATGCCTACGCGAAATGGGTCGGCAAACGCCTGCCGACGGAAGCCGAATGGGAGTGTGCCGCGCGCGGAGGAGATGACCGGATCTATTCGTGGGGAGATCTCCTGCCCGCCGAAACCATCGTCAGTAGTCCCGGCGGCCGTAAATTTTTGGCCGCTGAAATGGATCGGCAGATGCCGCTTCAGGCGCCCAAACCCCCTTCGCGGGGCATCTTTGGCTGTCTGCAACGCAAGGAGCCTCCGCCCCCGCCCCCGCGCTGGAGTCTGCCAGTCGAACCGTGGGACGTCGGCCAGGTATTGCCACCCCAAGCCCTCTCCCAGTTGGACTGGAACGAGGATCTGACCGGACCCTATGGATTACTGCACTTGACCGGAAATGCCGCCGAATGGGTGAACGACTGGTTTTCGCCAACCGCTTATGTTACCAATGTCTTTCGCAATCCACCGGGACCCGCCCAAGGGACGGTCCATGTGTTCCGGGGCGGATCCTATCTCTCAGGGGATGACATTAAGGAATTACGGGTATTCCATCGGGGATTCCCCATCAATGACAATATGAAAAAAGGGTGTTTTACCGATGCCCGCCCCATGATCGGGTTCCGCTGTGTCCAAGACTTGGATGCTCCGCTGCAGCCCTAACCGACAGGTGATTGATGCCCCCATCGAACGTCAGAAAATGCCCCTTCTGCCAACAGGAGACCGCGCTCACGCATGAGTTTTGTGATCACTGTGGAAAGGGGCTCGGCGAGTATTGCATCCACTGCGGGGCGGAGCGCGCTCAGAACGGCACCTTTTGCGTGAAATGCGGACATGAGTTCAAGCCGTTTCCGAAAAGGGCACCCGGTGAGGAACCTGGGGTCGCCCATCGGCCGGAGGCTCCGGCGGAGGATGAACCCCCCACCCCGTTTTTTCCGGTCTGGCTCAAACGATTGATTCTAGGGGCGGTTATCCTGTTTGTGACCATCGGACTGGGACTCTGGCTGACTGTTTGGTTTTTGCAGCAATGGTCTGAAATGGGAGCGGGCGAGAGAGACACCCTGGCCCCGGCTTCCAGCATTCAGTCGGCCGCTGAAAGCAACGCCCCATCGAGTGAATCCCCGATCATGATTCCCGACACGATTCCGACCTTTTCCCGAGATCCGCATTGGCAGGCTCGTTTTGAACATTGGTATGTGGCCTATTTGCCAAAATTCAAGCCGATTGCATCCGGCGCCCTCCTGGAAGTGGAGACGCGAACCGGAGTCCGGATGACCGGGACACTGGTGTCGGTATCCAACCGATTGGTCACCGTCAACCGGGAGGGGATGGAGTTTGGGATTGAGGCCTCGCAATTAACCGGACGCACACTCAGCCTGATTTTTCGCGAAGCCTACGCGCAGGAACAGGCGGCGAAAGAGGTCGAGCGGGAACAACTCAGCGAAGGGCAAAGCCAGGCGCTCCGCACCGGTTCCGGGACCCGAAGCGCTCACCGGCCGACCCTCAAGCCCGGCGCGCCATCCGGGCCAGCGGCCCCTGCGGCGCCCGCGACGGAATTTCAAACCGACCTGTCCATTTTCAAGAGCTCCATGGTGCGCTTGGTGATCAGTTTGCTGGTGATCGTGGGAGTGGTTGTGGTGATCCGGCATGTGTGGTAAATCAGACAAATCGCGGGATTGACAGACCTGCCCGCGATAATTATGATATGCGCTTTGTTTGAGCGGGCGATTAGCTCAGTTGGCTAGAGCACCACCTTGACATGGTGGGGGTCGGAGGTTCGAGCCCTCTATCGCCCACCATTTTATCTCTATCATTTTCAATGACTTACGCTTCTTCGCATTCATTGATCCCGCTTATTCAAAAAAGTCCGTGGCAAGTTCGGTGGCAACTTTTTTCCTGTTTCTGCTTCCTGCCCATTCGCCTGCTCCCCGGCATTTAACAACGACATGACTTTTTTTTCGTTCCTGTCCAGCCACCATCAAGGGCCAAGCGGTGATCCCATTGGGCAACAGATCAATGATTAACCGTCATATCCAAGATTATGGCCACCATGAACCAGAACCCTTCTGCGTCACGAGACTCCTGTTCCCTTTGTTGAGCTGCCGCTTTCTCCAGTCGAAGAATTTGCGATTCGTCGGGGTCCCCTTCACATATCAGCTCTCGCATACTCATGGGGGGTGCCATTTTTGAGGATTCAACAGTATTGGAAGCCGATTGAACCTGGTTGTCTGGCAATTTTCCGAGTTCCCAGTCATAGTTATGCGGCAACATTTGAAGGGCTGGGCGACTTGACGGCGGACTTGAGTATTCCGTAACCTTTGCTGCCAATGGAAATTGTTTGACGGGGGGAAGGTTCACCGC
>CAZCDO010000078.1:0-15960 GCA_964497135.1 uncultured Verrucomicrobiota bacterium
ATGGCGACCGAGGTGCCATGCTTGGAGACGATCGGTTCGGGTTGGGGCGCCTTTTCAGTGGGGAGACCGGGAAACGTCGGGCACCAGTCGATTTCCACGTCCTTGAGGACCGTGGGGGTATTTTTACGGGTATCGATCTGGACTTCGATATGGTGGGCCTGGCGGGCCGATTTGACCTTGGAGAGGATGCAGGTGGCGGTGCCGGTGGTCAATTGTCCATACATGCCGGCGGCGCTGATACCGATTCCCTGTTGGCCGCGGGACATGCGCAGGCGGTGAAACTTGGACCCATAGAGGAGTTTGGCGAAGATCCGGGGAATCTGGGCGCGGAGAATACCGGGACCATTATCGGTGATTTCCACCCGGAATCGATCTTCACCGACCTGCCGGATTTCGACGGCGATTTCCGGAATGACATCGGCTTCCTCACAGGCATCGAGGGCGTTATCGACCGCCTCCTTGACGGTGGTCAGGAGGGCCTTGCGGGGATTATCAAATCCGAGCAGATGCCGGTTTTTGAGGAAAAATTCCGACACTGAAATGTCGCGTTGGCGACGAGCCATGCTTTCGGCGCTGGCGGCTTCGACGGGGGGCTTGATTTTGGCGGCCATGGGTGGGGAGGGGGTTGGGGTTGAAAAGGCTCAGGAGGGGGGGCGGCTCAATTCCCGACTGCGTTGGGCGGCGGCGTGGAGGGTCTGGCGTAAAACTTCGCCGACATCGGAGGATTCCAGGATCTCGCGTCCGGCGGCGGTGGTCCCCCGGGCCGAGGTGACGGCCTCCATGAGGGCGCGGGGCGAAGGGTAGACGCCGGCCAGGAGAAGTCGGGCGGTTCCGAGCAGGGTTTGGGCAGCGAGTAACCGGGCGCTTTCCGCCGGCAATCCCTCCTCGACCGCGGCGGCGACGAGCCGATCCGCCAGGTAGGCGATAAAGGCGGGGCCGGACCCGCTCAGCGCCGTGACCGCGTCAAAATGAATCTCGGGCAGGGCGCAGAATTGTCCAAAACACCCGAGCAGTGATTCGACGGTTTCTCGATCGGCGGGGGTGGCGTTCCGGCCGAGTGCATAGACGGACATGGCCTCTCCGACGAGGCAGGCGACATTGGGCATGATGCGCACCAGGCGTGCCGCGGGCCAGGCGGTTTCGTAAAAGGCGAGGGGCTTGCCGGCGGCGATAGAGAGAACCAGCCGGTCGGCGGTCATGGAGGGGGCCAGCGATTCCAACAGGTCGGGTAATTGCTGGGGCTTGACGGCGAGGACGAGGATGGGGGCGAAGCGCAGAGCCTCGGCGGGGTCGGCTGCCGTTCGGATGGGGAATAAACGGCTGATCTGGCGGAGCCGTTCGGGGTCGATATCGATGGCGATGAGCTGATCGGGAGAAATCGCCTGGCGGCGAAGCAGGGCGCCCATCATGGCTTCGGCCATTTTGCCCGCACCGATGAAGCCGATATGCATGTTCAAAATCCTTTAAGGGGGGGATTCCTGGAAAGATGTTAATCCGACAGACCCAGATAAATCAGGGTTTGACGGAGGCCATGGAAAATAAAAAGCAGAGGTTTCAAGATGGTCTGGCGCATGGGGGCCAGTCCATAATAGGCAAAAACGGCCCATGTCAAATAGACGGAAAGAAGGAAAAGCCCGAACGAAATCCAGCCCGTCCCCGAGTGGCCTTCCCGGTGGGGCCTGGCCTGGCGGGGGTTGTCGAGTTCGGGTGGGGGAATCCAATTGTCGGGAAGCCGGGGATCAATGGCGTTATTTTTGAAGGCCTGCAGGATTTCGAGGACTCCGGCCAGATGGGGCTGTCGGGCGATATGGCCGCCATTTTTATTGACCGTTTCGATCACTTCGGGCGCGGCATTGGCGGGGCAGGCGCAATATTGGGCAATATCGGGGTCCATCATGCTGATGTCATTATGGCCATCCCCGATGGCGAGAATATTGGCGGGTGCGATGCCGACTTTACGGGCGAGTTCCATGAGCGAGAGCCCCTTGGTGAAGGGGACCCGGTAAACATCAACTTCATTGCGGTAACGGAAGACCCGGAGGTAACGATAGGGCCGGACGGCCTCGGATAGGATGGCATCGCCTTGAGCGGCGCTGTCGAGGTCATTGAACCGGAAGCAGATTCGCTGGCTGTTTTGCCGGGGCACCCGAACAAAAGGGATGTTCCGGGCGATCAGGCGCCGGAGATGGGGGATCACCCGGCGGGCATGGAATCGATTGCGCACCTGGAGTTCGAGAATTTTCAGATTCCAGAGGATGTGGGGATACCAGCCCCATTCCTTGCGTTCAAAGATATAGGCATGGCGGATGACGATGAAATCGGGAACAATACCGAAGGTTCGCAGGGGAAGAAAAATCCGCTGGAAATCGCGCAATCGTCGGCCGGTGCTGATTACCCAGATACAGCCGGCCGTCTGCCGGGCACAGATTTCATCCCGGAATTCGTTATAGCGGTTGAATTCCGGGGTGAGACCCAACAGGGTGCCATCGAGGTCGGTTGCCAAAAGGCAAATTCGCGGAGAATACAGGGGGGTTGTCCCCGTGCTTACAACAGGTGAATCCATGGCAAAGATGGACCTTCAACGGCAGGAGACCGGTTGTTGACCGGCTCCGGATCAGGAGATTTTTCCGGCGGCGGCTTCCTTGATGAGGGCCAAGCCAATGACTTCCCGCTGGATTTGGTTGGTTCCCTCGTAGATTTGGGTAATCTTGGCATCGCGCATCATTTTTTCGACCGGATATTCCTTCATATATCCGTATCCGCCGAAAACCTGTACGGCATCGGTGGTAACACGCATGGCGGTATCCGACGCGAATAATTTGGCCATGGCCGAAACCTTGCTGACCTCCTTGGCCCCGGAATCAATATGCCGGGCAGCGGCATAGATCAGGGCACGGGCGGCTTCCACCTGGGTGGCCATATCGGCGAGGAGGAATTGCATGCCTTGGAAAGAGCAAATCGGTTTGCCGAACTGGCGGCGTTCGCGGCTGTAACGGACGGCTTCGTCGAGCGCGCCGGCGGCGATGCCCAACGCCTGGGCGGCGACACCGGGGCGAGATTGATCCAGCGTTTTCATGGCGATCAAAAATCCCATGCCCTCTTTCCCGAGCATTTGAGATTTATGGACCCGGCAATCCTGGAAGACCAATTCGCGGGTGGCCGAGGCGCGGATCCCCATTTTGTTCTCTTTTTTGCCAAAATCGAAGCCCGGAGTGCCCTTGTCAACGATGAACAAACTGGCTCCACGGGATCCCTTGTTTTTATCGGTTTTAGCGACGATGGTATAGATATCGGCTTCCCCACCGTTGGTGATCCACTGTTTGGTGCCGTTCAGGATAAAATAGTCGCCATCCTTGACTGCGGTGGTTTTAATGCCGCCTGCATCACTGCCGGCGCCGGCTTCGGTGAGACCGAAGGCTGCGAGGGATTCGCCCTTGGCGATTTTGGTCAGGTATTTCTGTTTTTGTTCCTCGCTCCCGTAGAGGATGATCGGGAAGGTTCCGAGGGCTGTGGCGGCCAGGGCCAGGGCGATGCCACTGCAAACCTTCGAAAGTTCCTCAACCATGACGGCGAGATCCATGACGCCACCGCCCATACCCCCGAATTTCTCCTCGATGTAAACGCCGCAGAGGTCGGCCTCAGCGAAAACCTTCAGTATTTCGTGGGGAAATTCATTGCTTTCATCATAATGCGCACGGATAGGCTTGATTTTCTCTTCGGCGATTTTCCGGCAAACATCTTTGATCATCACCTGCATTTCAGTCAACCCGTAATCCATAAAAAACCCTATCCTTTCCAATCAACACGCATTCAAAACAACAGGCTGTCGGCCATCTAGACATTCGCCCGTTCCTTACATGAAAAGCCCTTAAAGGATAATACACCGGGGGAAGGGCGGCAAGTAAAATTTCACTATTTTCCTGTGGCGGCCATGGGGAAATATGGGTTAGAATGGATGGACTTTGAAGGAGGAATAATAATGGCGATGCAACAGGAACAAACGGTTGGGGAACGTCTCGCGCGGTTGGAACGGCAAAATCGGCGACTGACCTTGATTTTGGTGTGTTTGGCGCCCGTGGTGGCGGCCTTGGTGTTGATGGGGTTCACCTCGGTCGAAGAACAATTGCAGGGGCTTAAAAATCTGCAGGTCCGCCAGATCGAGACCGAGCGATTGGTGATACGGGACGCCAATGGGTTTCTCCGGGGATGGTTGGGGATCGCCGAAGATGGAACCCGGTTGGTCTTTTATGACCAAAACGGGCGCCAACGGGCGGGATTCGGGATGACCAGTCAGAATGAACCGGCCCTGGCGATTTTCGACCCCAACCAACAAACCCGGATTGTTCTCGGTTTGGCGGATGGCTGGCCGGGGTTGGTGATTCGCGATGCCGGCGGGTTGAAACGAATCGCCCTCCAGACCCAGCCCGATTGGGCCACCCTGTTTTTCTTTGACGGGCGGGAACGCAAACGGGCCGGAATCGGTTTGGCGAAGGAATCCGCGGCCGTCAACCTGCTCGATGAGTATTCGGTTGACCGGGCGGGGCTGACGGTCGATCCCAACGGGTCCAGTCTGGTTTTCTTCGACCGAATGGGCGTTAAACGCGCGGGGTTGGGTCTCCTGAAGGAGGATTCGCCGGCACTCGGATTTTTTGAAAAATCGGGCGAATTACGCCTGGGCTTAAGCGTCTTGCCGGGATTGGCCGAGATGGCGGTTTATGGAACCAACCGGATCGAGGCGGCCGCCCGGGTTACGACCAATGGACCGACGTTTGAGATCCATGGTCCGGAACGCGCCCTGCTTTGGAAAGCTCCTTGATTCAGGAGGGCTGAGGGGATGACGGGTCGTGAACGGATGGAGCAGATATTCCGGCATTGTCCGACGGATCGACTGGCGTGGACGGCCTTGGTCGACGAGCACACCTTAAATCCCCTGGCCCCATCGCTTCGGACGCGGTGGGGCCTTGATTTCTACAAGTCCATCGGCTGTGATGTTTTTTTGCTCAATTCCTGGATTGCCCCCTTTCCCTTGGAATCGCCGATCCAGCACTGGGGCGAGGGGGTGCGGGTTGCTTGGACCACGGAAAACGACCTCCAGATCTGCCGCTGGGTGTCGCCCCTTGGAACCTTGGAGGCGATCTTTGAGCGGGGGCATCCGGTGAAGTATCCGGTTGCTTCCCTGGAGGATCTCAAGCTTTACCGGACTTTCTGGGATTCGGTCCGTTTCGAGGGCAAAGATGACCGGCCCAACCTGGAACGGCTGGATCACGAAATCGGGTCCGACGGGGTGGTGACCCGATTCTGGGGCCCCTCCACCATTCCCCGTCTGCTGGAGAACGATATGGGGGTGGTCAATTTCTATTATTTGATGAATGACTATCCCGACCGGATGAAAGAGTTGATCGAGACGATGCACCAGAAGGAACTGGAAGCGTTTCGATTGTTGGCGGCCGGCCCGTGGGCCTCGGTGACCCTCTGTGAAAATACCAGCACCTACTATATCAGTCCCCGGATTTATGCCGACTATAACATGCCCCATCAGCGCGATTTCGTGGAACTCGTTCATGCCGCGGGCAAGCCGGCGATTCTCCATATGTGCGGGCATGTCCATAACCTCCTGCCGTTGATCAAGGAGACCGGTTGTGACGGAATCCATACCTTGACGCCTCCGCCGACGGGAGACACCCCTTGGGAGGAGGCGCTGGATGTGCTCGGGGATGATTTGATCGTCATGGGGTGCTTGGATCCGACGATTTTTGCCGCCGGACCGGTGGCGGATATCGGTCCCGCATTGGACCGGATGATTACGCCGCGATTGCGGAAATCGCCCTTTGTGTTGTGTTTGATGGCCGACGGCCTTGCAATTGAAGAGGCGCGATTTCGCGCGGTTGCGCGGTGGGTGGAGAAAAACGGGTAGGGCTTACTCTTCCCGCCATCCGACAATGCGGCTCTCATAATCCAGGACGGCTTCGATGCGGCAGACGGCCTGGGTTTCCCCGGGTTGGGCGTACCCTTCGCTGGTCACCCGGAAATGGCTCGAACGGACGGTCAATAAGGAATAGAGCTCGTTCAGGAGTGTCCATTCCGCGCCTTTTATGTTTTTCTGGAGAACGGAGAGAATGGCGGACTGATTGGTGAAAACCGGTGGTCCACTCCGAACTTGTTCGATGGATTTGACGATCGAATCCGCCGTGGCGGCGGTTGCGCCGCGGCTTCGGGCGGCCGCCAGTAAAACCTTCCGGGTGGCCGTATTAATGTTGATCGCCGCATTCGCCCCGTAAATCGTCACATGCGGTTGTAGCCGTTCGAACCGGCCGGTGTCCATGCCGCGTACCCAGAGGAGTTCTTCCAGGGTGGTGAGACGGTCGTCATGCGGGCGGTAGGGGACGGGCTGGTTCAGGTAGTAGTCCGCCTCGGCACCCGCATCGTTTCCGACCTGGTAAACGCCATTGGACCCGTCGCGCCAATCGAATATCGCGGCGGCCAATCTGCCGGCGGCGCTCGGGTCCGGCGGTCCGACCTGGATGAGTAACTCCTTGAGCAGGGCGAAACCTTCCGGGGTTTGGGGCAAGGCATTCAGGTTTAATTTTCCGGATTCATCATCCAGGCCATAGCGGGGTTTATTCTCGCCGGGGACGATCAAAGAAAATTGTCCGGGCGGGACCGGGATGGCGTGGAACCGACCGGGATCGTCGGCCCACGGATCCGAACGGCAATGCCAGCGATTGGTTCCGACTTCGGCGATTTCAGCCTGGGCGGCTGCGATTCCGGCGCGGGCGGCGGCCATGGCCCACGTCTGGCGTTGAACGCGTTCCGCCACCCGGATCCGGCCCGAGACCCGGGCCCCAAGGCCCAGGGACAGGGCGCCGAGCAGGAAAACGAGCCAGAGCACAACGATCAGAATGCTGGCGGAACGCCCCCGGCCGAAACGGGGCAGAGCCATCCGGCTGGCTTCTCCGGTTCTTTCCCGGAAAGGCGGATGGGTTGCCCCCCGCGCATCGCTCCCCGGTATTGAAAACAGATCATCCTTTAACATCATGAAGCTACTCAATTTTCGCCGTTGATCCACCTGCGTCAATCGTTTGAGACAGCATACACAGTCGGACCGGGAAGTCCAGCCTGCTGTCAATGGGCACTTTGCGCTTTCCACTTCGATTTCTTTGCGATAAAAGCTTTTTAATTCGGATCGGACGGGAGTACCGCTTAACACGTTAGAGGCAAGATGAAAATATCCCGGAAAACGGGGATTAGCCTGGCGATTCTGCTTGCGGGTTTGTTGTCGTTCCTCGCGGCCGAACGGCTCCTGTATGGTCCACGCGCCATCCTGGGCGCCGGCGGGACTCGGGGTGGGGCGGCCTTTCAGGGCGAGGGACTTCCGCCCTACCAGGCTTTTGTCGCCCTGGGATTGGGGGGATTTCGGGGTCTTTTGGCCGACGTGCTCTGGATGCGCGCGGCCCGGTTGCAGGATCAGGGTCGTTTTCTGGAGATGGTTCAGTTGGCGCATTGGATCACCCAGTTGGAACCGCAATTCACCGAAACATGGGTCTATCACGCCTGGAACATGGCCTATAACATCAGTGTCTTGTTCGCGGATCCTTCCGATCGGTGGCGTTGGGTGCAAAATGGATTACGCCTTCTGCGGGACGAAGGGCTACGCTGGAATGCGGGCGATCCCCGGATGTATTGGGAGGTCGGCTGGATTTACCAGCATAAGATCGGCGGACCGTCCGATTCCGCCGCACCGTACTACCGCCGCGAACTGGCCCGTGGGATGGAGGCGATCTTGCCCGGGGGGCGATACCGGGCGGATCGGTTGGCCGTCACGGCCACGGTTCGGGAACGGTTGATCGCCGAGTATCGGCTGGATCCGAGGATTCTGGATATTGTCCGGCGTCGTTTTGGCGACTTGGATTGGCGGATCCCGGAAACGCACGCCCTGTATTGGGCGGTGTGTGGTTTGGCGGCCGCCGGAGAGAAGGGTTCCCTGCCGTGTGAGCGGATGATCTATTCGTCGATGATCGAATTATTCCGGCGGGGCACCCTGGTGGTTTCACCCGACGGGGAGACCCAACTTCGCCTGCCCGATCTCGATCTGGCGCTCAGTGCCGTCCGTTCTTTGGAAAGCGCCATGGCCCCACCCGGTCGGGACTATCTCAGCGCTTTGCATGAGTCCTTTTTGGGCGATGCCATTCTGCTGTCCTTTGTTTTCGGGCGGCACGAACAGGCTGACGCCTTATGGCAATTGCGCCGATCCCGGCATCCGAACCTGGCCTCGGCGTCCACGCCGGATGAATTTGTGCGGCGGTATGCGACTCTGCGAATGCAGTCCGTCGCGCCGGACGAGGCTCTGGCGATGGTGTTCGAAACCTGGGCGCAATCGTACCGGGCGACCGGTGCGGGATGGGATGAGGCGGCCGCCGGTTACCGGCGATGGGCCGAATTGCTCTGGACAGGCTGGCTCTCCGCCCAGCGGAAGGAAACCCGACCGGCGGACCCCGCTGGGGCTCTGCGGCAAATCCAGCGAGAGGCATTGAAACAGGTTCGGCGCGAGGTGTCGCCCGCCTGGCAGACGCGGTTGGAGGGGGTTGGGGATCACCCCCAGGGGAGATTGGAATGATGAATAAAAGGAATCAAGGACGACTGGCACCTGAATTGAATCCGCCCATATTCCCCCCTTTCCGTTATGTCCGGCTCCTTTGCCTCTGGGCGGGGCTGATGGCCGGAATCGGCTGTGGGGCGCGGCGGGAGGCTACGCCCCCCCGCGAATTCATGGCGTTGGGCACCTTGGCGTCGATTCGGACCGGGGCGGATGAATCGGTGGTCGCGCCGGAGACGGTTGAACGGGAGGTTCGCACTGTGTTTGCGGAGGTGGAGGGGCGTCTCAGCGTTTACCGGCCGGATAGTGAAATTTCCCGGCTGAATGGGGCGGGGACAAATCCGGTCGCGATTTCTCCCTCGACCCGCGTGATCTTGGAACAAGCGATCCATTATGGGGAGCTGAGCGGAGGTGCCTTTGACATTACGATTGGCCCTTTAGTTCGCGCGTGGGGATTCAGCGGAGGAAAAGTCCCGCAAGGATTGCCGGACGAAGAGACTTTGCAGGCAACCCGGAAGCGGGTGGGGTTCCGGTTGATCGACTTGGAAGCCGACCGGGTGGCGATGCGCGTGCCGGAAATGTTTATCGATCTGGGCGGAATTGCCAAAGGGTATGCAGTCGATTGCGCTTGGGACCGGGTACGGGTGGTGGGGGCAAGGAATGTGCTGATTAATTTGGGGGGCAACATGCGGGTAATGGGCCAAGCCTCCTCCGAGCGATTATGGCGGGTGGGGGTTCGGAATCCATTCGATGGGACTCAAATCCTGGGACAGTTGGAATTGGCCCCCGGCCAGGCGGTGGCGACTTCGGGCAATTACGAACGGTTTGTGACGATCGGGGGGCGACGCTATACGCACATTATTGATCCGCGGACCGCTCGCCCGGTGGACGGCATGGCGGGGGTGACTGTGTTGGCTCCCACGGCAACGGAGGCGGATGCCTGGTCGACGATACTTTTTATTCTGGGGATTGAGGCCGGTGGCGCACTGTTGGCAGACCATCCCGGGATCGAAGCGTTATGGGTGCCGGATCGGGAACCTCTCGAGATATGGGTCACGCCGGGATTCGCAAAAGTTTTTCGTCCGTTACCCGAATGGCGGGGCGGACTCCAACTCATGGGATCGATTCAGTCGCGCCATGAACAGGCCGGTGCAATCGGGGCCGTCCCAGGGATAAATCCATAAGCGTCCGGTTGGGCAGGGTTGGCCGGTGAGCGGGTGGGTCATCGGGTCCGGCGCGAAATCGGGATGGCTGGCGAGAAACCGGTCGATTTGTTTTTCATTCTCGGCATCGGTCAAGGTGCAGGTGGCATAGACCAGGACTCCGCCGGGTTTGACTTTGGGTGCGGCGGTTTCCAACAGGTTGAACTGCAGTTCGGCCAGTTCCGCAATCCGGGCGGGGTCGAGCCGCCAGCGGGCATCCGGATTTCGCGCCCAAGTGCCCAGGCCGGAACACGGCACATCCAATAAAACTCCATCGAATAAAAGGCGCGGTGCCGGATCCCGTTTTCCATCCCAGATCTGATGGCGGATCGACCGCAAGCCGGCCTTGTGTGCGCGGCGCTTATTTTCCGCCAGGGCGGACTCCCGGATATCGGTGGCCAGAAGGGTTCCGGAATCGCCCATCAGGTCGGCGAGATGCAGGGCTTTGCCCCCGCCTCCCGAACACGCATCCCACCAGGAATCGCCGGGGCGGGGTTGACAGATGGCGGCGACGGTTTGGGAGGCCAGGTCCTGTACGATCAGGTTCCGTTCCCATTCGGGTCGGGCGCGCAGGTTGAATCGGGCCGGAAGGCGCAGGGCGTCGGCTCGGAAAGGATGCGGCGTAACCTCCGGGCAGGCGGCGAGGAAACGGGCGAGCGCCGGAGCCGGCGGGGTGGGGCGAAACCGGACCCAGGTGGGTGGGCGGGATTGAAAGGCGACCAGCAGTCGTCGCTGAAAATCAGATGCCGGGGTATGCGGCGGGATTCGGAGAGCGGCGGGAACCCAGGCCGGCAGGAGCGCGTTCGGGTTGATGGTCGGGGATCCGGTCCATGCGGCGAATTCGAGAAGGCGTTGATCGAGGTCGGTGGAACGGGGTGCCCGGTCGGCGGATAGGCGGGGGAGATGGTGGGCGAGCAAGTCCGAGCAGAGCTCCCTTTGGCCGTCGAGGACGAGGCCCTGGAGGGCGCCGGCGGCGTCGGGTTGGAGATGGGGGATCAGGGCGCCACGCCAGCGGAACCAGGCGAAGACGGCTTCGCTCAGCAGGCGACGATCGCGACTGCCGCATTCGCGGTGGGCTTGAAAAAAACGCGCGAGTCCGGAATCGGCGGGATGTCCGCGCAGGGAATCGGCATCGAGAGTCCGAATCAATCCATCGAGCAGGGCGCATCGGTTGCGCAGGCGATTTTCGAGGCGATCGGTGGGTTCCGGGTCAATCATGGGGTGGGTCCGGTGTGGCCGAGTTCGATCAGACGGCGGGAGACCTTGTCGATCGGCAGGCCAATAACGGTGCCGATATCGCCGCGAATGGATCGGACCAGCGCTGAACCTCCACCCTGAACGGCGTAGGCACCGGCGCAAAAGAAGGGCCGTGCGGTCCGGATATAATGGCGCAACTGGGTGTCGGACCAAGGGCGGAGGGTGACCTGGGCGGTGTCAACGATCTGTCGAACAGGCCGGGGTCCACCGGCTGGAGTGGGGCCGACCACGCAGACTGCGGTCCAGATGCGGTGGGACCGGCCCCGGAGGCGACGAAGCAGGGTCAAAGCGATGGCGGCATTGGCGGCTTTGCCGATAAGCTGTCCCTTGAATTCAAGGACTGTATCGGCCCCAATAACGAAAGCCTGGGGGTGATGTTGGGCAACGGTGAGGGCCTTGGCCTTGGCGAGGTTCAGGAGATAAGTGCGGATGGAGAGATGTTGGGGCCGCGGGGGCTCGGGGATTCCGGCGGGTATTTGCCGGAATCGGAAGCCGGCGGAACGGAGCAATTCAGCCCGGCCGGGGGAGGCGGAGGCGAGAATCAAGGTGGGCGATGGGCGGCGGGATGAAGGTTTAGATGTCATATGGTTGCCGACAACGCGCCTCGTGCGGCGCTACTACGAACGGATAGGATCCGTCGTTTGTAGTAGGCGCGCAGGATCGCCGTTTTTTGCTTCGAGTGAGCGTTTTTATTCATCTCCCCATACGGGTCAGCAGGATTGCATAAAGGATCAGGCCGCTCACTTCGACGATCTCATTGCTGGCGCCGAGCAGGTCTCCGGTGATGCCGCCGAAGCGAATGCGGAAGAACCGTCGAAGTCCCAGGCCGATGAGGAGTCCAAACGCGAGGAGGACGGGACCGGCGACGGGATGGATCAGGATGCAGAGGAACAGGGCGCCGGCCAACGCCCCGGCCAGATGGGTCCAACGGGCGCCGGCGACAAAGGGGCCGGCAGTGCCGCCGGTGGCACGGGCATACGGCAACGCGGTACAGAGCCAGACTTGAACCGTGCGGGAAACGATGAAGGGCAGGGTGATTCCAAAGAGTTGGCGCCACGGCGTGGCGGAGATTTCGATGTGGAAAAAGCCGACTTGGTAGATGGCGAAGAAGGCGGCGACCTTGAGCAGGAGCGCGCCGATGAGGGCGATGACCCCGAAGGCCCCCACATGGGGATCCTTCATGATGGCGAGCCGGCGTTCGATTGTGGTGCCGCCGCCCAAGGCATCGGCGGCATCGGCCAGCCCGTCCAGATGAAGACCGCGGGTCAGCCATGCCAGAAAGAGAACGGCCAAGGCCGAAGTGATCAGTCCTTCGGGCAGGATCAGGCGGCCCAGGAGGAAAACGGCCAGGGTCATAAAACCGAGCAAGGCGCCAATCCAGGGGAAAAACGGGAGGGCGTCGGCAAGCGACTCACTATCCCGTCCGGGGCAGGGGATGCGGGAGAGGGTCCGGAGGGCGGAGATTAATCCACGCATAGCGGGGGGCCTTTCAGGGTCAGGGGCAGACCGACCGCCACAAAGACGACCCGGCCGGCGACGACGGCAAGGTCCTGGTTGAGCCAGCCGGCCTGATCCCGGAAATCGCGGGCGAGGGCATTATCGGGGACAATGCCCATGCCGACCTCATTGGTTACGAGAACGACCGGGCAGTCAACCCGGCGCAGAGCCTCGAGAAGAGCGGTCTTGCGCGCGGGGAGGGCTTTCAGCCCTTCCTTGAGCATGACATTGGTGAGCCACAAGGTCATGCAGTCGACGAGGAATCCGTCAAAGCCATCCCGGGGCCCGAGCAGCAGGGAAGCGATTTCGAGGGGTTCTTCGAGCGTGATCCATTGAGAGCCGCGTTGGGCGCGGTGCAGACGCACCCGTTCGACCATTTCCGGATCGAGAATTTCGGAGGTGGCGAGGTAGGCGGGGCGGGGGCAAAGCCGTTCGGCAACGGCTTGAGCATACAGGCTTTTTCCACTCCGCGAACCGCCGACGACCAGGGTTACGAGATGGTTCAGGTTTTTGGGTTCAGGCATTCTGCCAACCTTTCGATAGAGAGCCGGGCATCATCATAGCCGAAAGTCTCGAGGGTGAGAACACCTTTAAAGACGTTGAGAGCTGCGAGAAAATCTCGGACCCGGTCAACCGGTTCGTTTTGCAACCCGACATGGGCGGTGGAGGGCGGGGCGATGCCGTAGAGATGAACAACCCGGGTGCGCGGCAGGTATTTGTGGAGGTAATCGGCCCACGGATCGTTGCGCAACCAGAAGTGACCGGCGTCGAGGCAAACGGACCAGGGGTGGCGCGCGAGGAGGGGATCGCACCATTCGAAGGGATAATCGAGATTTTCGATGCAGACCCGTGAAGGATCGACGTGGCCGGCAAATTCATCGAGCAAGGAGGCCAGGCCGTCCTGCCACTGGCGGATCCGGTCGGGTTGGGCGGAACCGGTTACCCCTTCCAGGTGGAGGAGATAGGCGAACGGGGCGAGTGGGCGGCAGAGATCGACGATGCGCAGGGCCTGATCGAGGTAGGAGCGGCATTCGCGGGGATCGGGACTGCCGAGTTTTTTATCGATGGGAAAATGGACGGTATAGGTCAGATCGTGGATCTGGGCGAGAGCGGCGAGGCGTTGGATGACGGCGGGTTCGGGGAGGTTCGAGAATTCGGGGGATTCGAAAAAGACCAGTTCGATATCCTGAATTTTGCCGGCCAGCGCCTCGGCATTGGGGAGGATATCGGCGGGATAGATATAAGAGGTCAACCCGACCCGGAAGGGGGTGGTCCGGGTCCAGCGGGGAAAAGGGGGATAGTTGGGGGTGTCCATATTGATTGTGCCGACCCGAGGAACCGTTAAAACAAGGAATGCATGGTATCATCCGAACGGCTGAAGTCAGTAAAATAGTTGCAGATGCGACCTTTCGAAAATTATCCGTGCCAGCGCATCCCAAAGAGAATAGAATGAATTGATACGGCAGATAAACCGTTGAATAGGGGGGGCGCCATGACTTCACGTGAGCGATTTATCGATTCCTTGATGGGCGGGTCAATCGACCGCTTTTTTCGATATGAGCATGGCGCCTGGCCCACGACCTGGGAGCGGTGGTTGAAAGAGGGTTTGCCGGCACAGGTCGGGTTCAATGATTTCTTCCAGATGGATTCGATGTCCCGGATTACCATCAACTCCGGCTATACCGATTCGCCTTATCACCCCAAATTCACAGAAACCGTTTTGGAACAGACGCAGGATTACAAGGTGTATGTGGATCGCGACGGGGTGACCAAAAAAGAACTCAAGCACCAAAGCGACACCTCGATGCCGCAGTTCATCCGGTTCCCGGTCACCGATTGGAACGATTGGCGGAACCTTTCCGATCGTCTTAATCCGGCGGATGCCCGGGCCCGGATCGGGGATGTGGTCGCGTTGAAAGCCGCCTGCGCGGATCCGGACGTGCCCTCTCTGCTCCCGATTTGCGGGGCTTTCGGACATCCGCGCAATTTGGTGGGGGATGAGGGGTTGGCCTATATTTTATATGATGAGCCGGGGTTGTTGGATGAAATGCTGGATAACTGGCGCGATTTGTACGTGGCCTTGATCCGGGAGGTGACCCGATCGATCCGGGTGGACGCCCTGTTGATCTGGGAAGATATGTGTTTTAAAACGGGGCCCCTGATCAGCCCCCATCACTTTAACCAGATCATGATTCCCCGTTACCGGGAGGTGATCTCGGAGGCGCGGGCGTGCGGGGTGCCGGTGATCATCGTGGATACCGACGGCAACTGTCTGGAGCTGATCCCGCTTTTTCTGGATGCCGGCGTGGATGTCTTGTTGCCGTTTGAGGTTCAAGCCGGAATGGATGTGGTTGAAATCGGCAAACAATTTCCGCAATTGGGCATCATGGGCGGGCTGGACAAGCGGGTGTTGACCCAAGGTCACGATGCCATCCGGCGTGAGGTGGATCGCGTTCTGCCCTTTTTTCGAGAACGGGGCCGGTTTATTCCGACCTTGGACCACACGGTTCCGCACAATGTCCCGCTGCGCGCCCTGCAGGATTATCTGGAGTGCGTGCGCGATTATGAAACGGCGTAAGGGAGCAGGGGAAAGAGCTGAAAAAGCCGGGGATGTTGAATCTCCGGCTTTTTCATTTCAACGTCAGGTAATCTGTTCTCTGGGCTGTTCTCTGGGCGTGCGGGCGGTTTGAAAATAGGTTATATCATTTCGGTATCGTATAGGTATCGATCGGAGTGTCCCATGTCCGCATTACTCATCAAGAACATGCCGAAGACAAGCAAATCCTTCGCGCCTGTCCGGACGTTGCGCGATCCATGAAGCAGTTCCTCACGCCGCCGGAGGCACCCATGACCGTGAGGGAAAAACCGGCAATATACAAGATCGCGCGAAAGGGCGGAAAGGGATCCCAGGTATGAACCGTCATCGTAAACAAAGCCCTTCCGGATTTAGCGTGGGATTTGTCATTGAGGATGCTGCCTGATTGACAGCGGAAGGGGAGCGACTAAGCAGATCGACGAAGTGTAACCGAGTAAGTGTGGGACGAAGTGTTGGGAGACAGGCGCATGGGTTAGCGGCAATGCTCACATCCCTCTCAAAGGTCGCTTCACATGGCACTTAGTCGCACATTTAATCCCACACTTCATCGGTTACGCTTCGTCGACTTCCTTAGTCGATGGTTGAGGCGCACAGGTCCACCAAAGACGCCTCGGAATTCACCCGGAAGAGCCGAAAAGGAAGGCTTTGTCAACGCCGGGGGATCCCGAGGCCTTCCATGTGCCGGACAAAATGCCGTTCGAGCATCCGGTAATGGTCCTCCTCGAACTGGTCGAGGATCGGGAAGAATTCATCGCGGATGGCGGGGTCGTCGAGGAGGAAGCCATAGGTGACATGCAGGACCTGGCGGGCGGCAT
>CAZCDO010000079.1:0-3631 GCA_964497135.1 uncultured Verrucomicrobiota bacterium
CGGGCCGATTTTGAGAGCCATTTTGGGGTAAAGGCTGCAGCGGCGGCCTATGCCCCCGGCCGGGTGGAGGTGCTGGGGAATCACACCGACTACAACGAGGGTCTGGTTCTGTCGGCGGCGATCAATTACGGAACCTGTGTGCTGGCCGCTCCGGCGCGCGGTTCGGAATGCCGCGTGTATGACGGCAAGTTCAAGGAATCCGCGAGTTTTCCGACGGATGTGCGGGGTCCGGCGCCGAAGCCGGCGTGGGCCAATTATGTGAAGGGCGTATATGCCCTGTTGCGCGACCGGACCGGGGGGGCGGTTCCGGCGGTGAATATCTGGATCGAAGGCGATGTGCCGCTGGGGGCGGGACTGTCCAGTTCAGCCGCCTTGGAAATGGCCGCCACCCTGGCGCTGGGGTCCGTGCTGAAAGTCGACTTGGAACCGCGCGATATCGCCCGCCTGGGCCAGACGGCGGAGCATGAGTATGCCGGGGTGCGGTGCGGCTTATTGGACCAGATCACCAGTCTGTTCGGACGGGAATCCGCCCTGGTGGAAACGGATTTTCGAACCCTGTCGGTATCGACCGTGCCCTTGGCGCCCGATCTGGAATTTTTGATCGCCAACACCGCGGTCAAACACAACCTGGTGGATTCGGCCTACAATGAGCGGCGCGCCAAATGCGAGGAAGCGGCGCGATTTTTTGCCGGGGTGTTGCCGCATCCGGTCAACGCTTTGCGCGATGTGTCCCCGGCGGAATGGCGGGCTTTTTCCGGACAGATGGATCCCCTTGCCGCGCGGCGTTCAGCGCACGTGGTGGGGGAAATCGACCGGGTTCAGCAGGGGGCGGGGCTGTTGAAGCGCGGGAAGTGGCGCGAGTTCGGCGAGTTGATGTTCGAATCCCACGAAAGTTCGCGGACGCAATTCGAGAATTCGTGTCCCGAATTGGATCACCTGGTGGCGACCGCGCATTCGATTCCGGACGTGCTGGGCGCGCGGTTATCCGGAGGAGGATTCGGCGGGAGCGCGGTTGTTTTGGTATCGTGTTCCGCGGCGGAAGCAGTGGCGGGGCAACTGGTCGCGAGTTATCGGCAGGCCTTTGGGCATCCGTGTGAAGTGTTGAGCATCCGGGCGTCGGAAGGAGCCCGACTCCTGTAGTCCCGGGTTATAAAAGCTATAAACCCGACTCGACAGCCGATTGGCCGGATGGTATTTTTTTTCAAAAGAAATCAGTGGAGGTGACACTCAGGGGGCGTGAACTCCCCAACACGGGATACACCGCCATTGCGGCCAAGGCCGTATAAAGCCCGATCTCCACCGGCAACCCAGCAATAACCGCACACGCCATCGCCTTCGGGATCACGACGGCGGCAGCCGTCAGCCCGGCGACAATATCCAAGCGCAACCACGTCGGAGAATAGGCGCGGAGCTAGGGGGCAAGAAGCCAGGATGGCGGTTTATTTGTCATATCAACTATGGCAAAGGCGGAATATCATCCAGAAGGCGACTGATACTCACGGCCCGAATGCGTTCATGGAGAAGGAAGGTGTGTTCGCCGGCATGAATGACATCCAGCGATGTTAGGTTCAAGTCGTCCAAGGCATGCCGCATGGACGGCGTCACCGAGGGAGCCGTCGTCCGTTTGATTTCAAAACCCCACCGGGAGGAACCCCGTTCCACATAGAGATCCAACTCCGCCCCCGATTGCGTCGCCCAATAATGGCATTCTTCCGGTTCCGCCCGCAAGTGCGCAATTAATTGCCCAACGACAAACCCCTCCCAGGAGGCACCCACCTTGGGATGCCCTTCGAGATCCCGCTGGGTCGGCAGGTTCAACAAGGTATGCAAAAGCCCACTATCGATAATATAGACCTTGGGAGCCTTGACCTGACGCTTGGCAATATTGGCATGCCAGGGCGGGAGTTGCCGAACCACCAGCGCCGAGGTCAAAAGATCAAGATAGTGCCGCACCGATTGATCTGAAACACCAAAGGCCCTGGCAAATTCCGAGGAATTCCAAGTCTGTCCATGATAGTGGGCCAGCATCGTCCAGAATCGCCGCATCGTGTTTGAAGCCACCCTTATCCCCAGTTGGGGTATGTCGCGCTCGACAAAAGTCCGGATAAACTCACGGCGCCACCCCATGCTTTCGGGCTCCGTGCGGGCCAGAAACGATCGGGGGAACCCGCCCCTCCGCCACAGTTTATCAGCCTCCGAAAGATCCACCTCCTCCAGCCCGAACCCCTCCAGATAATGATAGGTAATACGTCCCGCCAAGGTCTCGGAGGTTTGTCGCAGCAGATCCGGAGATGCGCTTCCCAGCACCAAGAACCGGCAGGGATGCCTGGGTCGGTCGGCTAACACCCGCAAGGTGGTGAATATTTCCGGCCGCCGTTGCACCTCGTCGAGAATGACGAGTCCCGTCAATGACTTCAAGGCTAACAGCGGATCCTCCAACCGGGCCAGATCTTCGCTGTTTTCCAGGTCGAAAGTGGTTACCGGTCCCGGTGATTCTTGCGCCAGCATCTGCGCAAGCGTCGATTTGCCGGTCTGCCGGGCACCCAAAATACCCACCACCGGATAACCGGTCAACAATGACCTGAGCCTGACTAAATGCCCTTTTCGGTCTCTCATCATGACGCCATGTTACCTTGTAAATTCGAACTAATCAATCGAATATTCAAGCAATCAAAAAAACAGATTCTCTCCCGTCTCTCCCCCTTGTCCCGGCATCCCGCCCGAGGTAAAGCGTCTGGGACGGGAAGGCAAACGCGGTCTCACTTTGCTCCACGCTGTCCATGATTCGGAATAATACATCTTCTTGGATGGCGAGGAATTCCAACCGGGCCCGGGTCACCGCATAGGCAAACACCTCAATATCCAGGGAACAGGCGCCGAAATCGACGAACCGAGCACGGGCCGTCTCCGAATGAATCCGCGGATGAGACCTCAGCATCTCCAGAATTTTCGCGAGTAAATATCGCAGTTGATCCGGTGTGGTTTCATAGCGGACGCCGATAAGGGTCTTGATCAGGATCCGGTGACCATTGAAGAAGTCCGGCGCATTTTACTGGAACACCTGCGCCAAAATTGAGCGGTTATTTGATTTGCGGGTATGGCCCGCTTTGGTATCCTGATTTCCGATGTTTGGGGTGTTCAATTGATTCGGACAACGGACCGAATGACTTTTTGGAGAGTTTGCCATGGCGACACAAGGATTTGGAAATAAGGGGTGTTTATGGGCGGCGGTGGCCGTCGTGGCCGTACCGGCCATTTTGGCGATGTTGACGGTATTTGCGCTGGTGGTTTGGGCCTGGCATTCCCGTCTGTCAATCCAAACGGAGGAGGAAAACGGGGTCGATGAAATGCCCCAGTTGACGGCGGTCTGGTCCTTTGGCAAGGGCGAAGCGCAGGTGGTGCGGATCCCGATTCAGGGGGCCATTGGGCGTGACGTTGCGACCGGATTCTTCTCGTCCATGGACCCGGTGGAGAATGTGGTTCGGCAAATCCGGGCGGCGGCGGGCGATCCCAGTATTCGCGGGATTATTTTGGAAATCAACAGTCCCGGCGGCGAAGTGTCCGCTTGCGATGAAATTTATCACGAATTGATGCTGTTTAAACAGTCCGATCCCGGACGGGTGGTGGTGGC
>CAZCDO010000079.1:3731-15938 GCA_964497135.1 uncultured Verrucomicrobiota bacterium
CATCAACGGTTTGTCGGGCTGGTGGCGCAGGCGCGCAAACGGCCGGTGGATGAAATTCGACCTTTGGCGGACGGGCGGATCTTCACTGCGCCGGCGGCGCTGGAGGCCGGGTTGGTGGATGAACTGGGCTATTGGCGGGAAGCCGTGGCGGAAATGGCGGTTTTGTTGAAGGAGCCGTCGGTCAAAGTCCTGCGCTATGAAGAGCATTTTTCCTGGACGTCCTTTCTGCGAGCGACCGCCGAATGGCCACAGGTATTGAAATCCGCCGTCCGACCGGATTCATCGTTTCGGATTCAGTTTTTATTTTCACCGTAACCTTCCACCGGACGGCGACACGCCGTCCCTCCCGAGCGGGCATGAGCAGGGAAGGACTGGCCGGTTGCCCGCCGTGGAGAAAGAATGGGTTGAAGAAGGAGCAATCGAATGATCTTGCAGCGAATGGTTGATAAAATCCGGGCTGGAAACCCGGTATTTGGTTTGAATACCCAGTTTTCCGATCCGGCTCTGATCGAAATTTGCGGGGCGGACTGGGATTTTACCTGGATCGATCTTCAGCACGGAATGCTGGGAGCAAGTGATTTGCCCGGCCTGATTCGGACCTGCGATCTGGTGGGGCTCACCTCGCTCGTCCGCCTGCCGGCGGATCGGTCCGATTGGGTTTCGTTCGTGCTGGATCTGGATGTCGGGGGAGTGATCGTCGCGCAGGTGGAGAGCGTGGCACAGGCTCAATCGATGGTGATGGCCGCCAAATTCCCGCCGCTCGGAAATCGTTCGTTCGGGGGCCGACGCATTATTGACCGGCATGGCCGGGATTACATTCAGAAGGCCAACTCCGAGCAATGGCTGATTCTCCAAATCGAAAGTCCCGAGGCCGCGGCGATCGGTGATTCCATCGCCGCGATTCCAGGCGTGGACGGTCTGATGATTGGTCCGGACGACATGAAACTACGATTAGGCTTGTCGCTGTCTGCGCCTCTGGATACGCCGGAATTGGCGCGGGCCTCAGCGGCCGTGACGGCGGCCTGCCGGCGGCATGGGAAACGGGCGATGGGTTTCGCGGTTCCGACCCCGGCGGGTATTCAGGCCGGCATCGATGCCGGTTTCGATTTAATCAGCCTGGGCGCGATCGCCCGGATGATTCAGCAAGGATCGGGTGATCTGGTTAAAGTGCGTCAGGCCTGGGCCGGGTAGGGGGGGCGGGGGGGGGGAAGACGCGGGGACCCGGTGACGCGGGGAAAGGGGAAGCTTGGCGCAGAGGGCAAAGAGATAGGATGTCGTGTTCTCAAAGGTAGGGAGACGTCTCCGACGGAGCCGTTCCCCTTTCAGGCTGTTCCGCAATCGGAAGGCATTCTCCTGCCTGCAACCAAGAACTCAACAATTTAACAACCAACTACTTCTCGCTCCCCGCCGGCTCAAGAGGCGGGAACGGCCTGGATGATATGGGTCCAGTCATACAGTCCGGCGACTTTATGGCCGGGGGGAACCCGCAGGAAATCCTCATCGGAGCCGGTTCCCTCGATCAGATTCTTGATCAGGCGCAGACTGCCGTTCAGGAGAAGAAACTTTTTTCCATCCGCTTCGGCGCGAGCCCTGAACTTTTCAGCATATCCGAGGGCGGATGTTTCCGGGAGATCGATGAACACCGCTTTATGTTCCAAGTCCGCCGGCAATTCGGGATGCATGGATTCCCAGATGTATTTGGCATTGTCCTCGCCGTATTGCCGGACATATTCGGCATAGGCATCGCCGTAGTGGACTTGTTGGTCGCCATCGTTCGTGCGGAGATAATAGTCGCCCCGTTCCATATATCCGGCGGAACTGAAGGGGGTGCTGGGGGCGTCTTTGAAATGGGTTTTGAAGAGCTCGCGCGAGCCGAGGAGAATCGTACAACAGTCGTGGGCGCGGGGAATGACCAGGGGAATATTACGGGCTTGGAGACCGACCGTGGCGTTGCCGCAGATCCCGAACAAGAGGAGGATTGCATCATAGGGGCGGGCCTTCGACGCCGCATCGATTCGGATTTGGAGATTTTCCCGCAAGCGGTCGCTATGAATATGGTCACCCAACTCGGTGAATTCGATATCGTAAATATGGGGGGACCGGGCGAGGCAATAACAGGCCTCGCGCTGGAAAACGTTGCAGGCGATTAATTTCAGGAACATGGACGACTCCTTTTGCACACCAAGGCGAATATTTTGCCGCAGCCCCGGGCCGGTTACAAGTTATTTGAGTGCGCGCCCAAATCCTCGCCTAAGAGCGCAGCGGCGAATGGAGACCACCTGTGTCACCCCTTGCCCTCACGGCTCGCCAGAGTCTCGCCCTCCAGGGGAAAGCTATTCATCTTGTATTGATTGACATTTGGAGGGCGAGACTCTGGCGAGCCGTCTGTCCGCGGCCCGAACAGGTGGGGACTGCCGCTACGCGGAGCTTACGCGAGGATCGAGGGCGCGGCCTCTCTCTTGCAACACCGTCAGGGTTGTGGTTAGATCACATCAACCCTGCAAATCCTGTTCAAATACAATAGGAGATTCGTGACATGCCCGCGGAACGTCCCAATATTTTAATTCTTTTTACCGATATGCAGCGGGCGGACACTCTGCATGCCCTGGGCAATCCGGTCATTCGGACCCCGAATCTCGACCGATTGGTTAACGAGGGGACGGCTTTCGTCAATTGTTTCTCTCCGTCGCCGGTTTGTGTGCCGGCGCGGTGTTGTCTGCATTATGGGTGGTATCCCCAAAAAACCGGCGTGACTGATAACGGGCGCATGATGGATGACAACGGGCGATCCTATCCGGCGCTTTTAGAGGAGGCTGGGTATCGGACCCGGGCGGTGGGGAAATGTCATTTTACCCCCGAGCATGCGGCTTTGCGCGGATTTCAGTCCCGTCGCTCACAGGAGGAATGCACATCGGATCCCCAGCGTGACGATTATGTGGCCGAATTGGCGAAAAAGGGGTTGGATTATTACGAACCGCATGGGGCGCGAGGGGAGATGTATTACATTCCGCAGATTTCGTCCCTACCGGCCGCTGCGCATCCCAGCCAGTGGGTGGGGGATGAGAGCCTCCGGTTCATGCGTGAGCGTGCGACCCAGACGCAACCCTGGTGCCTGTTTAGTAGTTTCATCCATCCCCATCCGCCGTTTGCGCCGCCGAAGCCCTGGCACAAATTATACCGGGCTCCGGATATGCCGTTGCCGCTGGGGCCGCCCGATCCGAGATCCTTGATGACCTGGGTGAATCGTCGTCAAAACCGCTACAAGTACCGGGATCGAGGCCTGGATGTGAATTTATTGCGGGTGATCAAGGCCTATTATTACGCGACGATATCCTTTGTCGATTTCCAGGTCGGTCGCATTCTGGCGGGTTTGGAAGCGACCGGACAGTTGGACCAGACGTTGATTCTATTCACCTCCGATCATGGGGAACACCTGGGCGATTTCAACTGTTTCGGAAAGCGCAGTATGCACGACGCGTCCGCCCGGGTGCCGATGGTGGTGCGCTATCCAGCCCGGTTCCCTGCCGGTCGGCGCTGTTCGACGGCCGTTTCACTGGTCGATGTGTTTCCCACCTTGTTAGCGGCGGCGGGTGTCACGCGGCCCGGGTTGGATTTGGACGGGCTGGACCTGGCGCGGGTGGCTCCGGGCCGGGCGACCGACCGCACCGTGTATTCGCAATTTGGGCAAGGTCAGCGGGCGATCTATATGGGCGTCAATCGGCGATGGAAATATGTCTATTCCGCCGGAGATGATCGCGAGTTTTTATTCGATCGCCGAAACGATCCCCGGGAATTCGTCAATTTGGCGAAACGGGCAGACCATCGTGCCCTCCGGGATGCCCGGCGGGCGGACCTGCTGATGTTCCTGCAAAAGAACCAAGCGACCGACGCTTATCGGGAGGGACGGACGGGCTTGCGTTGGCGTAAATATCCGCGGATCGATGAAACCTATCTCAAGAATCCGGACGCGGAATTGCTGCGGCAGGATTATCCGCCCTATCCGCTGGATTTGCCGGGTTATTCGAGCGATGCCGCATCGAAATCCCCGCCGTTGCGCCACGGACGGCGACACGCCGTCCCTCCCGAACTGTGATTGGCAGGGGAGGGCGGATGGGACGCGGTCACAAAGTCAGGACCGGTCTACATAGGGGAGGGCGGGCATTCCTGCCCGCCGGTTCTTGGGGTAAATGGGCGAGGTGTTACCGCCCGTGTTCCCGATAATAGCGGAAGCCTTCGACCAGGGCCTTCAGATTTTCGATTTTAACTCCGGGCGCGATCGAGCTGCTCCCGCCCAGGAAGAGTCCCACCGGGGGTCCATTCGCAACCAGCCATTTCATCTCTTTGATCACATCGTCCGGAGTCCCATGGGGCAGGGTCCGGGTGACCGATATCCCGGCGATGATCAGAAGGGGGTTGCCGTTGCGATCCTTCATTTTGCAGATTTTCTCATAGTCCATGCCGTCTTCATATTGGAAGCCCTGGAAACCGGCGATGCCCGCCTCGAGCAGGCGGGGGACGAGGTCCATGAGATTACCGTCGCAATGCCAGATGGCGCGGATTCCGTTGTCAATGAGCGGGCGGATGGCGCGGGTGAAATGGGGGAGCCAGATTTCGTCGAGGGTTTTCACATTGACCAGCATCCCGCGCGAATCCGCCATGTCGTGATCGAGGCGGACCAGGCGGGGCAGGTTCCCCTTGCGGATGGCTCGGGCGGCTTTACGGCAGATCAGTTCGCCATAATCCGCCTGCAACTCAAAGGCTTGCTCCATGACGTCGGGATACAGGGCGATGGCCATGAAATAATTTTCATAGCCGTAATACCCATACATGAAGCCGGGAAAAGATTGGAATCCGCCGTAGGGGACCTTGAGGATATTGGGGCCGAAGAGGGACTGGATCTGCTTTTCCTGGTCAATCATCGATTGGACTGCCGATTCATCCTCAGCGGCCAATGTGCGGGTGAATTCGCGCCATTGTGGGAAAAGGTGTTTTTCCATGTGAACCAGGACATCTTCAGGGGAGGCGATGATCATGCCGTCCCGTTCGATCACGGGCTGTTGATTGGCGTTGGCGGAAGGGGCTTCGTAGCCCCGGCTTCCCATGCTCAGCGGATTGGTGGGGATCCACTGGTCGAGCATACAGGTGCCGATTTGGTGTTGGAAGTCGAGATAAACCCGCTCTGGATTTTTGGCGTAACTGCCTTCCGGGTGACCGCTCAGGGCGTCGAGGCTTTTCCATTCCATGACATTGAGGAGCCAACTGGGAATGCCGCGGGTGGGTTTGAGTTCGATGGTATCCCAAGCCAGTTGGGCGTTGGGTTGCCAGGGAGAGACATACGGTTGAAAAGCGGTGGTCATCGGTACGGCGCTCCTTTGATTCGCTAAAAATCAAAGATTAAGGGGTATCGCGGTCAAGTCAAGCGGGAACCGTGCGCCCAAATTCGCGCCTAAGATCGCATCGACGAATGGCTACCACAAGTGTCACCCCTTGCCCTCGCGGCTCGCCAGAGTCTCGCCCTCCAAGGAAGAGTTATCCATCTGGTATTGATTGATGTTTGGAGGGCGAGAGTCCCCGCGAGCCGTCTACCTGCGGCCCGAACAGGTCGGGGACCGCCGTTACGTGGAGATTACGCGTTGATCAAGGGTGCGTCCCCGGAAAAGCGCCACAGAGGGATCTGGAGCGGCACCTTGCTGCACGAGATGCGCGACCGGGGGGAGGCGTTCATAGAACGCGGCTACATTCAAAAGAAACTTATTTATTGCGCAGTCCCGGCAACCATTCCAGTACGCGTTGGATTTGACGGTCCCAGCAGGCCCAATCATGTCCGCCCGGCCCTTCTTCATACGTCAAGGGGAGCCCCAGCGATTGTGACTGGTCCTTGAATTTTAGATTATCCGCATAGAGAAAATCGTCGGTTCCGCACCACTGATAGAGGTTGGGCATTTTTCCTGCGCTCCCGCTGATTTGTGCGGCGAGATGAAACAGATCATTCGGTCCATCTGCCAGATTGCCTGAATCGCCGAAAATGTGCCGGTACTCGCTGCTGCTATTGTCTTCCTGCGCCCGGGCCAGGCGAACCACATCCAGGGCGCCGGACAAACTGGCCGCCGCGGCAAAACGGTCCGGATACGTCAGTGCCAACTTGAAGGCCCCATACCCGCCCATGGACAAGCCGGCCACATAATTTTCTTCACGCGCAGCGGAGAGGGGGAAGTAACTCCGCGCCAGGAAAGGCAGTTCCTCGCTGATAAAGGTCCCATACCGTTGACCCGTGGCCATGTCGGTATAAAAGCTGCGATCCACGGCCGGCATCACAACCGCCAGATTCAAGGGGGCGACATAGCGTTCGATGGAGGTACGCCGTTGCCAGATCGAGTGATCATCCGAGAGTCCGTGCAGGAGATATAAAGTCGGAAACTTGGGGGGGGAGGATGCCGGGGTTGAGCCCTGGCTGGATCCAGCCGGATTGGGAAGGATAACGGTCATCGTGGACGACAAGCCCAGGACCTGTGAAAAGAAATGACACTGAATCAGAGCCATGCCTGCCTCCTGTTGGGTAACGGGGCATCATGGCATCCGGTGCCGTTGGAGTCAAGGGGGCGGCAACTGAAAACAAGGGTTGACCGGGGGAATGCCCTTACGGGCACACTACAAACGTCGTTGTTAGTAGTGACGCCGTAAGGCGTTGCTCCCCTGCTTCTGGCCCCACAACTGGACACCGCGGTGTGGAATATCGCGCTTGAAGTTCGGGATCTGCTGGGGCACTGTATTTGCTGTGAAAGTTTTTCTTCCAATATCGCTCGCGATGCTGCTGTGCCTCGCGTCCTGCGTGCGTGCGCCGGAGCCCCGGGCGGCCGGCCCCCTGTGTCATGAGGCTTATGTGTGGCAGCGCGACTGGAATCCCCACGTTCAGGCCGCTGTGGCGGAAGGGTCGGCCCGGATGGACGGGCTGACCTTTCTGGCGGCCGAAGTTGGATGGCGTGGTGGTCGGCCAGAGGTGCTCCGCATCCCGCTCCCGTATGCCACTCTTACGAACTCCGCCTTGCCCATCGGGCTTGCCCTGCGCATCGGCGCCTTTCGTGGTCCGTTCCATGCGGACGACCCAAAGGCCACCCTCCTCTGCAATCTCGCGGCTGGCATTCTGGACGAGGCGCGCGCGGCCGGAATGGCGCCTGGGGAACTGCAACTCGATTTCGATTGCGCGGAGTCCACGCTCGATGGCTACCGTCTATGGCTCGATGCCGTGAAGCGGCGGGTTGCGCCGATGCCGGTGTCGATCACGGCCCTGCCCAGTTGGCTGGACCGTCCTGCCTTCCGGCGGTTGGCGCGGTGCGCGGGCTCTTATGTGCTTCAGGTGCATTCGCTCCGACGCCCCCTGAACGCGTGTGACCCGTTTACGCTGTGTGATCCCCGGGAGGCCCGGGAAGCAGTTGAGCGCGCGGCGACTTTCGGAGTGCCTTTCCGGGTCGCGCTTCCCACCTATGGATATCGCCTGGACTTTTCTCCCGACGGTCAATTCATCGGAATCGCCGCCGACGGGTCTGCTGACGAAAATCCAAGCGCCATCAGATCGCGGGAAATCCGATCAGATCCCATCGCTCTGGCCGGACTGGTGCGGGACTGGATGCGCGACCGACCGGCGCTGATGTCGGGCCTCATTTGGTATCGACTGCCGGTCGCTGGCGATCGGCGCAACTGGAGCTGGCCGACGCTGAGTCGGGTTATGACTGGCCACGCGCCCCGCGGCCACCTTCGCGCGGAGCCGCGCTATCCCCAACCCGGTTTGATCGAATTGGATCTGCTGAATGACGGTGACGCCGATATGTCGATCCGGTTCGATCTGGCGGTGAGGTGGGACCGGGGGATTCTCACGGCCGCGGATGGATTTCACGGCTTCGAGTTCGCGCGCCGCACAGCCGCGAACTGCGAATTCCGGAGTCCGGAGGAGGCCGGTTATTTGCCGCCGGGTGAACGAATGACCATTGGCTGGTTGCGTCTGAGCACAAATACGGAGGTGCGCTGTGAGTTGTCCCGCCGCCGTCCTTGACCGCAAACTGATTCGCATCCTGGCGGGTGGGGCCGTTGGACTCATGGCCGGCGTCGCGGCTGCCTGTGGGCCCTGGTTTCCCAACCAGATGCTCGACCAGCCGGAAGTCCGCCTCGCGCATATGCGTGAAGGATCTCTGTCCGCCGAGTTGAAAAGGCTGGACCCGGTTTTGCCATCCGTACCCTATCGCGCCGAAAAGTTCCCTGAGGGAACGGTCAAAGGGTCGGCCCTGGCCGATGTGGAAGATCTGTGCGAGGCCTTGAGCACAGCCCGGATGGATTCCGCCCGCGCGGACGACATCGTCGCCGGCTACCGCGAACTTCGGGAGGTTCTTTCGTCCTTCCAGCTCAAGACGGAGCAATGGAAAGCTCGGGCGGAGCTGCCACCGTCCCATCCGCTGTCCGCAAGCCGCTCGCCTGCGCCCCCGGTGTTTCCCCCTCTGCGGATTCCCCAGGGACTGCCGGATGAATTTGCGCGGTATATCGAAGGCGCCATCGCCTATCATCAGGGGCAACTCGATGTGGCCCGTGTGTCGTGGCAGAAAGTTCTTGAGCTTCCGGCTAACCAACGGCACTACCGCTCGACCTGGGCGGCATTCATGATCGGGCGCACCTACCTGGCCGAGAACCCCGCTACGGCGATTCGGTGGTTCGAACGGGTTCGCCAGATGGCGGATACCGGCTATGCCGATCGACTCGGACTGGCGGCCGACAGCATCGGTTGGCAGGCGCGTGTGGAACTCGATCGGAGCAATATCGTGACTGCGATCGAAGGGTATATCCGCCACTACCGGACCGGTGACCCGACCGCCAGGGTGTCCATCAACTGGGCCGTTTCCCGATTGCTCGCCGCCGGTCCGGCGGTTCGAAGCGAAGCCGCGCGAAATCTCACCGTTCAGCGCGTCGTGACGGCCTATGTTGTTGCCGCCATCCGCCGTAATTATGATGAGATCCCTGCGGCCTTCACCTGCCAAGCCATTTGGTTGGGCACGCTCGAAGAGGCGGGTGTGGTCGCCCCCGCTGACGCGGACCGCATCGCCTGGATGGCCTACCGGTCCGGCGATCTGGCTGCGGCGGAAAAATGGGCCGCTCTCGCTTCGCCGGACTCGTTGATTGCCCAATGGCTGCGCGCCAAGCTACTCTTTCGCGCCGGACAGTCCGCGGAGGCTGTTGCCATCATTGCGCGCCTCGCGCGGAGCTTTCCGGAGGATCCGACCTGGCTCGCCGTGCGCGCGGATTCGTCCGACGAGTACCGGATGTTTCCCGGCCAGGACAAATTGCTGGGTGAGTTGGGCGTGCTACGACTGGCGCGCGGGCAATACATTGAGGCGCTCGACTCCTTGCTACGCGGTCGCTATTGGCTCGACGCCGCCTATGTGGCGGAGCGCGTACTCACGCCGGAAGAGCTGTCAACCTATGTGGATGCCAACTGGCCCGGGTTAACCAACGCTCCCCCTTCCGCCGAGGCCTACGAAGAAACCTGTGGCGCTGTCTCCGCCGAACGGATCCCCGAACGCATTCGGTATTTGCTGGCGAGGCGTCTCACGCGCCTGGGGCGCTATGCCCAAGCGGCCGCCTACTTCCCGGTGCGCTGGCAGCCCCGGCTCGATGTTTATGCGGCAGGGCTTCGGGTTGGCGGCGATACGGCCCAACCGGCTGCGGTTCGCGCCGCTGGTCTCTGGGAGGCCGCCCGCATGGCACGCTATGAGGGCATGGAATTGATGGGCACCGAAGTGGAACCCGACTGGGCCGCGTTCGGCGGGTCCTATGTTCTCACTGATGTCTACACCATGCGAACCAACGCGGATCTGAAAACCGGCGTGGCACCGTTGCGAAATGAGCAAACCCGCGTCACCCGCCAAGCGGGTGAAGTCAAGCCGTCCACCCGTTTCCACTACCGGGACAAAGCCGCTGATCTCGCCTGGCGGGCGGCCCAACTCATGCCCGATCAATCTCCGGAAACCGCCGCGGTGCTGACTGAGGCGGGCCTGTGGCTTGCCGGAAAGCATCCGGATCGCGCGGATCGATTTTACAAGGCCCTGGTCCGCCGCTGCGGGCGCACCGAACTCGGGGCAGAAGCGGATCGTTTGCGGTGGTTCCCCAGAAAAGAAATTACGCCGCAGAAACCTTGATGCTCGCTGAGTGCGGCAGAGGAGCGGCGTTCATAGAACGCTGCTACACTACTCCTCATTCGAACTTTTGGAGTGCGGGACTTCTGTCCCGCTTTGGTGTCGAGTCGGCGCTATCTCTGACTCTTGCGGATCAATTCGGCAATCGATTCCGCCATTCGTTGGTAGCCGGCGGCATTGGGGTGGATATAGTCGCTCTTGAGGGAAGGGGATGAGAGGATTTTCGGGATGGTCTTGAAATCGCCCGGGATTTTGTGGTGGGCGGCCAAATCTTGATAAAAGCTGGGAGCCCGGAGAAGCAGTCCCGGTTTGGGGACGCCGATCAGGATGACATCCGCCCCGCGGTTTTGGGCGAGTGTGATCATGGCGTCCAAGTTGGCTTGGATGGCGGCTTCGGCGTGTTTGGCCAGCAGATCGTTGCCCCCGTGACAGAGGATGACCAGATTCGGTTTGTGTTCATCCAGTAGCTCGGGAAGTCGCAGGAGTCCTTCGGCCGACAATTCTCCGGAGACGCCGCCGTTGATGACGCGACAGCCGAGGCTTTCGGCGAGGAGAGCCGGATAACTTTGGTTGGGCTCTGCGCCGGCGCCAAAGGTCAGACTATCGCCGAAGGCGAGGACGACGGATGCCGGGTCAAGCGGGCGAATGCGGGGCCGGCTACAACCCAGGCCGGCCAGAAGCAGACAAAGAAGGAGGAGGTGTTTCATTAGAGTTGGATGACCGTTATTTCCGGACGACATTGAAAGCGTAGCTTGAGAAAGAACGTGCCAATGCCCGGATTCACATAAAGCGGACCCCAGGGCGTTTGAAATAGTCCCATATCATAGACTTCCGGGTTGTAAGGTAAAACAAATTTAGGAACAAAGGGGATTCGCACTTGCCCGCCATGAGAGTGCCCGGCCAGTATCAGATCGAAACGGTCAGTAGCAGTTCGTTCGGCAGCATGTGGATAGTGATCCAAGAGAATCCGTTTATAATCAGGGGGGATCTTCGCTTTGTGTCCCGCCAGAGTAACCAATGCCACTTTTTTTGATGGGACCCAAACCGGTTCATCGGGCAACCAGGCCCCCCCTGTTGCCCGGAACGTCTCGCGGATATCGCCAAACGATAGCGAAGCCCAATGGTCGTGGTTCCCCGGAACGCCATAAAGGGGTTTATTGATCTTTACCAGGACCTTTAATGCGCCCTCTAGGAATCGGGCTTCCTCAACCAAGTCTCCCGTAAAACACACAAAATCAGCATCGATCGAATTGATGGTTGCGACAACTTTGTTGAGATATTGAGTGTCACCTGAAAAGTGAATGTCAGAGATGTGAATGACTCTGACGGTGGGGGAGGATGAAAGATTGATGTGCTTGACCCGAAGCCAGGTTGGCTCAATAAAATAAGCATACGCCAGGCATGCTGCTGCCAGGAATGCGATCACCCATAAGACGATCAATACCCGAATGAGCGAACGCTTTATCACCTGGAAAAAACGGGTGTATCGCATGGTCTCTGTTCTCAAATCGTTTTCAGGAGACGGTGAGTTGATGAATCTTTTTTTTCAAGGCGGGTTGGGTGGCGGCGTCCTCGAAAGAGGCCTTGAGTGGGGTGACGGTGATCCATCCGCGTCCGATGGCGCCCAAATCGGTTGTTTCCGGAATGGAATCGAAATCGGGATAGGCCGGGGTGGGTTTGAACGGGCTGTCCGAGCCCGGGTCGAAAATATCGAGGTCGCCATCGTCATGGATGGGCGCCAGTTGGATCCGGTTCGGTGCCGGACAGGGATAGGGCAGATTGAGATTGGTGCAGGATCCCGCAGTGAGACAGCCGGCCTGCCAGGCGATCTGGATCAGTTCGGCCGCCCGCTGAAGTTCGGCGGTGTAGAGCGCCGGGGGCAGATCGGTGACCCTCGGATGTCGCTGGAGAATGTCGCGGGTATAATAAATCGAGACCGCCACGGCGGGGAATTTCAGGCGCGCACCCGCAAGGGCCGCCTGGACGGTCCCCGAAAAAACCAGGCGCGCCAAGCCGGCGTTGACCCCGAAAT
>CAZCDO010000080.1:0-12946 GCA_964497135.1 uncultured Verrucomicrobiota bacterium
CGGAACTCTATGTGGCCGGAGTGATGTGGCCGGATTTTCGCGAGGTGGAATTCCGCCAGGCGATTGAGGCCTATGGCACCCGTCAGCGCCGGTTCGGCGATACGGACATGAAGCACTAAACCCCGGGAGGGCGGGATGCTAAATCAACGATTGATCAGCGGGGGGGTGTTCGGGGGAGCCTTTCTTCTGGCGGTTTTTTTCCTGCCGGCGTTTTGCGTCGGGCCGGTGATGATGGCTTTGGTGGGCTTTGCCCTCTGGGAATTTTATGGACTGCTGGCGTCGGCGGGAGTCCCTTCGTTTCGGGTGATCGGGACCGTGACGGGTATGATCTGGGTCGGGTTGTCGGCGCTGGGCTATCTGGCGCCCCAGTGTCTCCCCGCTTTTCTGCTGTCCGGCGAAGCGGAATTGTTTCTGCTAGCCGTCCTCATGGTCGGCATTTGTATCCGGATGTTTCCCCAAAAGAACAATGTCCAGCCGCTCATGACTCTGGCGTGTACGGTTTTTGGCGTGCTCTATGTGGCCTTTTTTCTGAATTACATCCTCAAAATTGTCCTGGCTTGGGAAACCCCCGACTGGACCGCGCCCATCGGGCGGACCGGGCGGATCTATGCCCTGTTCCTGGTCATCGTGGTCAAGGTGACCGATATCGGCGCTTTTTTTGTTGGCCGCTCGTTGGGCCGACACAAGATGTTTCCCCGAATCTCGCCCGGCAAGAGTTGGGAGGGCTTGGCGGGCGGTCTGCTGAGCGGAGTGGCGATCGGGTTGGTTCTGTATGGGGTGTTCCGCCTGCCCGGCGAGGATGGCGTGATCCGGTTCGGCTCGATTGCCATGACCGGGTTCCAGGCCGGATTGTTGAGCCTGGTGCTGTCGGGGGTGGGGGTGCTTGGCGATCTGGTCGAATCGTTGTTGAAGCGGGCCACCTGTGCGAAGGATTCAGGAACCCTGATTCCCGGCATGGGGGGGATCCTTGATGTGCTGGATAGCTTGTTGCTCGGAGCGCCCTGTCTCTATTATTGCCTGCGCGCTTTGTCCTGAACGATGGGAAACCCTTTTGACCTCCCCCAAAAAAATCGTCATTTTAGGCAGTACCGGCTCGATCGGGCAAAGTACACTGCGGGTCTGCGCCGCCCTGCCCGAGCACTTTGAAGTCGTCGGCCTGGCGGCTTCGAGCCGGATCGAACCGTTGATCGATCAGGCCCGGTTGCACGGCGTCAAGACGATCGCCGTGGCGGATGCCCAAGCCGCCCGAATCGCCGCCGAACAGGCGCCGGATCTGACCGTGTGGTCCGGGGCTGACGGGGTCGAACGGATGGCGGCGGGGGACGGCGTTGATCTGGTCCTTTGCGCGCTGGTCGGTATGGCGGGCTTGCGTCCCGTTGTGGCGGCGCTGGAGCGGGGAACCGATGTCGCCCTGGCGACCAAGGAGGTTTTGGTGGCGGCGGGTGGGCGGGTGACCGCACTGGCGCGACGGACGGGGGCCCATTTGTTGCCGGTCGATAGCGAGCATAGTGCCATCTTCCAATGTTTACAGGGACAACCGGTGAACCGCGTGCGGCGCCTGGTCTTGACGGCTTCCGGCGGTCCGTTTGCGGCCCGGCCGGAGATTGATTTTGAAACGGTGACGGTGGCGGAAGCGTTGAATCATCCGCGGTGGAATATGGGCAAAAAAGTGACGGTGGACTCGGCCACCCTGATGAACAAAGGGCTGGAGATCATGGAAGCCCATTGGTTGTTCGATATCCCCCTCGACCGCATCGATGTGCTGATTCATCCCGAAAGCATCGTGCATTCCCTGGTGGAATTTGTCGATGGGAGTATATTGGCACAGATGAGTCCGCCCGATATGCGGTATGCCATTCAATATGCGATGACCTGGCCGGATCGGTTTGATGGCGGCCTGCCACCCCTGGATCTGGTCAAGGCCGGCCCCCTGCATTTCCGGGCGCCGGATCCCGCCCGGTTTCCCGGCCTGACCCTGGCGCGATCGGCAGCGGTCCTGGGCGGGACGATGCCGGCGGTGCTCAATGCGGCGAACGAGGAGGCGGTGGCCCTCTTTCTGAAGGGGCGGATTTCGTTTGCGGGGATCTGGCGGACGGTGGAGGCGGTAATGAACCGGCATCGGTCGTGTGCGAATCCGGAATGGGATGAGATTTTAGAGGCCGACCGGTGGTCCCGAGCGGCGGTGCGCGAGATGGTTAATTTCTAGCAGGGTGGGGTCTGTGGCTTGGCCCCCGTCCTGAGTTCTTTAAAAGGGTGATGTATGGCAATCTTGATCGGTGCGTATGTGGTTCTGGTGGTGGCCCTGCTTTTTGGGTTGTCGATTTTTGTCCACGAGTTCGGCCATTATCTCGCGGCCCGGTTGTGTGGTCTGGTGGTGGAAACCTTTTCGATCGGATTCGGCCCGGCCCTATGGAAACGAAAGGTGAACGGGATCACTTACAAAATCGGGTGTATCCCGGTGGGGGGATATGTCTCCCTGCCGCAGTTGGATCCCTCCGGCATGAAGACCATCCAGGGGGCGCCCGATTCGGAGGGGGAGCCATCGGTAAAGCTTGCGGAAACGGCCACCGATGCGTCGGCATCCGGGTCGTTGCCGGCGGTGGCACCCTGGAAAAAAATCGTCGTTTCACTGGCCGGCGCGGCGGGTAATATCTTGTTTGCCGGGCTCCTGGCTTGGATTGTTTTCGCTTTTCGCGGCACCTTGCCCTTGAATGAAAACAGCACGCAAATCGGAGACGTGCTGACGACATCACCTGCGTATGCGCAGGGTTTGCGCCCCGGCGATACGATTCTGGCGGTGAACGGGAGCCGGGTGACGACCTGGCAGGAGATTATGCAAATGGCGGCCCTGCATGACCAAGTGACGTTCCGGGTTCGTCCCCCGGATGGCGGCGCCGAGCGCGAATTGACTTTGACGCCGGTGCCCGACCCGGTTTTTGGGATTCCGACCCTGGTCGGCGTGGAGGCCGGAAGGGTCTGCCAGGTGAATCAAGTGGTCGAGGGTTCGACCGCCGATCTGGCCGGGATCCGACCAGGCGATATCATCCGCACCTTCGACGGAAGCCGGATCGCAACCGGCAACCAACTGATTGAGCGGGTTCAGGCCGCCGAAGGGCGGGCCGCTGAAATTACGCTGTTGCGCGATCGTGAACTGATCGAATTGACGGTCACGCCGATCCGCGATGAGGCGGTCGGCATCATCCGGATCGGAATCGTTTTTGATCAACGTTCCGCGGACCTGATGATCGAAACCTTAACCCTGACCCCCTTCGCCCAATTGAAATATGACGCCACCGCGATCGTCCGGATTCTGAAGGCCTTGGTCACGCCCCGCCAGGCGGGGAAGGCGGCGCGGGGGATGGGGGGATTTGTCAGTATTTTCGCGGCCTTCTGGATCTACACGCAGGCCGGAATTTTAATCGCCCTCGGATTCACCCGGTTTCTGAATGTCAATCTGGCGATTCTGAACCTGATGCCCATTCCCGTTCTGGATGGAGGGCATGTGGTTTTTTCCATTTGGGAATGGGTGACCGGTCGGCCGATTCATGAAAAAGTGATCGGTTGGCTGGTGAATATTTTTGCGACGCTGTTGATTCTGGCCATGGTCCTGTTGACGTGGCAGGATATTTCGCGCTGGGGTCGGATCCACCGGGAGGTGAAGGCGGCGCGGGCCACCGCCGCGATGGAAACGAATGCCCCGGCGGGGGAGGCGGGGACGAATGCCGCACCCTGAAGCCATTCATCCGATGCGGGTCCCGATGGGAAGGCGGCAGCCGACTCGCGCGATCCGACTGGGTGAGGTCGCCGTCGGCGGAGGCGCGCCGATCTCGGTCCAGAGCATGACGAAGACCGACACGTCCGACATTGAAGCCACCTCGGGACAGATCGCCGAACTGGCGGCGTTGGGTTGTGATATCATCCGCCTGGCGGTTCCCGATGAAGCGGCGGCCCGGGCCTTGAGCGCGATCTGCCTGCGGTCGACCCTTCCGGTGGTGGCCGATATCCATTTCAACCATCGACTGGCCCTGATCGCAGTGGACGCGGGCGTGGCCGGCTTGCGGATAAATCCCGGGAACATCGGCGGGGTCGACCGGGTTCGCGAGGTGGTGCGCGCCGCCCAGGGGCGGAAGGTGCCCATCCGGATCGGGGTCAATGCCGGGTCCTTGGAAAAAGAATGGATGGAACGGTTTGGCGGAGCGACGGCCGAAGCCCTGGTGGAAAGCGCGATGGGCCATGTGCGACTGCTGGAGGAGACCGGGTATCAGGAGATCAAAATTTCCGTCAAGGCTTCTGATGTCCATCGGACCGTGGCGGCCTATCGGCTCTTGTCGCAACGGTCTCCCTATCCCCTGCATTTGGGCTTGACTGAAGCAGGTACGTTCATGGCCGGGACGGTTCGCTCCAGTGTGGCCCTGGGTATTTTGCTGGCCGAGGGAATCGGCGATACGATTCGGGTATCGTTGACCGATCGACCCCATGAGGAAGTTCGGGTTGGCCTGGAATTATTACGATGTTTGGGTTTAAGGGCGCCCGGTCCCCAAGTGACGTCCTGTCCGACCTGTGGCCGGATCCGGATTGACGTGATTCGGCTGGCGCGACAGGTGGAGGAGGCGTTGGAAATTTTTTTCAGGGCCCATCCCGATCGCCCGTGTCCGCGGGTTGCGGTGATGGGTTGCATGGTAAATGGGCCGGGCGAAGCCCGGGAAGCGGATATTGCGATCGCCGGTGGCGATGGCAAGGCGGCGTTGTATGTCAAGGGGCACCCGGTGGCCACGGTTCCGGAAGATCAGGTGGTGGCGGCCATCCTCGATCAAGTGGAACGCTGGGGCCGGACCGGCTGAGGGCGGGTCGCAGAGCCGGAAGTGCGATCGCGCTTGATTCCGCCCGTCAAAGTTTTTATCTTTAGTCAGTCGATTCATTTGTAAACGGAAGGTTGTGATATGAAAAAAGTGCTGATCCCCACCAAGTTGGATAAGGCGGCTGTTGATTTACTCCGGGCGAATGGAGCCTACGAGGTGATCCAGACCGAAACCACCGATCTGGCGGCCCTGGCGGCCCAGCACCCCGACACCCATGCCCTGATTGTCCGCAGTGAACCGGTCAATGTCGCCGTCATCGACGTCCTTCCCCATTTGAAAGTGATCATTCGCGCCGGGGCCGGCGTTAATACGATTGATACCCGGTATGCCCGTAAAAAAGGCATTGATGTGATGAATACCCCCGGAGCCAATGCCAATGCCGTGGCGGAGGAGGTGGTGGCCCTGATGCTGGCCGACGCCCGCCACCTGATCAAGGCCGATGCATCGTGTCGGGAAGGGCAGTGGGAAAAAACCGCGTTCATGGGACGGGAAGTGGCTCATAAAACGGTGGGGATCGTGGGGTTGGGTAATATCGGCCGTTTGGTGGCCCAACGTCTGGCCGGGTTTGAAGTTAAATTGCTCGGTTACGATCCGGTGATTTCCCGCGAACGCGCCGCTGAAATGGATGTGGAATTGACCGATCTCGAGACGATTTTCAGCCGGTGCGACTATATCAGCCTGCATGTTCCTGAAAACGACGAGACCCGGAAAATGGTCAACTCGGATCTGCTGGGCAAGATGAAAAAAGGAGCCACGATCGTCAACTGCGCCCGGGCCGGGATCATTGATGAGGAGGCCCTGCGCAAGATCAAGGCGGAAAAAGGTCTGCGGTTTCTCAACGATGTTTATCCCAAGGATGCGCCCGGCCCCAAATCGGTTGCCGACATCGCCGACATCATGGTGCCGCATCTGGGGGCAAGCACCAAGGAAGCCAACCTGATGGCGGCCACGCGTTCGGCCGAGCAACTGATTGAATATGACACCAAGGGTTTTTCCAGTTACATCGTCAACCGGGACATCCCCGAAGGGTTGGACCCGGCCTATGGCGATCTGACCTATGCCCTGGCCAAGGTGTGCCGGTTGCTTTTGGGACGGGAAGTCAAATTAAGCGCGCTCGCCACCAGTTTTTACGGTTCGTTGGAGCCCTTTGGGGAATGGCTGTTGGTTCCCGCCGTTGCCGGACTGTGGGATGAATTTGAGCGGGTGATGGATGCCCAGGCGGCCCGGCATTTCCTGGTCGACCGGGGGATCGATTACCGGAATCGGGAAATCGACCGCAAAAAAGGGTTCGAGAATTCAATCACGATCGATCTGACGGGGAGTGTTGACGCCTCCAATTTGCGGCAGGTCAGCATCCGGGGGACGGTCGCTGAAAATACCCTGATGATCGCGCGAATCGACGAGTTCGAGAAACTTTATTTCGAACCCAAGGGCTTCACGGTATTCTTTCAATATAAAGATCGTCCGGGCGTCGTGGGCATCATTGGCCACCGACTGGCGGAAGCGGGGCTCAACATCGAAGATGTCCGGCATTCGCACAACACGGCCAGCGATCAATCGCTGGCGATCATGCGGGTGAACAAGCTGGTCCCCGAAGCGCTGGTTCATAAGATCGCCACTGAAATTAAAGCGATCCGCGCCTTCAGCATGGAACTTTGACCGGAAGCGGAGGCTTACTCGCCCGATTCCGGAAAGAGCATGGCCTCGCCGAATTCCATCTGGAATTCCGGATCGAGCGATAGATCGATATGACGGACCGCGCGGCCCAATTCTGTCGCCCGCACCCGTTCGGACTCCGCGAGCAGGACGCGCTTGGCGCCGAATGAGGCGGCATTCCCGACAAATTGAATGCGTTCGGTGGGAATCGGAGGGAACATGCCGATCCGTTTGGCGTTGTGGCGGCGGATATAATTTCCGAAGGCGCCCGCGAGCAGGATCTGGCCGAGTTGTTCGGGTTCGACGCCGGCCTGGCGCATGAGAATATTGATGCCCGCCCGGATGGCGCCATTGGCTAATTGCAGTTCCCGAATATCGCGCTGGTAAAGCAACAAGGGTTTGCCGGACGCGGTTTCATGCGCCGCAGCCATCAAGAAATGGGTTTCGGAATCCTCGGTTATCAGGCGTTGCCGCAGGGCTTGAGAAATCTGGGCGGGCGCTTCTTCCGGGGGTAGGATGCGTCCCGTGGGATCCAGCAGTCCCGACCGCAATAGTTCGGCGGTCAGATCGATCAGTCCGGTTCCGCAAAGTCCCACCGGGCGGGATCCGCCGATCACCGACCAGCGTACATCATCGTCAAAGGTGAATTTCTCGATGGCCCCGGCGGCGCCCCGCATGCCATTGACGATCCGGGCCCCTTCAAATGCGGGACCGGCCGCGACCGAGGTGGCGGTCAGTCGGCCCTGATGAAATAATACGATTTCACCGTTGGTGCCGATATCCACCAATAAAACCGTTTCGCCAAAATGATCCATGCGGGTGGCCAGGACTCCAGCGACCGTATCGCCGCCCACAAAGCCCCCGACTTGTGGAAACACGGTGAATTGCGCCTCCGGATGGAGCGACAAACCCAATTCCGTCGCCCGTCCGGTCACCGATTCACGGAAGGCCGGTTGAAACGGCATTTCCCCGAGGGCGGAGGGATCAATGCCCAGCAGGATTTCCTGCATGGTGGTATTACCGGCGAAAACGACCTCATAAATGGTGTGAAGCGGGATTCCCGCTGTGGTCCCCAACTCGGACAACAGGGCGCGGATGGCGCCGATAACCGCGTCCTGGAGCGCCGCCAATCCGTGCGCATCCGACCGGCATTTCAGGATGCGGGTGACCACATCGTCGCCAAAGGAGGTTTGCGGATTCATCCGGGCGGCCACCGCCAGTTCGGCGCCATCGGTCAGGCGGATCAGGGTGCCGACCAGGGTGGTGGTGCCAATATCGAAGGCGACGCCGTGCAGGGCGGAACGGGTATCGCCACCCTCGATTCCGATCAGCTCTTCGCCCCGTGTCACGGCGGTAATCTGGCCCTTGTGTTTGCGTAGGCACCCCGGTAAGTCCCGCAGGGCCGACAAGCGGGGGGATAGCGGTTTATAGAGACGGGTCAGCACTTCCAGATCCGAGGCGGCGGATTCCCGTTGAGTTGGAGACAGGGATAAAAACTCTTTGTGAATCCGGGGGTTCAAGGCGAGGGTTCCCTGGCTGTCGCCGGTCAAAATCTGCGCCCGGTTATCCAGCAGGGAGTGCTCGGGGATATCGACGACCAGCGGGGCCGTGACCTGGGTATCACAAGCCAGGCGATAGCCTTGTGCGATGGCCTCCGCACCCAGGAGATGGAGTTCGCTTTCAGAAGGAGGACAATGGGTTCCGTGGACACGCACCTTGCATTTACCACAAGTTCCACTCCCTCCGCACGGCGCATCGATGGTAAAACCGGCCGAGGTGGCGGCATCGAGAAGCCGGGTGCCGGCCGACACGTGAACTGTGCGCCCGGTCGGCTGAAACGTTACTTTTAATTTTCGGTGTGTCATAAACTCAGCGGTTTGCGTGTGAAATCAATCGGTTAAAAATACCCGAGATGCGGACGGGGATCAAGCGCTTTAACGATGCTGACAAACGGAGCATCTGCGATTAGGTGCGTCGATGTCCGGTGGTTGTTAGGATGACGCGATGATTTTATTACGGGGACGGCTCCGCACCGCTCGCCCTTCAGGGGAAAACATCCGTTGAAGGGCGAACCTATGGTGAGCCGCCAGGCATTGCACGAAGCCCAGGCCCGGGAATAAAAATGTGGGAGGCGCGCTCCGCCGCGCCGCTCTGCTTCCTCCTGCCGCCGAACTCATCGGCGCGACGGAGCGCGCCTCCCACCTTCGAGCGGGCGGGATGTTTCAGATCGAGGTCGGCCCGCCCTCCGTGGCGGGCGTCTAAAGTAGCGCAAGCTTCCAGCTTGCTCTCTGCCCGAAAAAACAGGCTGGCAAGATCACGGAGTCTTAAAAAAACGCGTGATTGCGGCCTGATCGAGGATTCCAGACCCCCAGCTGTTAGTGGATCCTTCAGGGACCGGCGAGAGCGAGGCCAGGAGCCGGGTGACGGCATCGGCGGGTGGGGTCTGGGGATGTAGGCCCAGGTAGCTGGCCAGGGTTCGGGCCACAAAGGCCGAGGCGATGGAGGTGCCGATGTAGTCGCCCGGCGGCCCCTCATATCCGATCGGAAGGGAGGCAAAACCGGGGGCGGTCAGGTCGACAAACGAGCCTGAATTGGAATCGACCCAGACCGATCCGCCGGGCCCGGTCGCGGCGACCCCGATCACGCCGGGAATGGCCGCCGGGTACATGGCCTGCCCGGTGGGTTCATTCCCGACCGACGCCACCATGAGGACTTGGGCATTCAGGCCCTGATTGATGGCTTCCTCCAAAAAAACGCTGGCATCTTCACTGCCCCAACTCATGTTGATCACCTGGGCGCCATTGGCCACCGCATAATCCACGCTGCGGATCAGGGTGAGGCTGGTCGCGTAGCCCTGGTCGTCGAAAGCGCGGATCGGGATCAACGGTACGGAGCCGAGTCCCGGGGTGTCGCTGATCCCGGCGGGATTGATCAGGCCGCCGCCGATCAGGGCCATCTGGGTGCCATGACCCTGGGTGTCGGACAGGGGATGGGTGGGATCGATGGAATCCAGAGAGGTCAAGACCAACCCCTGGAGGTCGTCGCGATTCACCATCCCGGAATCGAGAATGGCCAGGGGGACGGAGCGACCGTCGCCCGAGGTTGCGGATTTAAGGGTGCGGGATAGTGTGGCGGAAGCGGTTTGCTTTTCAGGACCGGGCAGAGGGTAAACATAGTTGGGTTCCGCGCGGGCGATCATCGAATCGCCCTGCAACTGCTGGATCAATTTCATCAGATCCGTTGAATCCGGCACGACGATCCGGTAAATCCCGCGGGCCGGGTAGCTTTCGATGATGGTTCCGCTGATTTTCAGGAGAAGCTTTCTGAAGGCTTCGGCCGAAACTCCCGGTTTGAGCCGGAGGAGGACTTCGCCTTTGACAAAGCGCGAGATGCGTTGCCGTTCACGACGGGTAGTCGTTTCGGGAACGATGGGTTTCAGGGTTTCAAGCCGAGGGGTTCCGCCCTTGGGGAAGACCTGGATTTCGGCCAGGCGGGCTAACCCGCCCATCGGACCGGGAATCTGGTTCCATACCAACACATAATCCCATCCGCTCAAAATGCGGGGAAGCGCATTTTCCAGGGGCTGGACGGGTAATTTCAAGCTCAACACGCCTTGCACGCGGGGATCCACCCGCACCACCACCGCATGACGGGTCAATTGTTGGAGAACTTCGCGCAATGGCGCATTTTGACAGTGCAGGGACAACCGATTGCCGTCGATTAAATTCAGACGGATGGGGATCTCCGCCCAGGCACTGGCGGCTAGGAGCCCCCAGATCAAAATTGCCGCCCAGTTGATTATTCGCATTTTCATCAAGGTTGGCCTCAGAGTTCAGTTTCCATCCCCCTATTATGGCCTATCGGCGAAAAAGGGTCAATCTTCTCCGGGTTTGCGTTTTTGATCCTTATCTGGTATTTTCTTAAAAAGAAGAGAGAAAAACGGAATGAGAGCAATGCCGCTCACTAATAAATCACCCGAGCCGATAAAAAGCGGAGCATCCCCAGACCATATTGTCGTCCAAGGGATAGAATTGAAGTGGAATATCCAGGCGGGAACGTGTTCGTTTCATGGACTGCCGGTAGCCATGCTTTGGGTGGATACGACGCTCGCCAGTCTGATGTCAGGACTGGCCACCATGGTCGGTCCGGAGCGCTTTTCGCTGGCGTTACAGTCGGAAGGCCGGAAGAGCGTCGAATCCGACTGGTTGTTGATGTCCAGCTATCCGGATTTCAACGCCGGGTTTGCCGCCATTGGGGTCGTTGCCGCCGTAGCGGGCTGGGGTGAATGGCAGTTACTTAAAGAAGACTCCACCCAGCGGGAATTCCATTTCCGGGCCTACAACACGTGGGAAGGGTTGTGTCAGAAGAAGCTGGGGACGTGCTGGGGGAGCGCCATGCTGGCCGGAAAGTTTGCGGGCTACTGCTCCTTTCGGTTGAACACCAACTGCTGGGCCACGCAGACCGCGTTCATTGCCAAGGGGGATCCTTACGACGAGTTCCGGGTTGCACCCTCCTCGCGCAATGTGGAAGACGAGATCGAACGCCTGCTCAGCACCGACCAGGCCACTCGCGCGGATATGGCCGTCGCCCTGACCCGTCTGCATGAGGTCCAGTCGAAACTCCTTCTGCAACAGGGAACCCTCGAAGAACAGGTTCGGCAGCGGACCGCCGAACTGGCCCTGTCACTCAACCAACTCCAGTCGGTCAACGAACAATTACGGCTTGAAGTGGACGAACATTCCCGGGCGGAGGCCGCCCGCAAGGAGAGCGAAGACCGCCTCCGGAAAATCATCGAACATGCGCCGTTATCCATGGCCGTTGTCGACTTGGATGGCACGATCGATTACATCAACCGGAAGGCCATCGAGACCTTTGGCTATCTCCCCGAAGACATTCCGAACATGGATCGGTGGTGGGTCCAAGCCTATCCGGATGCGACGTGCCGACGTGAGGCGATCGAACGATGGACCGGTTATGTCACGGTGGCCATCGCGGAGGGCCGGGATATTCTGCGGGATAATTACCGGATCACCTGCAAGGATGGCACGGTTAAGTGGATTGCCTGTTTTGGCGTTCCGGTCGCGGGCAAAATCTGTGTAATGTTCGACGATATCACCCTGCAGGCCTTCAAAGAAGACCTGATGCGTCAGTCGAATGCGGAATTGGAACGGCGGGTCGCGGAGCGAACCGCTGAACTCGCCGAACGCAATCAATTATTGCAGGTGGAAATTAGCGAGCGAAAAAAAGCCCAGGAGCAGATGGTACAAGCCAATCTCATTCTCGAGCATTCCACCGCCCAGCTTCGAAAACTCGGGACCACTTTGGCGCGGATCGAAGAGACCGAGCGCAACCGTCTGGCCCATATCCTGCACGACCAACTCCAGCAGATGCTCGTCGCGGCCCGTTTCAACCTCTCCGCGTTGGAGAAAGGCCTGTTGGATAAACACCTCCTCGAATCGGCACGGGCCGCCGGCGAGGCCGTGGATGAGGCGTTACGGGAATCCAAGTCGCTTGTGCTGGAACTCAGTCCGCCGATCCTGCGCGAAGGGGGGCTGATCCAGGCGCTCCAATGGATCGGCCGGCGGATGTTTGAAAAGCACGGCTTGACCGTCCAGGTGGAGGCGGATGAATGCGATGGCCTGATTGGAGAAGATCTGCGAATCGCCCTGTTCCATGCGGTACGGGAACTCTTATTCAACGTGGTCAAACACGCCGGGGTGACGTCGGCCCGGGTTGAACTCGCCCTGCTGCCGGATCGCCGGGTTCGCGTCACGGTATCGGATCGGGGGTGTGGCTATTCGCCCTCGGGTTCCCCTCCGCGGGATGAAGCGGATCCGGGGTTTGGCCAGATGGCGATTCAGGAGCGTTTCTGTTCGTTCGGCGGCCAAATGACGGTTGAGAGCGCGCCTGGGGAGGGGTGCCGGGTGACGCTGATCGCTCCGATTGCCGATTCACCCTTACCCGACGTGAAACGGGTGGACCCGGGTGCGATTTCAATCCTCGCCAGCGGAGCCGGAGATCTTTCAGAGCCGAAGCGCGCCGGGGTCGAAAGCCGGATTCGCGTGTTGTTGGTGGATGACCATGCCATTCTGCGGCAGGGTTTGGCCGGACTGTTGTCGCGGGATGCCGTCATTGAAGTCGTGGGTGAGGCCGGGGACGGAGAAGTCGCCGTGCAAATGGCCCGTTCCCTGCGGCCCGAAGTCGTCCTGATGGATGTCAGCATGCCGCGAATGAACGGGATTGAAGCCACGCGCTTGATTCACGCCGAGTTTCCAGACATGATCGTGATCGGCTTGTCGTTATATGCGGAACCCCACCGGTCGGACGAGATGCGTCTGGCCGGTGCCGCCGCCTATGTGTCAAAAAGCGAGGCCGCGGATGTGCTGGTGGCAACCCTCCACGCGTGTTGTGGACGCTGAGGCGATGGGATG
>CAZCDO010000080.1:12959-15756 GCA_964497135.1 uncultured Verrucomicrobiota bacterium
ATTACCTCTATCAATTCTGGGACGATGCGGATAACCGCCGGTTTATGGCCGACCGTTATGCCTGGTTCCTCCCGCGGTACGACGCCTTCCCGGCGGAGATCTTTCGGGTGGACGCGGTCCGTTATTTCTTTCTCTACGAATATGGCGGGATCTATGCCGACATGGACATGCACTGTCTGCGCCCCCTGGATCCCCTGCGGGCCTTCGGCGGTGTGGTTCTCGGCCGGATGGGGACCGATCCGGATTTCCCGCACTCGATTCCCAATGCCTGGATGATGTCCGCGCAGCGCCAGGAGTTTTGGCTTCTCGCGATTTCGCTCATGCTGTCGGCGGACCCGACCGGCCGTCCCGAACACGTCACCGGTTCCGTCATCCTCAAACAGGCCCATGACCTTTATGTCAGCGATTATCAAGGCCCCGTGGTCCAGGCTCATCTGCAGGCGATTCGGGCCCATTTGATGCCGGATCAAGCCCCGATTCCGGGCCCGTCGCACATTACTTTGCTCCCCGGATATATGATTTTCCCAATCGATTGGAGTGATCTTCTGCATGATCGATTTGTGCGGCGGCCCTTTTTACGCGAGAACAAAATTCTGGATGATTCAGCGGCACAACAGCTTTTTCCGAAATCCCACATGGTGACCTTTTGGCGGCATACGTGGGAGACCAAAGACGGGGATGAACCTCAAATCTGAAATGATCAACGAATGAAACGAATTGTGGTTGCGACCAAAAAGGACTGGCAATGGATGGGAATCCCCGCGATCGAATCCGCGGGCAACGGGCGATTATGGTGTTCCTTTTTTACGGGGGGGCCGAAAGAACCCGACCCAGCGAACTGTATTCTGATCTCGACGAGTCAAGATCGGGGCGACTCCTGGTCCGCTCCCCAGGTCATTATCGATCTGCCCGGTTCGACCACTCGGGTCTACGATCCGGCGCTTTGGCATGATCCGTCCGGGCGCCTCTGGTTGTTTTACAATCAAGCGGATCCGGTGACCCGGAATTTTTCAATCTGGGCCATCACGACGGATCAATCCGCGAGTGCCGACCCCCAGTGGAGTCAGCCCCGGAAAATCGAGGTCGACGTGCCGTTCGCGTTTCGCCTGAATAAGCCCACCGTTCTCTCAACCGGGGAATGGTTATTGCCCGTGACCTGGGCACCCGCCGCACCGGCGGGTTGGTTTCCCACCGGCGGACAAGTTCAGGGGGTCGCTCTTTCCGTGGATCGCGGCGCGACCTGGAAACTTCACGGGGGTGTTGAGGCGCCCCACTGGGCACTCGAAAACATGATCGTGGAACGGTGCGATGGCCGCCTGTGGATGTTGATCCGGACGGGGGGCGGCGTGATCTGGGAGAGCTTTTCAACGGACCACGGCCGGACCTGGTCCCCCGGGGCGCCGACGAACCTGGTGAATCCCGGGGTCCGATTCTTTATCCGGCGACTGGCTTCGGGCCGGTTGCTCCTCATTAACACCTTCGATCCGAAATGCCGCAAAGGCTTGCGGGCCTGTATCAGCGATCCGCACGAGGAAACCCGGTTCAACGCCGGGTTGGAGCTTGATCCCCGGGATAAAGTCTCATATCCCGATGCCGTTCAAACGTCTGACGGCCTGATCTATGCCGTGCACGATTGTGACCGGAATGGGACCGGCGAGATCCTGTTGGACGTGTTTTCCGAGGCCGAACTACCGGCCGGAAAGCACATCCCGTAGGCTTCGATCACGGGTTCCTTCTCCGATCCGTTTTGACCTCATGGCAACCGCACATCAAGCCGATAGAAACCTGGGACCGTGGTGGCATTCGTGTCCTGCATCCGGTCCGCTCCTCCAGCGCCAATGCGCGGGCCTTGACCGGGAACGTTCATCGAGGCACCAGCGATCCAGTTGGTGTTCCAGTTGAGCGTATACTGCCGATTCGAGGACGAAATGAAATACACCGTCAATGGCGTCAGATTGCTGACGGCTGTGATGGAGAAATATGACGCCGGATTCGTCGGGTCGGTGTCGGCGATGTATTCCTGCCCGTTGCTGTGGGGATCGTTGTCCGCATTCTGGTCCGTGGCCCGCTGGTTTGGGTCAGGGATATGCGCCCGAGTCCACTGCGCGTACGGCGACGTACCATCCACCACGCGCAAGACGACTGCCGTTGACAAGTAGTTGACGCTCCAATCGAATGCCCCGTCTAGCTCGGACAGGTTGGTGGCCGCAAATGCGCCCGACACGGTTGACGCGGTCAGAATCGTGAACGCATTCGAAAGGGCGGGCTTGAAGCCGTTGACGTTGGTGACCGTCAGCCTTCCGCCCAGCTGGGCGGTGCCGCCGACGGCAAGCACGACGTTCGAGTTGAGGCCGGTGAGTGCGATGGCGAGCGATCCGGCGGCGGTTTGCGTGTACTGGTCCGCGCCGATGGCGCCGCTGCTCAAGCTCAGCGTGCCGCGGCGCACGTCGAGCGTGCCGGTCCCGCCGGCATTGGTGACGGCGAGGCTCCCGCCGGCAAGGGTGAGCTGGTTGAGGTCAGCACCGGCGTCGTAGCCAATGTAGGCGTTTCCGCCGACGGTCACAGCGCCGCCATCGGCGATGGTCAGCGTGTTGCCAGAGCTGTATTCGCCGACGTAGAGGTCGCCGCTGTTGTTCCAGACGGAGCCGGAGCCGGTGACGGTGACCTTGCTGTTGTTGCCGTAATAGCCGACCTTGCCCCAGGCGTCGGACACCGTGCCGCCGTCAGCAATGGTCAGCGAGTTGCTGGAGCCGCCATCGCCGACCACGAGAATGCTGCTGTTGATCCAGACGGAGCC
>CAZCDO010000081.1:0-15712 GCA_964497135.1 uncultured Verrucomicrobiota bacterium
TCATTCCGAATCACTTGTTTCATATTATGCCACCGTCTTTCCGGCCTTGCGCCTGACATGCTCACCACGATACCGGATGCCCTTGCCCTTGTAGGGCTCAGGCGGATAAATGGACCGGATCCGTGCTGCCGTATCCCCGACCATCTGCTTATCTGCGCCGCTGATGGTAATAAAGGCATCTTTGACCTGCACCGTAATCCCCACAGGGGCAATGAATTCCACCGGCGACGAAAAACCGATCGTCAAGGTCAGTTTTGACCCTTGTACCGCCGCGCGGAAACCCACACCCTGTAGTTCCAATTCTTTGGCATATCCAACAGTCACCCCCGTCGCCATATTGGCCACCAAGGTGCGTGTCAACCCGTAGAAGCTTTTTCCATGCGCCGTCGGGTCCGACGACGTCAAGACGACCTGCCCGTCCGCAACAACCGCCTGGATGCTCGGCGGCAGGCTGTGACGCAATTCCCCTTTGGGTCCTTTGACGATCACGTCTAAACCCTTGACCGTCGCGGTGACACCGCTCGGAATCGCAATCGGTTTCTTGCCTATTCGAGACATTGCAACCATTCCTTGCCCACCCGCCCCATCGGGCGGTTGATGTTTCGCCGAACACAGGCCGGCTAATTACCAGACATAACACAGAACTTCACCGCCGAGATTGCGTGCCCGGGCCTCCCGTTCGGTCAGGATCCCCTGCGAAGTACTCAAGATGGCAATCCCCAGCCCACCCAACACACGCGGCAACTTGTCCTTGCGCGCATAGACCCGCAACCCGGGCTTACTAACGCGTCGCAACCCCTTGATAGCGGGCTGGCGTTGACCATAATATTTCAAACCCAAACGAAGCAATTTTCGCCCGCCATCCGTCGCCAAGGTGCAATCGTCAATAAACCCTTCAGCCTTCAAAATCCTGACGATTTTTTCTTTCACAACGGAATGCGGAATGTCGGCCTCGCGCAAACCCGCCGTGTGGGCATTGCGAAGGCGATTCAATAAATCGGCAATGGGATCGGATAAACTCATAATCGCTCCACCTTACCAGCTGGCCTTCACGACCCCTGGGATTTGACCGACGGACGCCAATTCCCGGAAACAAATCCGGCACAATAAAAACTTCCGCATGAAGGCATGCCGCCTGCCGCACCGTTTACAACGGTTGTACCGCCGCGCGCTAAACTTGGGCGCACGACTCGCTTTCACCATTTGTGATATCTTCGCCAACTGAGCCTCCCCCATCCTGGATTATGATCGCTCCGCCTTGGCAAACGGCAACCCTAGCTGAGCCAGAAGTTCCCGCGCCTCACGGTCCTCTTTTGCTGTCGTGACTATCGTAATATCCATCCCCTGAACCCGCTTAACCGAATCGGGATCAATTTCAGGAAAGATGGTCTGCTCTCGGAGCCCAAACGTATAGCTCCCCCGACCGTCGAAACCGGTTACCGGCAATCCCCTGAAATCACGAATGCGGGGAAGGGTTGCATGAATTAAACGCTCCAGAAAGTCATACATCCTCCCGCCCCGTAATGTCACTTTAGCCCCCACGGGCATCCCTTGCCGCAATTTAAAATTCGAGATACTCTTCCGGGCCTTGGTAATGACCGGCAACTGTCCGGTAATCCGGGCCAGATCCTCGGTAATGGCCTTGATACTGTCCTTATCCACAGTCGCGTTGAACCCCATGTTCACCGACACCTTGATTAACCGGGGAACCCGCATGGGGTTCGTCACTCCCAGTGAGGTCATCAACGCTGGCACAACCGTCTTTCGATATTTCTCTTGCAATCCCATCGTCATAAGTTACTCACTGATTAAGTGTCCAATACATTCCCACACCGTTTGCACTTCCGGCGCAATTGATCCCCCTCGATGCGCCGAACACTTTTCACTCCGCGCTTGCATTGAGTGCAATACAACATCAGATTGGATAATTGTATCGGAGACTCCCGCTCTACGACTTTCCCCTGGGGATTATCCTGACTCCGTTTCATGTGTCGCTTGATCAGCTTAAATCCCTCAACGAGCGCCGTGTTCTTCTCCATATCCACGGTCAGAACCTTACCCGTCCGGCCGGTGCCTTTCTGGCTTCCACTGATCGCCACCACCACATCATTGCGCTTGATCTTCATGCGTTCCGCCTTCCCTTAAAGCACTTCCGGCGCCAGCGAAATGATTTTCATGTAATTCTTTTCGCGAAGCTCGCGGGCCACCGGGCCAAAAATGCGAGTTCCCAATGGATTCAACTTCTCATCCACTAGGACAACGGCATTATTGTCGAATCGAACATAGCTCCCATCGGACCGTCGGATCGGCTGATGAGTTCGAACAACGATCGCCCGACAGACCTGCCCCTTTTTAACCATCCCCCCGGGTTGGGCTTCTTTTACGGCAACCCGGATTACATCCCCGATGTTAGCGTAGGTTTTTCGTTGACCCAAAATCCGGAAACACATAACGCTTCGTGCCCCGGTGTTATCCGCGACATCCAGCCTGGTTTGCGTCGAAATCATGACTCCGCACTCCCTTACTGCTGTTTCGCCCGGGCCACCACTTCAACCAGGCGCCAGCGCTTCGTCCGACTCAATGGACGAGTTTCCTCAATGCGCACGGTATCACCAACCTGGGCCGAATTATTTTCATCGTGAACGGCAAATTTGCGCGCCAGAGTCATCGTTTTGCCATACACAGGATGCCTTTCCCGCCGCTCAATCCGAACAATTACCGTCTTTTGCATCTTGTTGCTGACCACGACGCCGGAACGCTGTTTGCGCACTCCCCGCGGTTCTTCTTCCCCTGTCATACTGACCTCGCTTCTTTTAACGCTGCTTCCCGCTGGAGCGTTTTCATGCGGGCAATATCGCGCCGCAAGGTCCGCAACTGGGAGGGCTTCTCAATTGTCCCGCTCCCCTTGCGAATGCGAAGATTTAACAGCTCGCGCTGGGTCTCCGCACTGCGGTCAGCGATTTCTTCCTTCGTAATCTCGCGTAATTTTGCCGCTTTCATAAACATCCTGCATTCTGTCGCCCGGCGGATCAGCCGTGGCGGGTCACAAATTTAGTACGAATCGGCAGTTTGGCCGCCGCCAACCGAAAAGCCTCACGAGCCATCTGTTCGGGAACGCCTTCCAACTCGAACAACATCGCGCCCGGCCGGATCACCGCCACCCAGAAATCAAGCGGCCCTTTACCCTTCCCTTGACGTGTTTCCAATGGTTTTTTGGATATGGCCTTGTCGGGAAAAACCCGGATCCAAATCTTTCCACGCCGTTTTAAATGATGATTCATCACCACCCGGCAGGCCTCGATTTGGATCGACTTTAACCAAACTCGATCCAATGCTTTTAAACCATATTCGCCAAACGACAAAGCATTTCCGGTCTGGGCCTTGCCGCTCATACTGCCCCGGTGAAAACACCGGTGCTTCACTCGTTTAGGCATAAGTGGCATTGGCGCGCCCCCTCACTGCTTTTTCCGGCTCTTCCTTGTCCTTGCAAATCCAAACCTTGATCCCAATCCGGCCGGCCGTTGTCGCCGCCTCAGCAAATCCATACTCGATATTCGCCCGTAGGGTATGTAACGGAACCTTCCCCTCCTTGTACCACTCCACCCGGGACAGCTCCGCTCCGCCCAACCGACCCGAGATCTTCACCCGAACCCCCTGCACGCCCATATCCATGGCCATTTTAATCGACCGCTTCAATACCCGACGGAATGACACCCGCCGTTCCAATTGAAGTGCGATCCCCTCAGCCACCAGTTGCGCATTGGTGTCGGCATTCCGAATCTCCCGAATTTCAAGGTAAATTTCCTTACCCGTCTTCTTCGATAAATCCTCGCGAATTTTTTCGATATCCTGACCCTTGCGTCCGATCACGATCCCAGGTCGGGCCGTACAAATCGTCGCGCGAACCCGGTTGGCATATCGCTCCAGAATCACATCCGCCACCGCGGCATCTTTCAGACGCTTCAGAATCAGAGCCCGAATCTCAAGATCTTCGTTCAGCAGGGACCCGAATGTCCGCTTGCCGGCAAACCACCGTGACCGCCAGTCCTTGTTGACGGCGACCCTCAGTCCTATCGGATTGACCTTTTGTCCCAAAACCCAACTCCTTTCATCCGCCAGCCGCTCAAGCGGCCGGCTGATCGGTTAACGTAATGCGGATATGGCTCGTCCGCTTGCGAATCGGGCTTACCATTCCCCGCGCCCGCGGCCAAAACCGCTTAAACGCAGGCCCTTCTTCAATGACCGCTTCCTTCACTCGCAGAGTGTCGGCCGACAAGTGGGCGTTGTTCTCTGCGTTGGCCACAGCCGACTTGAGCGTTTTTCCGATGCAACGCGCCGCTTTGCGTTCGCTGAATTCAGCAATTAAAAGCGCCTGAGGTACAGGCAATCCTTGAATCGCACGAACCAGATTACGCGCCTTACGCGGCGCGATTCGCACAAATTTTGTCACCGCTGTAACTTCCATAAATCACACCTATTCCCGCTGTCCTTCCAATAAAACCCGGTCCCCCGCCAACGGGAAAAACCCCGGGACCGTTTCCTCGATCACGGCACCAGCCACCGCCGGACGAACATCCACTATCCGCACACGGGACACCCTCCGACCATCCCGCAATACCGCAAAAACCATTCCCGGCGCAATCCCCTGCCGCCGTCCAGACCCTACCACCACCATGCGTAACTCACCATTAACGTCCACCACTCGAACATTTTCGGGAATCTTCCGTCCATTCCCTTCGCCGATGCCACCGTCCGCTGGCATCATCGCTCGCGCCCCTTGAACCGAGGAATGCGCATCTGCCTCGATCCGGGCTGCCGCGAGCGCAGATGACAAGTATTTAACCTGTCGCCGCAACTCCACCACCTCACCGGTCACCGAACCGTCCTGCGCTAAACCGACTTGCGCACAAATCGAGATCACCACCCCCATCACCCCCATGCCCCATCGGCCTGGGCAAAAAAGGTTCATCGATGATCCTCACTCATCACGTCAGAGTCGCCGCCTTGTCCGTCATCATTCCGTGCTTCCGGAAGGTGCGGGTCACGGCAAACTCGCCCAATCGGTGGCCCACCATGTTTTCCGTAATATAAACCGGAACATGCTGTTTTCCATTATGAACCGCCAAAGTATGCCCGATAAAATCCGGCACGATCATCGATCTCCTCGACCAAGTCCGGATCACCCTTTTGAGGCCATCCCGATTCAGCTTCTCGATTTTCGCCAGGAGTTTGACGTCGACAAACGGCCCCTTTTTTACTGAACGCGGCATATATTACTTTCTCCGGCTAATAATGAAATGTTTCGACGTTTTGCGACGGTTGCGGGTCTTCTGACCTTTCGCCAGCTTACCCCATGGACTGACTGGATGGCCGCCGCCCGACGTCCGCCCTTCACCACCGCCCATGGGATGGTCCACAGGGTTCATCGCCACCCCGCGCACCGTCGGCCGTATGCCTTTCCAACGCTTGCGTCCCGCCTTCCCCAACTTGACATTTTCGTGGTCGATATTACCCACCTGCCCGATCGTCGCCTGACAGCGCAAGCTGATCATACGAACTTCGCCTGACGGCAACCGAACATTTGCAAACTCATCCTGCCGCGACATCAATTGGGCTACCTGTCCGGCACTGCGCACCATTTGACCACCCCGTCCGGGGACCAACTCCAGATTATGAATCGGTAGGCCTAGGGGGATTTTAGCCAAAGGCAAGGCATTCCCAATATTGGGTTCCGCATCGGGCCCTGAAACAACCACCGTGCCCACTTTTAAACCCACCGGAGCCAGAATATATCGCAACTCCCCGTCTTCATAGGTCAGAAGAGCGATCCGCGCCGAGCGGCTGGGATCGTATTCGATCGCCGTAACCCGCGCCGGAATCCCCGCCTTATCCCTGCGAAAATCAATCAGACGCAGATGCCAACGGACCCCGCCGCCCCGATGACGGATGGTGACCCGCCCCGCCGAATTCCGCCCGCTGGTTGCCCGATGTCGCGCCAAAAGCGATTTCTCAGGTTTACTTTTTGTGATTTCATCAAACGCCGGAAGCACTGTGCCACGAAGGCTTGGCGTCGTCGGTTTAAATTTCTTTAAGGCCATGGATGACTCCCTATCCCAAATCGATCTTTTCGCCGGCTTTCAAAGTCACAACCGCCCGTTTCCAGCCAGGGGTTCGACCATAATGCACGGTCCGTTGCCGTTTCAGTTTTCCGAGGTAATTCATGGTGTTCACGCGAACCACGGACACTTTGAACAAAGTCTCAACCGCCTGCTTGATCTCCAGCTTATTCGCCGATGGTTCAACCATGAAAAAATATTTGTTTTCCGTCCCCGCCAAGCGAGTCCCCTTTTCGGTGACTTCGAGGGTTTTGATGATGTCATTAACGCTTTTCATTGGGCCTCTCCGTTGTGTCCTTCAAGCCGGCCCTGCACGACATCAAAGGCCGCCCGGGTCAGGATTACGGTTGAATATCGCACCAACTGGTAGGTATTAACCGTGGACGCCAGAACCAACTCGACCCCCGGTAGATTCCGTGCTGCCTTAACCGCATTGTCAGCTAACTGAGCAACCACGATCAACACGGTCCCCTCGATTTTTAACTGCTTGAACAGGTCCGAAATCCCCTTTGTTTTAGGGCTATCCACCTGTAAATCTTGCAGAATACGAATTTCGCCCGCCGCCACTTTCTCAGAAAACGCACGACGAAACGCCAGTTGTGAAACCTTGCGCGGAATCCGCTGGGCATAACTGCGAACCTTCGGACCAAAGGCCACGCCCCCACCTCGCCAAACCGGTGAACGCCGGTAACCCGCACGGGCACGCCCGGTTCCCTTCTGTTTCCAAGGCTTCTTTCCGCTTCCTGCCACTTCACCCTTGGTCAGGGTTGACGCGGTACCGGACCGCAGTCCAGCTTGGTACGCCACAATCACGTCGTAAACGGCCTGCTGCCCGTTCTTGACGGCAACGCACGCATCCCCCAAATCAACCTGACCAACAGGCATCCCCTTCATGTCGACAACATCCAACTTGCTCATGATGCCCGCTTCGCTTTCTTGATCGAACGTCTGATCACTAACACGGCACCCTTCGGCCCTGGAACCGCTCCCCGCACCAGCAGTAGATTGTCGGTTCCCCGAACCTGCACCACTTTTAAATTTTGCTGCGTGATTCGAATATTCCCTTGATGCCCCGGCATGCGTTTATTCTTATGGACTCGTCCCGGATAGGACCGGCAACCAATCGAACCCACCCGGCGTTTCGAATGTCCCCCATGGGTGATCGGACCGCCACTCATTCCGTGTCGCCGCACGACACCCTGAAACCCTTTCCCCTTGGTCAGGCCGGTAATATCCACAAATTCCGCCCCTTCAAACATGGCCGCCGTAAGCCGGTCTCCAACCTTGACCTCCTCGCCCGACTCCATTTCAAATTCATGCAAATACCGCATGGGCGCACAGGCCGCTTTTTTGAAGTGTCCCAAGTGCGGCTTGTCAACCCGGGATTCCTTCTGCTCGACAAATCCCAGTTGTGCCGCCGCATATCCGTCGCCATCCCGGTTTTTGCATTGGACCACCACGCAGGGGCCCACTTCCAGAACCGTGACAGGAACCTGCTGGCCATCTGCGTCGAAGACGCGCGTCATTCCGATTTTTTTACCAAGTAACCCTTGCATGTTCCATCTACTCAAATCTTAATGGTTATATCCACTCCCGCCGGCATATTGAGCTTCTTCAACTCATCCACTGTTTTCGCGGTCGGCTCGACAATGTCCAGCAGACGCTTGTGGGTCCGAATCTCAAACTGCTCCATCGATTTTTTGTCGGCATGCGGACTGCGGTTCACCGTATACCGCTCGATCCGCGTAGGCAACGGGATTGGGCCCACCACGCGCGCTCCGGTCCGCTTCGCGGTCTCCACTATGTCCGCCACCGACTGATCCAAGACTCTGTAATCGTAAGCTTTCAGCCGTATTCGTATCCGTTGTTCCATGGCTCCACTCATCGGTTGACTAACTGTTTCTGAATTCCCTCGGGCACCCTGTCAAAACACGTCGGTTCCATCGTATATGACGCCCGCCCTTTCGTTAAGGAGCGAATCGCGGTCGAGTAACCGAATAATTCCGCCAAGGGCACATCGGCGGAAATCACCTGCACCAGCCCTCGCGCCGTCATTTCCCGAACCCGTCCCCGCCGGGCGCTCAGATCCCCCAATACATCGCCCATGCATTCGGACGGCGTAATAATTTCCAATTTCATGATCGGCTCCAGCATAACCACATCAGCCCGGCTCATGGCTTCTCTCAAAGCCAAGACGGCGGCTGTCCGGAAAGCCACGTCGGTGGAATTGGCTTCATCGCATGCTCCACCCACCACCCGGACACGGACATCCGTCAGCGCACAATTCGCCATAGCACCGGTCGCCAGGCCATCCCCTATTCCCTGTCGAATCGCATCCCTAAATTCACCTGGGACCCGATCCGTTGACACTTCAAATTCAACGGCATTCCCCTGTCCTCTCGTCCGGGGTTCCACCGAAACCCGAATACAGGCAAATTGAACAGAACCGGCAATTTCGCGATCAAAAACGTGCTCAGCCTCGGCCGCAAGGGTAACGGTCTCCCGATACGCCACCGTCGGTTTACCCGTATTGGCCTGAACCTTGTATTCCCTCAAAAGTCGGTCTCTTAAAATGTCGAGATGCAGTTCCCCCATTCCGCTGATCAACGTCTGCCCGGTCTCTGCATCGCGCGATATGATACACGTCGGATCCTCTGCCGCCAACGCCAACAGTGCTTCCAACAATTTATCCCGATCCGCCTGACTCCGGGGTTCGATCGCCATGGAAATGACCGGCTCAGGGAATCGGATCCGTTCGAGTTCAATCGGCTGATTTTCGGCACATATGGTGTCCCCTGTCGTGACTTCTTTTAATCCGACCACCGCGCCAATTTCGCCGGCATACAAAGAATCAACATCATCCCGGTGATCGGCATGAAGGAGGACTAGACGGGTAATCCGCTCTCGTTTGCGCAAGCGCGGATTATAAATATTTTGTCCCTTCTTGATCTGTCCGGAATAGACCCGCACAAACACCAACCGGCCGATAAATGGGTCATTCTGCAGCTTGAAGGCCAAGGCCGACATAGGTCCAAAATCATCGGTCTCACGGGATAAAATCTCGTCCGTCTTGGGATGATGGCCGGAAACCGCCGGGGCATCGATCGGTGCCGGGAGATAATCGACCACGGCATCGAGCAGTGGCTGCATCCCTTTGTTGCGCAATGAAGAACCGCACAAGACCGGTACAACCTGACTCGCCAGAGTTTGTCGTCGCAATCCCTCTCGCAACACAGCCGCTGGAACATCGGGGTTGTCAATATAGGCCGCCAATACCTGTTCATCCTTTTCGGACAAGCGTTCGATCAATCCCGCACGCGCTCGTTCCGCAACCACAGCGAACTCCATAGGAATCGGCACGAACCGCACCGCATCCGCAGTACCAGCCTCATCGAAAAGGATCCCGCGCATCTCCAACAAATCAATGACGCCACAAAATTGATCTTCACGTCCCCAAGGAATTTGAACCGGTATCGCCGTTGAACCCAGTCGGTGGTTGATCTGATTCACCACGGAATTGAAGTCCGCACCCACCCGGTCCAGTTTATTGACAAAAGCCAGACGGGGAACGCAGTAACGGTCCGCCTGTTGCCAGACTGTTTCAGATTGAGGCTGCACCCCGCCCACGCCGCAAAAAACGCCCACCGCCCCATCCAACACGCGAAGGGACCGTTCGACCTCGACGGTAAAGTCCACATGTCCGGGAGTGTCGATCAGGTTGATCTGATGATCGCGCCAATAGAACGTGGTCGCCGCACTCGTGATGGTAATCCCCCGCTCTTTCTCCTGAATCATCCAATCCATCACCGTGTTGCCGTCATGCACTTCACCCATCCGGTGCACCCGCCCTGAATAGAATAGCATCCGTTCGGAGGTTGTGGTCTTCCCGGCATCGATGTGGGCGATGATGCCGATATTGCGAACCCGGGACAAAGGCCTGCGACGGCCTTCCGCTTCACGAGCGGAAGAACCTGCTTGCTTCGCACTTTTGGCTTTCTGTTCCAAGGTCGGTACCATCGTTTAATCCGTTTCCACGAACCTGCTTTTACCACCGGTAATGCGCAAAGGCCTTATTGGCCTGCGCCATCTTGTGTGTATCATCGCGTTTCTTGATCGCATTGCCCTGCTCACCGTAGGCATCCAGAATCTCCAAGGCCAGGGCCCGTCGCATCGGAATCCCCTTCCGGGTGGCGCTGAACGTAATAATCCACCGTAAGGCGAGCGCCATCTGCCGCTCGGGACTGACTTCAACGGGAACCTGATAAGTCGCACCGCCCACCCGGCGGGACTTAACCTCCACTTTCGGTTTGACATTGTCAATCGCCCGAATCAGCACCTCGAGCGGATCGGAATCCGGCTGCTTGGCTTTGATATGATCCAGTGCATCATAAACAATCCCGGCTGAAACGGACTTCTTGCCCGTCTTCATCACATGATTGATTAAGTGCGCCACCAGATCACTGTTGTATTTCGGATCCGGAACCAATGTTCGCTTTTCCGCTTGATGTCTTCTGCCCATAAATTCCTACCCCTTTACTTCGCGTTCTCTTTGGGGGTTTTCAGTCCGTATTTCGACCGACTACGTCGCCGTCCTTCGACGCCGAGACTGTCCAGTGTCCCGCGCACGATATGATAGCGCACACCCGGCAAATCCTTGACCCGTCCCCCGCGCACCAGCACGATGCTATGTTCCTGAAGATTATGGCCCTCACCGGGGATGTAGGCGGTCACTTCCACCCCATTGGTCAAGCGCACCCGGGCGATTTTACGCAACGCCGAATTCGGTTTCTTGGGGGTCATCGTCTTCACAGCCAAACAGACACCGCGCCGTTGAGGGCACCCCGTCAGAGCCGGTGATTTGCTCTTGGAGCGATTTGGTTTCCGCCCCACTCTAATCAGTTGGTTTATGGTCGGCATATGCCTCTTTCCCTGTTTCGACAAACAAAAGATGGAATTTATCAGCCTTGTTGTCTTGTTGCAAGTATTATCCTAAAATATTTTGCAATTGTTTTTCAGCCGCAGCTTCTGCCATCTGTTTAAGATCTTCCTCCGGAATCGGTTCCGCCAAAGGAACGAGCTTGATGTTCCGGTACATCGGGAAGCCGCTTCCGCCCGGAATCAAGTGCCCCAGAATCACGTTTTCCTTGAAACCAAACAAGACGTCGACCCGACCCAAAGTCGCCGACTCGGTCAACACCCGGGTTGTGTCCTGGAAGGAGGCCGCAGAAATGAAGCTCTCCGTTTCCAAGGAGGCCTTGGTCACGCCCAACAGAGCCGGCGATGCTTCGGCCGGGCGTTTGCCATCGGCGATCGCCCGATCATTGACTTCCTGAAACAGATATTTTTCAATTTGCTCACCCCACAGAAACTCCGTGTCTCCGGGATCGGTGATCCGCACCTTCCGCAACATTTGCCGGACGATGATCTCAATGTGTTTGTCGTTGATCTCAACGCCCTGCAACCGGTAAACCTCCTGAACCTGGTTGGTCAGATATTCCTGCAATTCCTGCGGGCCGCAGATCTCAAGAATCTCCTGTGGCACGATTGGACCTTCGGTCAATTGCTGCCCCTTCTGAACATAATCCCCCTTAAACACCACAACGTGTTTTCCGAGCGGAATCAAATGTTGCTCCTCGGCGCCGGTCACCGGATCGCGAATCACCAGGCATCGACGTCCCCGTTGATTCGGGCCGAAATCAACCACCCCTTCGATTTTTGCGATCTCGGCCGCATCTTTTGGACGTCGAGCTTCAAATAACTCCGCCACCCGGGGCAAACCGCCGGTGATATCCTTGGTCTTCGATTCCTTGCGCGGCGTCTTCGCCAAAACTTCGCCGGCCGAAATCTTTTGGCCATCCTTGACCATTGAATGCGCGCCCGCCGGAATGCTATACGAGGCCAGCATCTCGCGCCCATCCTCATCTTGCAACTCGATTCGCGGATGCAGATCCTCTTTGTGCTCCAACACAACCGTCCCCATCAGGCCGGTGGAGGAATCCACCTCCTTCTTAACGGTCACATTCTCCACGAAATCACGACAGCGGACCAAGCCATTCCGTTCAGCTAAAATCGGCACACTGTAAGGATCCCACTCGATGAAGCTCTGCGCCTTGGTCACCTTGCCGCCATCGGCCACGGAAATGATAGCGCCGATCGCAGCCGTATGCCGCTCCAACTCCCGATCCCCCTCGGCATCCATGACCACCACGGACCCGTTCTTGTTCAGCACAACGAACCCGCCACGGGTGTTTTTTACGATACGCAGATTTTCGTATTTCACAATTCCGTCGTGCCGGGAAATCACATGCGGCTGTTTGAATACGGCACTGGCCGTTCCCCCGATGTGGAATGTCCGCATGGTTAACTGGGTGCCCGGCTCCCCGATGGACTGAGCCGCAATGATTCCAACCGCGGTTCCGACCATCACCGGCTGACCGGTGCTCAAATCCCGCCCGTAACACTTGACACACAGCCCATGCCGGGATTCGCACGTCCGCACACTGCGGATTTTAACGCGCTCGATCTCGGCCGCCTCGATCCGCGTCATGACCGCCTCATCGATCATTTCTCCAGCCGGCACGATCATGTCCCGCGTCACCGGATCCGTCACATCGTTCAAGGCCACCCGTCCCAAAATCCGGTCCCTTAACGCGACCAGTTGATCCTCGCCTTCGCCGATGGATCGAACTTCAACCCCGTTCAGAGTGTTGCAATCCTGTTCAACAATCCGCACATCCTGGGCCACATCGACCAGCTTGCGGGTCAGATACCCCGCGTCCGCCGTTTTCAAGGCGGTATCAGCCAATCCCTTGCGCGCGCCATGAGTACTGATAAAATATTCGAGCACACTCAACCCTTCACGGAAGTTCGACAGAATCGGCCGCTCGATGATTTCTCCGGAGGGCTTCGCCATCAGGCCGCGGATCCCCGCCAATTGGCGGATCTGCTGGCGGCTACCGCGCGCCTTGGAATCGACCATGATGAAAATCGGGTTCAACTCCGTGCTGTTCCCATTTTCGTCGATGGCCTTGTACATGGCCGTCGAGGTCTCGTCCGTGGCCTGGGTCCAGATATCGACGATCTTGTTATACCGTTCGCCATCGGTGATGACACCCCGGCGATACTGGGTGTCCACCTCATTCACCTGCTTATGAGCGCGATTGATGATGTCCGCCTTTTCCCGGGGAACAATCATGTCCTCCATGCCGATCGAAATACCGGCCAAGGTGGCATTTTCGAAACCCAGAAATTTCAGTTTATCCAAGGCTCGAACGGTTTCGTCGTGACCACCCTCCTGGTAGCATTGCCAAATCAGCTTGCTCAAAAAACTCTTATCCACACAACGATTCACAAATCCCATCGACTGCGGCCAGATTTCATTAAAAAAGACCCGCCCCACGGTCGTCACCAACATCTTGCTTTGCGCATCGCCAAAAATCGTCTTGCGCTGGAAGTCTGGATTCGGGAACCGGATCCGATCGTGGATTTTGAGTCCCAGGTCATCATAGGCCATTCGCACTTCCGTTGCATCCGACATGATCGGCAGATGCTCAGGGTTTTTCGCCGCCTCCGATTTCCGCAGCTTCAATTCCTTGAGGCGGTCCCGCTGGGACAGGGACGTCAAATAATAGACCCCCAAGGCAATGTCCTGGGTAGGCGTCATCACCGGTTTGCCGCTCGAGGGCGAAAAGATATTATTGGTGGACAACATTAAAAGGCGCGATTCCAACTGGGCTTCAATCGACAACGGAACATGCACCGCCATCTGATCGCCGTCGAAGTCGGCATTGTACGCCGTACAAACGAGCGGATGGATCTTAATGGCCTCGCCTTCCACCAGCACCGGTTCGAAAGACTGCATACTCAATCGATGCAGGGTCGGCGCACGGTTCAGCATGACGGTCTTATCCTTCGTCACTTCGTCCAGAATATCCCAGACATCGTCGGCCTGCCGCTCGATCAACTTCTTGGCACTCCGGACCGTATGCACGACCCCAAGCTCTTTCAGCCGACGAATAATGAAGGGCTCAAACAAGACCAGCGCCATCTTTTTAGGAAGACCGCATTGATGCAACTTAAGCTCCGGCCCGATCACGATGACCGAACGGCCTGAGTAATCCACGCGTTTGCCCAGAAGGTTCTGGCGGAACCGACCGCTCTTCCCCTTCAACATGTCGCTCAACGATTTCAGGGGTCGGTTTCCGGCACCGGTAACGGCCCGCCCGTGACGCCCATTATCGATCACCGCATCCACGGCTTCCTGCAACATCCGCTTTTCGTTGCGGATGATCACATCCGGAGTCTTCAACTGCAACAGGTTCTTCAGCCGGTTATTGCGGTTGATCACCCGTCGGTACAGGTCATTCAAATCGGACGTGGCGAAACGCCCCCCCTCCAACGGAACCAAGGGACGTAAATCCGGGGGAATCACCGGCAGCACATCGAGTACCATCCACTCGGGACGGGAATTACTCAGGCGGAATCCCTCGATGACCTTCATCCGCCGGGCGATCTTTTTCCGGTTCTGTTTGCTGCGGGTCTGTTCCATCTGATCTTCCAACTCGGCCATGGTTTTTTCCAGGTCGATCTTTCGCATCAGATCGCGAATCCCCTCGGCACCCATCTTGGCCGAAAAGGTATTATCCCCGAATTTCTCCTGCGCCTCGCGGAACTCCAATTCGCTGAGCAGTTGCCGTTCTTGCAAGGGCGTATCGGCCGGATCGGTAACGATATAATCCTCATAGTAAAGGATACGCTCCAGACTGCGCGCGGTCATATCCAGGACCAGGCCCAACCGACTGGGCGTACACTTAAAAAACCAGATATGCGACACGGGCACCGCAAGGTCGATGTGTCCCATTCGCTCACGTCGAACCCGCGACAGAGTGATTTCGACGCCGCACCGGTCGCAAATCACGCCTTTGTGCTTGATCCGTTTGTATTTTCCGCAACTACATTCCCAATCCCGGGTCGGTCCGAAAATCCGTTCACAGAACAACCCCCCCTTCTCGGGTTTGTAGGTGCGGTAATTGATCGTCTCAGGATTCTTGACCTCGCCATGGCTCCAAGACCGGATCACTTCCGGAGAAGCCAGCGTGATCCGAACGGAATCAAAAGTTTCCTCGCCTGTCAAACCGAAGCGTTCTCTGGCCACCGTATTATTCAATGTCGCCTCCTCTAAATCGCAAACACCGACGGGCTAACCCGCCGGATGATCAGGCTTCCTTCTCCGTGGATTGGATCCGCACATCCAACCCGATGCTCCGCATCTCATTAATCAGCACGTTGAACGATTCCGGCATCCCGGCGTCCAGGGTGTTTTCACCCTTGACAATCGATTCATAAATGCGTGTCCGTCCGGCAACGTCATCGCTCTTAACCGTCAGCAATTCCTGCAGGGTATAGGCCGCGCCATAGGCTTCAAGGGCCCAGACTTCCATTTCCCCCATCCGCTGTCCGCCGTATTGGGCCTTTCCGCCCAGGGGTTGCTGGGTGACCAGCGAATAGGGACCCACCGCCCGGGCATGGATCTTATCGCTAACCAAGTGATGCAGTTTGAGCATGTAAATCTGACCGACAACCACCCGTTGATCGAA
>CAZCDO010000082.1:0-15696 GCA_964497135.1 uncultured Verrucomicrobiota bacterium
CTACGGGAGACGGCAGAGTAGCTCAAGCTTCCAGCTTGAGGGGTGTGTCGGGGGAACAAGCAGGGATGCTTGCGCTACGGGGATAGCAGAGTCAGGGGAGCAAGCAGGGAAGCTTGTGCTACCCCATCCAATCCTGCAACAGCGCCAGGAGCGCGATGCAGGCGGTGTCGGTGCGCAGAATTCGCGCGCCGGCCGTGATGGAGGCGAATCCGGCCCGGGCCAATAAATCCAATTCAAAGGGAGTCCATCCCCCCTCGGGTCCGATGGCGAGCAGGGCGCGTTCCCCCGGCGAAAAGGATAAATCCCGAAACCGATGTTCTCCGGCGGGATCGGCCACGAGTTTTCGTTCGGCGGCGAATTCAAGGGGAATCAGATCTTCGACCAACGGACGGAATCGGGTGTGAATTTCGACCCGGGGAAGCAAGGTGTCTCCCGCCTGTTGCAAGCCCTCGATAAGGAGGGGCCGGTAATGTTCGGGGCGGATCCAGTGGGTTTCGAAATAAGTCCGTTCAACCTTGGCGGCGCGGGTCAGGAGGATGCGTCCAACGCCGAGGGCGGCGAGCGGGGCCCAGAGCCGTTTCATCACCTTGGGCCGTGGCAGGGCGAGGAGCAGGTCGATGGGCGGGCGGGGGGGCGGCTGGGCTTCGAACTGACATTCCAGCCGGATTTCGTCGGGCGATACCGAGAGGACCCGGGCGGATCCCGTGGGGCCGTCGATCCGGCCGATCCGGATTTCGCGACCGGGCTCGGCGCCCAGGACGGATCGCACATGGTCGGCGCGCGCATCGCGCAGGACGGCGCTTCCATCGGGTGCGAGGTCTTCCGGCTCCAATAAAATCCGGTTCATTTGCGGGTGGCGCGATCAGCCACCCATTGGTGGATTTCCGAACGGGTTTTGGACCAGGTGGCGGGGGTATTCCGTTCCTTGATAAAACGATCATAAAAGGAAAGCAGGGCATCGTGAAAGGTCTGGAGGGCGATCATCCGTTCCTGGAAATGGGCGGCAGCATCGACTTTTTCGAGGTCGGGCAATTTCAAGCCGCGCAGGCTGAACGTATCGGCATCGATCGTGACGCGCCAGGATTCCTTCTGGCGGGCGATAATCAGGGAGGCGCGCCGAAGTTTTTTTCCACCGAGGAGGGCCGTCTTGGCTTCGGCGCTGAGCAGGGGATTGCCGTGGCGCAGGACAGTTTCGTGGGCGCCGTCGCCTTCCTTGAAAAAGGTGAGGGTGCCATCCAAGGCGACGCCGAACTCGCCGAGGTCGGGAAAGCGGGCGAGTCCGCCGCGGGCTTCCGAGAAAAACCAAAGCCAGGTGAGAAAATCGCGGCCCGGCCCGGCGTCGGCATCCTCATCCTCGCACTCGGGCGAGAAACTGGAGGGTTTCAGGCCCCGGAGATCGAGGTGGAGCCGGTGGGCGGCGGCGGTCATGGGGTCGATCGGAGCGAGATTAAACCCCAGGGTTTCCCGGATATGGGCTTGGAAGGCCTCCAACTGGCTTTCGGTGAGGGCTTCGGCGAAGAGCAGGGGACTGCCGGGCTTATGGACCAGGGTCATGCCCTTGAGTTGGGGGGGCATGGAGGGGAGGAGGCGATCGATGTTTTCCTTGCGGATCCGGGAACGGGTTTTACGGTCGATTTCCACCTGGCCGGAGGCCCGGAGGTGGGCGATTTCATCCATCCGGCATTGGGCGCGGAGGAGGGATTCGGGGATTTTCTTTTCGGCACACATGAGGGCGATGCGCCAGTAACCGGCGAAGAAGGCGGAGGATTCGTCGAGAGTGCGGTCGAGGAGATGGCGTCCGCCGACCCAGCCGTGCAACTGGTTTTCGCCCAGGGTATCGAGGGGTGGGACCATGCGGGCCCGGAACAGGGCCAGGGCGTTATCCGGCAGGGGCTGGGGCAGGTAGAACATGCGACAACTGACGCTTCCGCTTTCAAATGACACGGGGAACCTCCTTGGACTCGATCAAAGTGAGGGGGTAGAGTAGCCGGGAATCGGCTCGGGCGCAAAGTTTTTCGTGGAGTCAACGCCCCGGTCCTGCTATATGGGAGAGGTGACAAACGGATCGTGGAGGATTGGACATGAGACAGGAAGCTTTGACCCGATGGACCCCCGAGAACGCGGCTGAACTTTACGGCATCCGGAACTGGGGGGCGGGGTATTACGACGTGGCGGCCAACGGCGAAGTGGTGGTGCGGCCCGGGGGGGTGCGCGGGGGGGTGGAAATCAGCCTGATGAGCCTGGTGAAGCGCCTCGAGAAGCGGGGCTTGAATATGCCGGTGGTGATCCGGTTCGCCAACATTCTGGCCTCGCAGATTGCGCACATCAACGAGAGTTTTCGCAAGGCGATCCGGGATGCCGGGTATGCCGGGAAATACCGCGGCGTGTTTCCGATCAAGGTCAACCAGCAAAGCGAGATTGTCGAGGACATCACCGAATTCGGGGCGCAGTATCACCACGGGTTGGAGGCCGGGAGCAAGGCTGAATTGATCGCCGCAGTGTCTCACATGCACGATCCTGAGGCGCTGATCGTCTGCAACGGGTACAAGGATGAGGAATATTTGGACTTGGCATTGCATGCCCAGAATATGGGTTTGCAAATCGTCATCGTGATCGAAATGCCCGGCGAACTGGACCTGATTCTGGAGCGCGCCGCCAAATTGCACGTCAAGCCCCGGCTGGGAGTGCGGGCCAAGCTGTCGAGCCGGGCGGGGGGGCATTGGGATGCCTCGGGCGGGGATCGCAGTAAGTTCGGACTGGACGCTTCGCAGATTATCGAACTGGTTGACAGTTTGCGCCAGAAGCAGATGCTGGATTGCTTGCAGTTGTTGCATTATCACCTGGGGAGTCAGGTGTCGGACATCCGCAAGGTCCGTAACGCCCTGCAGGAGGCCTGCCGGTTCTATGTCGATCTCTACCGCGAAGGGGCGCAGCTGGGGATGTTGAACATCGGCGGCGGGTTGGCGGTGGATTACGACGGGTCCCATAGTAATTTTGCCAGCAGTACCAATTACAGTATTGCGGAGTATGCCTCGGATGTAGTCGAAGTGATCAAGAAAAATCTCGACCAGGCCGGGATTCCCCACCCGATGATCGTGAGTGAATCGGGGCGCGCCACGGCGGCGCATCATTCCGTGTTCATCTTCAACGTTCTGGATGTGCGGCGGTTCGAACCCAAGAACATCCCTGAACGGCTGTCGGTCGATTCGAGCGAAATGCTGGAAAACCTGCTGGAGGTGTGCCAGACCCTGACGCCGCGCAATGTTCAGGAGGCCTATCACGATGCGGTGTATTACCGGGAGGAAATCCGGGGATTGTTTCTGCATGGCGATGTGACCCTGCGCGAACGGGCCCTGGGCGAATCGATCTTCTGGCGGATCATCCGCCGGATCACGGAACTCGTCAAGGATCGCAAATACATTCCCGACGAAATGGAATCGATGGATGCGGCCATCGCCGATGTCTATTATGGAAATTTCAGCGTGTTTCAGTCCGTTCCCGATTTCTGGGCGGTCGATCAGTTGTTCCCGGTGATGCCGATCCACCGGCTGAATGAACGGCCGACCCGGCGGGGGGTGATTGCCGATATCACCTGCGATTCGGACGGCAAGATCGACCGCTTCATCGATTTGCACGATGTGCGGCAGGTGCTGGAACTGCATGAATTGAAATCCGACGAAGAATATTACGTGGGGGTGTTCCTGACGGGGGCCTACCAGGAGACGATCGGCGACATGCATAACCTGATCGGCAATACCAACGCCCTGCATGTCTGGATCGGGCCGGACGGCAAGATCACCGATTCCAAGGAAATTTGCGGCGACCGGATCGATGAAATCCTGACCTACATGGAATATTCGCCGGAGGATGTTTTGAAACGCATCGAGACCCAAGCCGAAAAAGCCGTTCGCGCCAAAAAGATCAAACCCCGCGAAAAACTGGCCTTGATGAAGGCCTATCGGGTGGGAATCAGCGGATATACCTATTTTGAGAAATAATCGGCCGTTCGAATGGTCTGGAGCATGAATTCTAGCACACTCCCAAAACGGGTTGCGACGGCAATCCGAGGTAGGGCGACACCTCCGGGGGAGCCGTCGGGCCAGGGGCCCGGCTCGCTCGGAGAGTTCGCCCTACCCCAGATAGCTGAAAAAATGGGTCGGTTTGTCGAAAAGGATCTCACCGTGGCGGTCGGCCTGAGCGGCGGGGTGGATTCCGCAGTGGCCGCCGCCTTGTTGGTGGAGGCCGGGTATCGGGTGGTTGGCTTGACGATGTCCGTGTATGATGGAGGCGCGGGCGCCTGTTCTTCCGGCGGCCGGGGCCATGCCTGTTATGGACCCGAGGAGGAGGATCTGGAGGCGGCGCGGGCGGTGGCGGCACACCTGGGCATCGCGCATCACGCAATCGATGTCCGGGCCGAATACCGGACGACGGTTTTGGATTATTTTACCGGGGAATATTTGCAGGGGCGGACCCCGAATCCCTGTGTTCGATGCAATCCGGTGGTGAAGTTCGGGTTCCTGATCGAGCGGGCCCGGGAACAGGGCGTGCGGTTCGATCGATTTGCGACCGGGCACTATGTGCGGGTCGAGCGGCTGGCGGATTCCGGTCCGGTGGTGTTGAAGCGGGGGATCGACGCGCGCAAAGACCAGTCCTATTTCCTGTATGGTTTGCGCCGCGACCTGTTGCCGGATTTGATTTTCCCGCTGGGGAGAATGACCAAGGCTGAGGTGCGGGAGCGGGCCCGGAGTCTGAATCTGCCCGTGGCGGAGCGGGTCGAGAGCCAGGATTTCATGAGCGAGGATTACACGACGCTTTTCCGGCCCGACGAACTCAAGCCGGGCCCCATCCTGGATGAGGCGGGGCAGGCGGTGGGCCGGCATGACGGAATCGTGCGGTATACGATCGGTCAGCGCAAGGGATTGAAGATTTACGGGCCCGATCCGGTCTATGTCGTTGATATCGATGCTGCCCGGAACGCCGTGATCGTCGGTCCCCGCGAACGGCTGTTGGGTTCGGTACTCGAGGCCGATCGCCTGAATTGGCTGATTGACCCGCCGCCGACCGGACCGGTTCGAATCACGGCGCGGATTCGCAGTCATCACGTGGCGGCCCCGGCGACGCTGGAATGGGGCGGAGGGAATAGTGCCCGGGTGACTTTCGAAGAGCCGCAATCGGCTATTACCCCAGGGCAGGCGGCGGTTTTTTACGATGGCGATCTCGTGCTCGGTGGCGGGATCATCACCACACGACAGTGAAGAGGGAACCTATGGACTCATGGATCATGCGACAAGCGGAGGCGGCCTTGACGGGCCGGCTGATGGATCGGTCGGCGGCGGAGCGGTGGCTGGACCTGCCGCCAACCGCTTTCCCGGCGTTGCTCCATGCCGCCTCGAAGGTTCGAGCGCAATTTCGGGGAAACCGGGTCAAGACCTGCTCGATCGTCAACGCCAAAAGCGGCGCCTGTAGCGAGGATTGTAAATACTGTGCCCAATCGGCGCATCATGCAACCGGGGCATCGGTGTACCCCTTGATGGAGACCGAGGCGATCCTGCAACGGGTCGGGCGGGAGGAGGGGCACAGCCAGAGGTTTGGCATTGTCACATCCGGTCGCGGTTTGGATGAGGAGGATCTCGGGGGCGTCTGCCGGGCGGTCGAGGGTTTTGCCGCGCAGGGGTTGGGCCAGAAACCCTGTGCCTCGTTGGGAATCCTGGATGAGGAAGCCTTTCGAAAGTTGAAGGCCGCCGGTCTCACGCGCTATCATCACAATTTGGAAACGTCGCGGCGGTTTTATCCCTCGATCTGCACCACGCATACCTATGACGACCGGGTTCGGACGATTCGCGCGGCCCAGAAGGCGGGACTGGAGTTGTGCGTGGGCGGGATTTTCGGGATGGGCGAAACCCGGGGCGACCGCATCGATTTCTTGCAGGAGGTCAATGCCCTTGATCCGGTGTCCGTCCCGATCAATTTCCTGGTGGGGGTGCCCGGGACGGAATTGGCGGATCAGGCGCCGCTGGCGGTATGGGAGGCGGTCAAGATTATTTCCCTGGCGCGACTGATGATGCCCCACCGCGATATTTTGCTGGGGGCGGGTCGACTGGAGATTTTCAAGGATGCCCAACACCTGGTTTTCCTGGCCGGGGCAAACAGCATGATTGTCGGTGATTTGCTGACGGTCAAAAACCGGACGATCGAAGAAGATTTGCGGGTTCTCGCGGATCTGGGACTGGAATTGGATTTTGTATCCGAACAAACATATTGATATGGGATCGGTTATGCTGGTCCGTGATGTCTCTCTCTCATTGGAGTCGGGGTGCCCTCCCACCGCTCTTCCGCTCCACTTAGTCAGAGCGGGGTGAGGGCACCCCGGCCCCATCCGGAGAAAACCATTATCCCGTGTTCTGGCGGTTTTGGGTTAATGAAAGGCGACATGAAAAAGACCGACGAAAAAATGGAAGCATTGAAGGCTCTGTTGGCACCGATGAAAAGCGTTTTGGTGGCTTTTTCAGGGGGGGTTGACAGCGCCTTTCTGCTGGCCGTTGCGCAGCAGGTTCTGGGGGATGGGGCGAAGGCGGTGACGGCGGTGTCGCCGACCTATTCGCCGCATGAAGTCGAATCCGCCCGGCGGATGGCGGCCCATTTGGGGGTGCCTTTGGAAATCCTTGAAACCGACGAATTCAGTGATGAACGGTTCGTGGCGAATCCGAAGGAGCGCTGTTATTGGTGCAAGACCGAGCTCTTCGGTAAACTGGTCCGCCGCGCGGCGGAATTGGGATGTTCGGCGGTGTTGGACGGATCCAACGCCGACGATACGGGGGATTACCGGCCGGGAATGACGGCCGCGCGGGAGTTGGGAGTGCGCAGTCCCCTGATGGAAGTGGGTCTGACCAAGGCGGAGATCCGGGCCGAATCGCGGCGGATGGGATTGCCGACCTGGGATAAACCGTCCTATGCCTGCCTGGCCAGCCGGATTCCATATGGGACCCGGATCACACCGGAAATCGTGGCGCGGATCGAGGCGTGCGAATGCTTTTTACGAGAGGCTGGATTCAGCCAGGTCCGGGTCCGGCATCACGGCGATCTGGCGCGGATTGAAGTCGTGCCGGATGAATTTGAGCGGGTGATGGAGCCGTCCCTGCGGGTGCGTCTGGTGGCGGCGGTCAAGGCGCAGGGCTATGCCTATGTGACCCTGGATTTGCAGGGCTATCGCACCGGGAGCATGAACGAGATCCTCGGACGGACGTGAATCGGTGAATAGCTTGCTTGTTTGCGGCTCTTTCTGCATTACTGTGGGTGAATGTGAATAGCAAAGAAACGGCTGACGTCGTCACTACGAACAGTTGAATTTTATCAAAAACTCGTTTGAAGTGTGCCCGTAAGGGCATTCCCCTCCATCACTACTCCTTTCATGCGTTATTTTTTGGGTTTGACATATTGAAGTGATGTTATTATGGTTATGTCATTATGCATAGAACAACCGTCATGTTGCCAGAGGAGCTTAGGGTGTTATTGGCGGAAAAGGCGCACCGACGGGGTACGTCGATCGGCGCACTGATTCGCAAGGCGCTCGTGCAGGAATTGACGCAGGACGGTGCGGAGCAAGACTCCTTTCTGGGCGACACCCGCCTTGCCGGCGGGGCAACGCCATCGAATGTTGCGGAACAGCACGACGTTTATCTGTATGGAGAGAAATCGTGATCTTTGTCGATACCGGGGCATTTCTGGGGCGGTATCTTCCAGCCGATCAGCACCATGCGCAGGCCCTGCAAGGCTGGCGGCGGGTTCAAATGGAGCGAATTCCCTTTATCACGAGCAATCTCGTGCTTAGCGAAACGCTTACGTTGTTGGGCCGTTTTGCCGGCTACCGTTTCGCGGCTGAAACCGGGCGGCTGATTTATGCCTCGCCGGCCGGCGCGAGCGTGCGGGCTGAAAAGGATGATGAGCGTCAGGCGGTTGAACTGCTGGAGAAATATGCCGACCAGAAGATCAGTTTCTGCGACTGTGTTTCGTTCGTGCTGATGCGCAAACGGGGTGTCCGCGAGGTCTTCGGATTTGACCGTCACTTTGAGACCGCGGGATTCAGGCTTTGGCCCGCTTCGGATTGAAGCCCGGTGGCCGTCCAGTCGGCTCTTCAATTGCTTTGATCAAGTTTTTATAGACAGACGCGGCGTCCTGTCCAAGCGCCTGGCAAACCCAGTGGAACTCGATCACATCCAGGCGTGCGAGCATTTTTTGACGGCATAAAATAAATGTCATATCGCGCTTGTGTTTGGAATTCGGTTCGGGCACACTGTCAAACATGAGAACGTCTATTCATTGGATTCTCACGGCCGTCCGTTTTCGCCCCATCGTTTTTTTATCCATGTTATTTTTCTGTTTATTCCCGGCTTGCTTCCCCAGCGGCTTATCTGCGGCTCCGCCCCGGGGGCCGTTTCGGATTGCGTCGGAAGAGTGGCCCCCGTATGAATATCTGGAAGCGGGCAAAGCCACGGGGATCAATGTGGAGGTGGTCAATCGGATCTTCGCCCGGCTCAAGATTCCGGTTGATTATCAAATTTATCCGTTCGCCCGCTGTTTGCTATTGGCGGAAAAAGGCGGGGTGGACGCCGTTTCGGGCATTTCGTATCAACCCTACCGCGACCCGATGTTTTTCTTTACCGAGCCTCAACGCGCCTTTGTAACCACTGGCCGGATGCCGGACGACTTTTTTTGGAATTCTGAATATGTTTTTTTCCTCGAGCGTCGGCATGCCGGGTCTTTCCACTTCGAGTCCTATGCGCAGATTAAACAGGACAAGTTCAGTGTCGGGGTCGTCAATCGGTACAGCTATAATCAGGAATTTACCGGCGCCCAAATCGGCACGCAGTCGTTTCCCACCCCTTTGGATGCTTTTCAAGCTCTGGACCGGGGCGAAGTGGATCTGGTCCCCATGGATCGCATCGTGGGGCAATGGATTCTGAATGGACTCGGCGCCCAAAACCGAATCACCTGCCTGCCGACGCCGCTCTTCACCAAGCCCTATCTGCTGGCTTTTACCCGCGCCTCAAAATACCCCGATCTCGAGGCGCTATCGCAGACCTTTTACGCGGAGTTGCGAAAAATGCGGGCCAGCGGCGAATATGAATCCATTTACGAAACTTATATCAAACCCGATTACCTGGGTAAAATCACGCGTCCCCTGACCTTCGTGTGCGAGGAATGGGCGCCCTATGAATATCTGGAGGGGGAGACCGTCGTGGGGGTCGATGCCGCTGTGGTCGATCGGATCATGAAACGGCTCGGGATCCCCTACCAAATCTCCATCTATCCCTGGAGCCGAGCCTGGATGCTGGCTGAAAAAGGCCAGGCCGATGCCGTGCTCTCCGTATCCTACAAGGACTCCCGGGAAAGTGCGCTCTACTATACGGACGACCAGCGCAAATGTGCGGAGACGGGCGGCCTGCCGGCCGATTATTTGTGGCAGAGCGAATATGTCTTTTTTGTCATGAACAAAACGGCCTCGATCATCCGATTCGAATCCTACGAACAACTCAAGGCGGCCGGGGTTCGAATCGGAATAAATCGCAATTATTCCTATGACGCGGCCTTTCGGGCCGCCGAATTTGAAGGACTTGAGTACCCTTCGACGGAAGAGGGTCTGCGGGCGTTGACGACTGGGGAAATCGACCTGTATCCCATGGATAAGACGGTCGGCCATGCGGCGTTGCACCGGATGGGATTACAGGACAGCATCACCTGGCTGGCCAAACCGCTCTTTACAAAACCCTACCTCAGTCCTTTTTGTAAAAAGTCGGATTTCCCGGAATTGGAGCGAATTATGCGGGCTTTTTACCGGGAATTACGACTCCTGCGAGCCAATGGGGAATATGATCGGATCTATAACGACAGGATCCAGGCGATGGAACGATCTCACTTCAGCCCGAAATAATTTATGTGGCCCATCAACAACAACAAGCGCCCCCTTTTTTTTGAATTCGCGGGATGGTTGTCCGTCTCCCTCCTTCTGGGGTTCCTGGCGGCCTTTTTCATCCAGTCCCGAATTACCCGCGCCCCCATCGAGGTATATTTGGAGCAGGTGGCCGGCGATTTATCCCGGGAAACGGCTAAGGTCCTGGCGAAAGAGGTCTGGAATCTGGATGAACGGGGCATTCGTGAATATTTTTGCGACAATATCTGGCGGCATCTGGGCGTTAATTCCGTCAGAGTGTTGACCGAGTTCGACGATGAAATCTTTGTCAAGGCCTGGACCGATGAATCGGACCATGTTTTTCATCGCGCGCCGGTTCTTTACAAGGGCAAGGTCGCCGGATATGTCGAAATCCGCGTCAGCAAAAACAGGCTGTTCGTTTTGCAAAACGCATTGGAGCGGCTCGGGGTTCTGTTTGCGACCATCGCCTTGGTGGTGGTGTTGATTGTCTGCATGATTTTGGTCCGGCTGATTATCATTCGGCCGCTTCGAAAAACCCTGTCCGGCCTAAGGCGCATTGCCGGCGGCGAGTACGGGCTTCGACTGCCGCCGGGCCGAAGCGCCGAGCTGGACCGGATCAACCAGGAAATCAACAGCATGTCGGGCGAAATCCTCAACCACAAGGACCGGTTGGAAAGCGAGATTGCCGTTCGCCGCAGAGCGGAACAGGACTTATCCGCGTTGAACGAGGAGTTGGACCAGCGGGTCAAAGATCGAACCCGCCAGTTGGAAGAATCCGAACAACGATTTAGAACCCTGTTCGAGGAAGCCGGCGATGCGATCGTTCTGGTGGATGTCGGACCCTACACGGTTTTCGATTCCAACAAAGCCGCGTCGGAATGGCTGGGGTACCCGCGCGGGGAACTGCTTCGCCTCGAAATCTTCGAGTTGTACCGAGCGGACGATCTTCTCGTGATTCGCGAATGGATCAAAAAGGCGCTCTGGGGCGAGACCGTTTCAGCTGCGGATGTGGTCATGAAACGAAAGGATGGCGACCTCGTTTACGCGGACATCAGCGTTTTTATGGTCCGGATCAAGGGCAAACCCTATCTGGCTGGTTTTTTTCGCGATGTCACCGCGCGTAAAAATGAGGAGCGGAACCGGCTTGAGCATCAAAAACAGCTTCGGCGGATGGCCGGCCTGCTGGCCTCCGCGAAGGATGCGGAGCAACGGCGGATTGCCGAAGGCTTGCACGACGATGTGGCCCAATTGATCGCGGCCAGTCGAATGAAGCTTCAACTGATCGCCCGCTGTGACGATCCCGATCAGGTCCGGCGGATATTGGATGAGACCGACGAGCTGATTGCCCAAGCCCACGAACGGTTGCGGAGTCTGAGTTTCGAACTGGCCTCTTCGACCCTGTTCCGCTTGGGGTTGAAAGCGGCGCTGGAAGAGTTATGCGAGGGGATGAGCCAGCGTTATGCGGCCCATTTCTCCCTGGAATGCGAGCGGGATTTCGGTGTTCTGCCTGAAGAAACAGCCACGATTCTGTTCAAGTCGGCCCGTGAGCTTCTGTTTAACGTGGTGAAGCATTCCGGAACCGATACCGCGCGCATTTTACTTTCATCCGAAAACCGGGGGATTAAATTGATCGTCGAGGATCGGGGCAAGGGGTTTAAGGAACTTCCGGGTGTCACCCATCGGGGGAACGGATCCGGTCTGGGATTATTTGGAATCCGGGAACGATTGGAGGATATCGGGGGGACGATCCGGATCGAATCCGAGCCCGGACAATACACGCGAATCATCCTGTGGTTGCCCTTCCTGGAGGAGGTGCGGACATGAACGGATCTCCGCCGAAACCGCCGATTCGGATTCTGCTCGCGGACGATCACCGGATCATGCGCGAGGCGTTACGGGATTTGCTGGAACTGGAGCCGGATATCCGCATTATCCAGGAGGTGGCCGACGGGCAGAGCGCCGTCGAAAAAACCCTGGAACTGGTCCCGGACATTGCCTGTCTGGATATCCGCATGCAGAAAATCAATGGAATTGACGCCACCCGGCAAATCAAGCAGGCCCGGCCGGAGGTCCATGTGATTTGCATTTCCATGCATTACGAAAAAAAATTCAGGGAGGCCGCTTTTCAAGCCGGAGCCTCCGGGTACCTGGCCAAATCCGAAGCAGTCAAAGACCTCATGGCCGCCATCCGGGCTGTCCTGGCCGGGGAAAAGTATGACGGTCGGTGATGGCGGGAGCGGCTTGAATCCGTCAAGGTCTGGTTGGATATCCCCCAGTAGCCTCAAACGGCGCTTGACTGTGCGGGGAATCATGGTATTTTCAAGGGACTTTTTTCATAAATAAGGGACTGAATCATGAAGCGCACTTACCAACCGTCGAAGAAGAAACGGATACGGAAACACGGTTTCCGGGCTAAAATTAAAACGGCCGGGGGCCGTAAAGTTTTGGCCAACCGGCGCCGGGAAGGGCGCAAACGTTTGGCCCTTTGATGGGGTCATGCCTGCCGAATCGCCGGCCGCGACGGGAGACGTTCAGGTGACAGCGACCGACGTTCCGCGGGCGGACCAGGGATTGAAACGTCACCAGCGCCTGGTGGCGTCTTCGCTTTTTGAAGAGGCTTTCAATCAACAGGACCGATTGATCGGCCGGTTGATGGTTGTTTGGATGAGGCGCGGCGAAGGGGCGGCTCTTCGGCTGGGTGTGGTGACCAGCCGTAAAGTCGGGCCGGCGGTTGATCGGGTTCGGGCCCGCCGTTTGCTGCGGGAAGTCTTTCGCCGTCATCGTTCCCAATTGACCGGCGCCGTCGATCTGGTGGTCGTGGGGCGACGGGACTTGGTTCGGGCTTCCTGGACGGCGCTGGAGCGCGAATTTATTTACCTGGTCCGGAAGGCCGGTCTTTTGAAGCCGGCGGCAAACGGGTGACACATGCGCGGAATATTGATGGCGGGGGTTCGGTTTTATCAACTGGCGATATCGCCCTGGCTGGGTTCCTCCTGCCGGTTTTCGCCGACCTGTTCACACTACATGATGGACGCCTTACGGGAACATGGAAGCGGGGTCGGCCTGATTCTGGGCTTCAAGCGACTCTTGAAGTGTCACCCGTTTCATCCCGGCGGCATCGATCCCGTCCCGCCGGCGGGTTCACTCCAACGGTGGCACTTGGTGGCGGACCCGGTGGATCGACGGTAAGCCTCGAGACTGATAGGATAACAAAACATGAGTAAATTCAATTTTCGTTTCAAGTTCAGCACGGACCTCGTCATCATCGCCGCCTTGGTCCTTCTGTTGTTTGCCTGGGGCCCCCTGTATAAGAAATTCATGGCTCCCCCGGCGGCGGTTCCGGTGGAAAAAACGGGTGCCCCCTCAGCGGCTCTGCCGGCTGAAACACCGCCCCCTCCTTCGCCGGTCGCCGCAGCAATCCCCGCAAATGCGACGGGAGGAACCGGTAGTGGAACGGTTTCAGTGCTCCGCGCTCCTGCTCCGGCGGTGGAGCCAAGCCCGAATGCGGTAAGCCCGGATGTTTCCTCTCTCTGGCTCCCCTCGGGTTTCCGGGTGGAATCCGATCCGACGGACTCGCCGGTCATTCTGAGTAATGCGGTCATTCAATTGACGCTTTCGCCGCGGAGCGGGGGAATCCTTTCGGCGGAGCTCGGTCGGTTTCCCCTGACGGATCATCCGGAAAGCGGCCCGGTGGTATTGGATTTTGGCGATCGCCCTGCGTTGGCCTATGTTAATGTGCCCGGTTTGGTTCCGGCGCCCGGATTTCAGGTGGAGGCGACGGCCACCTCGCAAATCGCGCGTTTCACGGCACGGACCCCGGCCGGTCTGCGTTTTGAGCGGACCTTATCCCTGAACGACCAGTACGAGGTGACCGTATCCGACACTTTTGTCAATGAGAGCGACCAGCCGATCCTGATGGACGATCACGGATTGCAGGTGGGTCCGATGTCCCTTCTGCCGGGTGAAGTTCGTGGCAAGGCGGATGTCTTTTTTGGCATCGATTCCCTGGCCACGGGGGCCGGTGAAAAGGTCAAGCATTGGAATACCCGGAGTATGTTTGGGGGTGGGGAGACACTGGCGGATCTGTTCCAACCGGAAGCCCGGCGCGGGGGGTGTTCGATGCGCCATCCGCCGTTGGGTAAGCCGTTGCCCTTGGAAGTCGGGAAACGCGTCAATGCCGATTTGGAGTGGGTGGCGGTCAAGAACCGGTTTTTTGTGCAGATTCTGACTCCGGCCCAGGGAGGGACGGCCTTGGATTTGCAAACCACCCGGTGGGTGGACCGGAGCGAGGATCCGGCGGACAGCGCTACCTGGATGGGGCGGGCAGTGTTGAAGGATGTTTCCGCAGTGGCGCATTTCGGGAGCCGTAATCTGGAGCCCGGTGCCACCGTGACGCATGAAGCGCGCTATTTTCTCGGCCCGCGCGATTATACGATCATCAAAGATCAGGGGAATCACCAGGACAAGGTGATGGAATTCGGGATTTGGTCCCTGATCTCCGGCATCCTGGTTCGCAGTTTGCAATGGATCTATCAAGTGGTGCCGAATTACGGGCTGGCGATCATTTTGATCACCCTGCTCATCCGGGGGCTTTTCTGGCCGATCACGCACAAGGGTACCGAGAGCATGAAGCGGATGCAGGCGATCCAGCCGCTGGTGGCTGAATTAAAGGTCAAATACAAGGATAATGCCCAGAAGTTACAGCAGGCGACGATGGCCTTATACAAGGAACACAAAGTCAATCCGCTGGGCGGATGCCTGCCCTTGCTGATCCAGATTCCGGTTTTCATCGCGTTGTTTAACGTACTGCGAAGCGATATCGCTCTGCGATTCGCGGATTTCCTGTGGGTTCGCGATTTGAGCGAGCCGGAGAACCTGATGATGGGGCTGTTGCCCTGGGGGTTGGGTCTGAATCTGCTCCCGATTTACATGGCGGCGACCATGGCGTGGCAGACCCATTTAACGCCGTCGGCGGGCGATCCGGCCCAGCAGAAAATGATGATGTTCATGCCGATCATGATGCTGTTTTTCTTCTACACCATGCCGTCCGGACTGGTGCTGTACTGGTCGGCCAACCAGACGATGATGATCGTCCAGTTGTTGTGGCAAAAACAGCAGGCCAAGAAAAAAGCGGCCGCCTGAGCTGCGACGGGCACCGAATCGGAGCTGCGCCGACCTGCGAAAATGAAAATCAGCGCCATTGACAGAACCGCCCCGGAAAAGATACCCTTCTCCCATTCGCGCCACCGGCCGGGGCACAGGGTGATTCAGACCGGCGGCGCCACCCCAAAAAGGACAACTCATGAGCAAGACCACCAAGACCGAAACGCCTGACGGCAAATTTCCCTCTGCATTGACCGCGGTTCTGGCCCAGATCCAGAAAGAATTCGGCGAAGGCGCCATCATCCGGATGGGCGAACATGCCGGTGTACAGAACGTGGACACAATTTCGACCGGCGCCTTATCCCTGGACCTGGCTTTGGGAATTGGCGGCCTGCCCCGCGGTCGGATCGTTGAGATTTTTGGACCGGAATCGTCCGGCAAGACGACGCTGGCCCTGCACGTCATCGCCAATGCCCAGAAGGCCGGTGGGTTGGCAGCCATCATCGATACTGAACATGCGGTGGACCCCCAATATGCCAAGCGGATCGGGGTCAATCTCGACGACCTGCTGATTTCCCAGCCCTCCTCGGGCGAAGAAGCCCTGACGATCGTCGAAACCCTGGTGCGCAGTAACGCGCTCGATGTGGTGGTGCTGGATTCGGTTG
>CAZCDO010000083.1:0-15681 GCA_964497135.1 uncultured Verrucomicrobiota bacterium
GCTTTTGCGGGAGGAACGGATTCCTCGATGGATCCCTTATCGGTGGCGTGTTTCGGAGCGGCCGGTTTGGTGCCGAAAAATGTGACTGAACCGCGGCGGGCCAGCCGTCCCTTCGATCGAGACCGGGCCGGCGGCTTGATGTCCGAGGCGGCCGGGGTCGTCGTGCTTGAGGAATTAACCCACGCCTTGAGCCGGGGTGCAACGCCGTATCTGGAAATCACCGGTTACGGGTTTCAGGCCGATGAAATCGGAGGGGAACCCGCCTCCGGACTCAAGCTGACCATGACGGAGGCCCTGGCCAATGCCGGCCGGTATCCCGCCGATGTGGACTATGTGTGCGCCCATGGGCCCAGCGATTGCGTCATTGACCGGGTCGAGACCGCGATGATCAAAGCCGTTCTGGGATCGCACGCGTATCGCATCCCGGTCACCTCCATCAAGGGGGTGACGGGAAATCCAATGGCGGCGGCCGGCGCCCTGGAAACGGCGACCTGCGCGCTCATCATGCGCAACGGCTGGGTGCCGCCCACCGCCAACTACCAATTCCCGGATCCCGATTGTGATTTGGATTATGTTCCCCGCCAACCGCGGTTGGCGGATATCCGCTGTGCGCTGATCAATATTCATGGTTTGGGTGGCGCCAACAGCTCCCTGGTGGTGGAACAGGTGGCCGGCCCATGAATCCTTTTCATGTATCCATCCTGTTCGCCTTTATCGTCAACCTGTTCCTGGGTGGAATCGTTTTTTTTGCGCAAAAAAAACGGTTGACCAACAAAAGTTTCCTTTTGCTTTCCATGGCGGTGGCCGCCTGGTTGATCTGTTTGGGAATGGGTTCGCGCGCGACGAGTGTGGACGCGGCAATGTTCTGGATCCGACAGGCATCCGCGATTGCCGCGTCGGTGCCGGTGGCCACCAATCTGTTGCGTCTGGCGATCATCTTCCCGGAGGCTCCCTGGCGCCTGCTTCTGAATCATTCGCGGTGGTGGCTGGTCGGCTTTCTGCTCAACTTCGGGTTTTGCCAGACCCCCTTCTTTTTGACCTCCGCCGTCTTGCCGGTGGCGCCGCATCATGTCGCGACGCCGATCTATGGTCCCGGGTTTGGCTTTTATGCCGTCTATCTCCTGGCCATGCTGGTGTTGCTGATCGGGCTTTCCATTGTTTATTCGCGAAAATTGCGCGGCATTCAACGTATTGAGATACAATTCACCTGCCTGGGGTATAGCGTGGGGATTTCCTGCACCCTGGTATCCATCGTGATCCCGCTGTTCGGCACCAGTTTCGAAATCATGGCGTTCATGCCGCTTTCGGTCTTTCTGTTCGATGGGATCGTGGCCTATGGGATCGCCACGCGCCGGATCATGGATATTCCGCACTTGCTGACCCGTCTCATCTCGTTTTCCCTGTTGATTTTGTATCTCGTTCTCCTGTATTTCGTCGTCTGGTTTGTCGCTCAAGCCCTGCTCGTCCCTTGGATCCCCAAGGCGCGGATGCTGGCCCATCTCCTGGCCGCGCTGGCCATGGCCTTTTCACTCACCCCGATGTATGGCTTTTTACGGACGATGGCCATGCGTATGTTGTTGAATGTGAATATTATGGATGACCGGGTCGTCGTTGAACATGCGAGCCGGTTGTTGGGTTCGATCAGTACGCTCGATGATTTGTTGCGCGGTTTTGCCGACCTGGTGGCCCAGTCGATGGGCACGGCCCGGGTGGTGATTCTGCTGGCTGAAAAAGATCGTTTCATTCAACGGTATCCCCAGGTGGAGCCCGAAGTCGGCCTTTGCCTTCCGGACGACGATCCCATTGTTGCGATGTTGCGGGAAAATAAGAATCCACTGGTGGTGGATCTGATTCAGCGATATGTTCCGCGCCCGGTATTGGTCAACGCCCGCGCCCGCTTGGAAAATTTACACACGGAAATTGCCGTGGGGATCCACTCCAAGAACCGGGTGGAGGGCGTGATGTTGTTGGCCCCGCGGTTCGGCGGAAGAATTTACGGGATCCAGGAACAGCGAACCTTGCAACTGCTGTGCGATCACCTGGCGATCTCGCTGGAAAACTCCCGCCTCTACACCCAGGTTCAAAACAGCAAGATTTACAACGATATTCTGCTCGATCATCTGGCCAGTGGCGTGGTCGCGGTCAACAATGACCGGAAAATCACCGTGCTCAATCGGGAAGGGCAACGGATCACCGGCCGTTCGGTGGAAGGAGCCACGGACGGGTCCATTCAAATCCTGCCGACGCCCCTGGTCGATATCATCGAGGAGACCTTTCGCACCGGTCGGGAACAGCGCAACCGCGACCTGGCGGTGCAATTCCCGAATGCGGTGCGCAGTATCCGGGTCGACAGTTCGCTGTTTCACAGCCATGCCGGACAGACCCTGGGTGTTTTGCTCGTTTTTCACGATATTACGGCGCTTCATGAATTGGAACAACAATTACGCCGGGCCGACCGGTTGGCGGCGCTCGGAACGATCTCCGCCGGCATGGCGCATGAAATCAAAAACCCGCTCGTGACCATTAAAACGTTCACCCAACTCCTGCCCGAGCGCTACCTGGATCCCGACTTCCGCGGAAATTTCCTGGATCTGGTTAACCAGGAAGTGCAACGCATCGACCGGATCGTCAACCAACTGCTGAATTTTGCGCGTCCGGTCCAAGCGAACCGGTCTCCCATCCATCTGCATGAAGTCATCCGCAATTCATTGAAACTCGTCCACCAAAGACTGGGGCAGGGACAGGTGGTCGTCACCACCGATCTGTCCTCCGGGTCCGATCGGATCAATGGCGACGCCGCTTTATTGAGCCAGGCGTTGGTGAATTTCTATCTCAATGCCCTCGAAGCCATGCCGGCCGGTGGAGGCCGGATTACGGTCACTACGCGCCCGGTTCCGGGCCATCTGCGGGTGGAGATTCGCGATGCCGGTACCGGCATTAAGGCGGAGGACATCCCCCGGATTTTCGACCCGTTCTTCACCACCAAAAGCCAGGGCACGGGTCTGGGGCTTTCCGTGGCGCATGGCATAATCCAGGAACATCAGTGTGCCATTCAAGTCGAGAGCCAAGTCGGACAAGGCACCGCGATTTTGATCGACTTTCCCCTGCTTTCGAAAGAAGGTGTCACCTGAACCCGAATGTGCCCTGCCTCCTCCTGACCCGCGATGACCGGTTGGCGCAACGGGTGAACGCCTATGCGGGGACCCCGGCCGGATTACCGGTTTTGCGGAATACGGTCGACCTGTATGCTCGTCTGGCGTCCACCGATCCGGCGCTGATTCTGCTGGATGTGCGCGGAATCGAAATCCGGGAACTGGTGACCCGTTTGAATGCCGATTGGCCGCGGACCTTGATTCTGGCCCTGGGCGAGCCCCGCTCCGATCCCCTCCTCGAAGCCGAAGCGCTCGGAGTCTATGCGGTCGAGGAATTGGAATTCGATGGACGCCGCCTGCAGGCGACGATCCGGCGGAGCCAGGACTATATCCGGCTGACCGAGGAAGTACGCCTGCTCCGCGACCTGTTGCCCAAAGCGGTCGCCCCCCAGGATTCCGCCGGGATGAACCGCGCCCCGGCTCCGGGAACGGCGGCGTTGCGCCTGCAACTGCCGGCCTTGCGTCATTCCGGCCGGGCCGACGATCTCATGGCCGACATTGTGGACAGTATCGTCCGGTCCGGCATGGTTTTGCGCGCGGGGGTGTTCGCGTATTCGCCGGAACAGGGCCTTTACCGGATGAAAATCGCCTTCGGCGTCCGCGATGAGATTCGTGAGCTGAAATTCGATCCGGAGGCGCCGCTGGTGCGCTGGCTGGAGCAGAACGCCCAGCTGGTGGCCCGTTCCGATCTTTCGCAAATGCATTCCGTGGAAGACCAATTGATGCTCCGGCGCGCCCTGGATTCGATGGGTGCGGAACTGATGGTCCCCCTGCAAGGACGCCGGAGGTTTATCGGATGGCTGTTCATCGGCCGGCGCGCCACCGGCCTGGCGTTTGATCCGGCCGAACTGATGGACCTCCTGGTATTTGCCGAGCATGCCGCCGTGGCGATCGAAAATGCCGTGTTACATGATGATCTCGCTTTCCAACACACCCTGGCGGAAACCTTACTGCATTCCCTTTCCGCGGGAATCGCCCTGACCAGTGCGGACGGACAGATCCGCTGGTTAAACGGCAGTGCGGAGCAAATGCTCGGCTTGGACATCCGGCAGGTGCTGAACCAGCCGGTGGAGCGGTTGGGGAGCCGGCTCGCGGATATGCTTCGCCGGACCTTGAATACCGGGGAGGAACCCGCGCCCCAGGAATGGACCGATCCTCCCACTCAGCGTTGTTTTTCAGCCCGGACCAAGCGATTGACGAACGGCGCCACCGGGTTGGGCGCGGTGGTCTTTATTCACGACCTGACGCGGGAACGGATTCTGGCCGAGAAGCAGGAGGAACTGGAGCGCACGGTGTTCTGGAACGAGCTGGCGGCGGCCATCTCGCATGAAATCCGAAATCCCCTCGTGGCGATCAAAACATTCGCCCAATTATTGCCGGAGCGCTACCAGGATCCCGAATTTCAAAACGAATTCCAAACGCTGGTGACCGGCGAGGTGGACCGGCTCACCGCCATCATCGACCAGATCAACGATTTTGCCCACCGCCCCGAGTTGAAGTTCCAGGCCCTGGCGCTCGCGCCCCTCATCGACAAGAGCGTTAAAATGGTCCTGCCCCCCGCCGTTCATTCCCCGATCAAAGTCATCGTCGAAATTCCCGACGGGTTGCCCAAGGTCTGGGGCGATGAGTCCTCATTGGTTGAAAGTTTTGTCCACATCCTGCGGAATTCGGTCGAAGCCCTGGACCACCAGACGGAACCCCAAATACAGATCAGCGCCCGGGTGGGCTATGAAGCCACGGCCCACGCCCGGATGATCCTGGTTTTCAAGGATAACGGACACGGGATCCCGCCGACCCTGGTCGACAAGGTATTTTCGCCCTTCTGTACGACCAAGGCCCGCGGATTGGGTCTGGGGTTGCCGATCGTCAAACGCACCCTGGTCGATCATAACGGCCGGGTGGAAATACGATCCGACTCCCCGGGTACGATCGTCACGCTGGAGGTGCCGTTGCGTGCGACCGGGGTGGGGGCCCGATGAAAAAGATCTTGATCGTGGATGACGAGATCGGCAGCCGGGAATCGTTGAAGATGGTCTTTTCCAGGGATTACCAGGTGATCCTGGCCGATAGCGCCACCGTGGCGTTGAACGTGCTGGCGGAACAGCGGATGGATGTCGTCCTGTTGGATGTGATCATGCCGGAAAAGGACGGCTTGACCCTGCTGAAGGAGGCCCAGAATCTTTACCCCGATATCCCCTTCATCATGATCAGCGCTTCAACGGCTTTGCGGCCGGTGGTGGAAGCCATCAAGGCGGGGGCCAGTGACTTTGTGGCCAAGCCCTTCGATGTGACGGAAATTCGCCGGATCGTTGCGCGGGCCATCGAAACCAGTGTCTTGCGCCGGAAAGTCGAACTTTTACAAAGCGACGTGGCTCGTGAATTTCCGGTGGACGGGCTGGTCGGTCAATCGGATCTTTTCAAGAAAGCTTTGGACGACATTGAACGCGCGGCGAAAACGGATGCCACGGTTCTGATTTGTGGCGCCAGCGGAACCGGCAAAGAATTGATGGCCCGCCGGTTGCACATGCTGAGCGCCCGGCATGAGGAACCCTTTGTCGCCGTTCATTGCGCCGCCCTGCCGGAGTCGTTGATCGAAAGCGAGTTGTTCGGCTATGAAAAGGGCGCCTTCACCAATGCCGCCGCCCGCCATTTGGGCCGGTTTGACCTGGCCGGCTCCGGAACGCTGTTCTTCGATGAAGTCAGCGAAATGTCGCTGGCCATCCAGGTCAAACTGTTGCGCGTCTTGCAGGAGCGGGAATATATGCGGATCGGCGGTACCCAGATGATCCATACCGAAGCGCGCATCATCGCCGCCACCACCCGGGATCTGGCCGCCGAAGTCAAGGCCCGGCGGTTCCGGGATGACTTGTTTTACCGGTTGAATGTGGTCCCGATTTATCTGCCCCCCCTGCGCGAAAGAACGGATGATATTCCCGCCCTGGCACACCATTTCCTGCGTTGTTTTAAACGGACCATGTCGGTGGAAACCGAGGATTTTGCGCCGGAAACCATGCCCTTGCTCAGGCGTTATGCCTGGCCCGGCAATGTTCGCGAATTGCGCAATATCGTCGAACGCATGCTGGTGTTGCACGGTCATCACCGCCTGATTGGCGGCGACGCTCTGCCGGAAGAATTCCATGCCGTCGACCCGGGTGCCCTTGAACCGAACCATCTTGCGCCGGTCGAAGCGCCGTCCGGCGGGGAACCCGGTCGAACGTTGAGGGAGACGGTTCACGCGCAGGAACGCGAGCTGATTCGCGAGGCCTTGTCCCAAGCGAACGGGGTTCAAACGCGCGCCGCCGCCCTGCTGGGCACCACGCGGCGGATATTAAAATACAGGATGGACAAACTTCATATCCGTCCGGACGGGTCTCTAGGAGTCTGTCGGACTTTGCCTTCGGCAAAGTTCACAGACTCCTAATTAGTTTGTTGTAACTCGCTTATTATTAATGAGTAACACAAAGCATTGTGTTTTATTGCAAACAAAACGGTGCGGTGTTAGCGTAACATCACCACTGCAATAACGAAAGCATTTATGTATCATAAGTCATTGATGATTAAAGCATTGCGAGTTACAACAAACTTTGTTAGCAGCCTGGCGGATCTTTGGCGGAGCCAAAGTCCGGCAGGCTGCTAGTGAGCCCCGGGTGAGGGGGTGTCTGCGGGATCTGAATCCGCCGGGTGCGACAGTGTTGCCAACTGTTTTTGATAACACGACGGGCACACCCCGTGGGTGAAATCCGCGCGGCTGTGCTCGACCACGAACTGTTCGATTTGCGTCCAAGCCGTTTCATCGATCCGCACCTTGCGGCAATAGGAACAGATGGTCAGCAAGCCCTTCAAGGCTTTGCGTTCCTGAAGGTAGCTATGGGCAACGACGATGATCCCTCCCAGGGTCAGTACGCTGGTCAGCAGGAATGCCCGCCCGATCTCCGGGGGGCCGTCATGCAGGAGTTCCCAGGTTTCGCAGGCCCACAGGGCGCAGATCAACAGGAAAAAAGTCAAGGCCTGCCACACGGCGATGTGGTTGAACGGGAGGCGGATGACGGACTGTTGCGGAATCGATTTATTCAAGGGGTGGGTCCCCCCCCCAACAGGGGCAGAGTGAAACGGATGGCCGTGCCAATGGCGTTCGGTTTCTCGTTCTTCCATAGCGAGGCTGGACTCTCGATGGAGATCCGGCCTCCGTGCGCCTCCACGGCCAGTTTGCAGAAGGTCAGGCCCAAGCCGGTGGAACATCGTTTCGCCTCGATCACGGCGAAGCGATCAAAAACCCGCTGTTGGTATTGGGCGGGGATGCCCGGCCCGGCATCGACGACTTCAACGGTGGCAAACCCGCCGGTGCGGCCCAGCAGAACGCGCACCTCGCCGCCCGCCGGAGTGAATTTCAGCGCGTTATCGAGCAGGTTGACCAGAACGCGTCGGATGAGGTCCTGATCGCAGGCCGCGACCAGGGGCTGCGAGGCGGGCACCAGAGTCACGGTCGCTTTGCGCAAGTCCATTCGCACCATCCGTTCGGCTTCCAATACCAGATTCTCCAGATTACAGGGCGCCAGGGCGATGGGCAATTTGCCCTGTTCCATCCGTCCGACATCCAGCACCGACAGGGTCATGCTTTGGAGCCGTCGAATCAGCGAAGCGCACTCGGTCAGATAGGTGTGCTGGTCGGCATTCAACTGGGCGGCCAGGTCTTCTTCCAAAAGAACGAGAAGTCCGCCCACGGTGGAAAGCGGCGACTTCAGGTCATGGATAATCATGTAAGTGAGGTTGTCGCGCAGTTGCTCCAGTTCCTTCAACTTCCGGTAGTTCTCCTCCAATTGCGTCAAAGCCCGGCTCTTCGCCTGGTTGGCTTGCTGGGCGTCATCGCGGGCCCGGACCAACTGCTCCTCCATGCGCTTTCGCTCGGTGATGTCGCGCAAGAGCACGACCGCCCCGGGCCCGCCCCGGAGATTGCCGGTGATGATTTCCAGGGGAAATTCCTCGCCATCCCGGCGGCGACCGCGTGCGGTCCCGATGTGAAAGCCAATCCGTTGCAGACTGTCATGGATTTCGGAGGGATTGTTACCGATTCGCCGGTCGAAATATAGCAGATCGGTCGTCTGGCCGATGACCTCGGACGTTTCGTATCCGAACATCGCCTTCACGCCCGCGTTACACATCGAAATGTGGCGATCGGGCATGACGACAATCAACACGTCGGGACTGATGCTTGAAATGACACCTTCCAGGGCGCGCCGGCGGATGATGGATTGCCGCCATTGTCGAAAAACAACGAATAATAAGGCCAACAACCAGAGAAACAATCCATTCGTTACGGCCTCGGCGACGGGGAGGGTCGTGTAAGGCAGGAAGGCTTCGCGCAGCTCGTCGACAAATTCGACGGATATCCGGTAGGCGGTCAGGGTGAGTGCAATTCCCACCACCGTCCAGACTTGGCGCCCTTCTTCGCGGAGCCACGGATTGCGTTTTTGGGGTTTCATAAAACGTTACCTGCTTGAACACCTTTCAAACTTCAACGTCATAGTAACGCGACACTGGGGGGATTTCAAGTCACAACATACGGTTGCGCACCACCCATGGATCTGTACTCCCGGCTTTTAATGGAAAGTTTTTTATGGACCTAATCTGACCGGAAGCTGATCCGGGGTCCAGATTTCGGGGGAGCGCCCGGGGCGACGGCGAATGACGACGATTTCGGCCGCGGTTTTAAGGCCGGGCACCCGGATGAACCGGTGATCGCCCGCAATGAGAATCTGATCTTCGAAATGCGGATGGCGGATGCGAACATGAAAGGACCGGTAGGCGGGTTCGCGGATGATTTCAAGCGCGGGATCGCCGAGGCGGCGGGGCGTGATGACGGATAGCAGAAGACAACCGGGGCCGGAGTTTTCGGCGACGAGGCGCGGATTGGTTTCGGGGTGGCCGGTGATGACCTGGCGATGCGGGTGGTCATCGGTGAAGACCTTCAAGGAATGGGGGGCGGTGGGGAAATCCTCGGGTTGGGGGATGAAGAACCGACAATCCAGCCGGGCTTTCTGGCCGGACACACGGGCCGTATCCGGGCCGGTGACCGCGATGGCGCAGTGCAGGTTGGCCTGGAGCTGCCATTGAAAGGCGTGGTTGGTGTTGTCGCGGTTGATATTGTCGAACACCAGGAGGCAGGATTCCTCATCCTCTTCCCCCCGGAGGAAAAGGAGATGGCGGTCGGCCCAGATACAACCCTTGGCCGACGCGGCCTCGACGCGCAGGTAGTCGATCCAGCCGGCCTGGGAGACGACGGATGAAAAGCGGGCGGAGTAATAGATGCCTTGTGCGTTCTTGAAATGCGGTTGGTTGTCGATCAGGACGACGCTATGGGTGGATTCATCCATATTGAAATAGCCGGTGTCGTAGGCGAGATATTCGCCATGGGCAAAGATCGAGAAATGGCCGGCGTCGCCATGGGTATGATCGAGGATGTGGTGGGACCGACCCTGGGCCTGGACCTGGACGCACACGGCGTCGGGAGCTGCGGAGGTGCGCGCAATGGCCACGCCGCAATCGTGTCCGACGAAAAAGGGCAGGGGCGGATCGGCATCGGGTGCGGCGCCGGAAGGACGTCCGTCCCACCAGAGCAGATCCCAAAGGCCGGGGGCCAGGATATCGGAATCCTTGTCCGAAAATTTCATGGCGGGTTGGGTTTCGGGCAGGTCTGGGGTTGGGTGAGCAATCAGGCCGGAGGTCTGCTCCCAGAAGCGCTGATCCTGGGGGCGGGCATAGTGTTGGGCGGTGAGTAGGAGCCAGGGCATCCGGATTTGGGTGATGAGCTGGCGGCTGTCGTTGAAGCCGACGAGGCCGATGTTGCCGGGCAACTGGAGATTGCGGAAAGCATCCGGGAGCGTGGCGAATTCGGGGAGGGAATGGAAGAGATTTTCGCCGCCATTCCGGCGCAACAGGTCGGCATAAAGAAAGACCCATTCGATGGTGACGAGGGAATACATGGGGCCTTCGAAGGGCACGCCCTGGGCGTCAAACCCGAGGCGCAGGTGCATTTCGCAGGCATCGCGGCCCCATTCGATGATGGTGTCCGTCAAAGGGTGCCCCGATTCCGTGCCGAAAAGAAGGGCGGTGATGGCGGCCGAAATCGTGTGGGTGACGACGGCATTATGGGCGGCATTAAAGTGGGTGAAGAGATAGGGGGGATTGCCGCGGTCCTCGAGAAACCGGGTCCGGACCAGGGTGAGAAAGCGGGCGAGCAGAGCGGGGTCGAGCGCCGGTCGGCAGAGTTGCACGGCCAGGGCGGTATGGACATAGGAGAAATAAGCCGAAGGCTTACCGTGAAAATTTTTGATTTCGCGGGTGAAGGATTGGGGGGGATCGGCATAGACCCGTTCCAATTTGGCCATTTGCCGGGCGACATGGGCGGCGGCCCAGGCTTCGCCGGTCAGAGCGTAAATGAATCCGGCTTCCAGAACGCGGGGTGTGAAATAAAGGCTGTGACACCAGCCCCGGCAGGGCAATTCGTCGGTTGACAGGTCGGCTTCGGCCGCCTGACGGGTCATCTGGTAAAGCCGTTGATAAAAGGGATGAACGGCGGGAAGCTGAATACGCGACTGGAGTTCATTCAAATCATAACCACAGAGCAGACCTTTATCGGTGATCGGCATGGGGATGGGTTCCTTTGTAAGGTTGGCGGTCCAAGGGGAGTCCAATTAATTTCGTTCTTTGTAAACCGTATCCACGGCCAAACCGGCGGCGAGCAACAGAATAGCCACGGCGGGGGCCGGTTCTCCATTCAGGGCGATGATGTAATTGTCGGCGCTGGTGAATAATTCCTTGCCGAGTCCGGCCCATTTTTTGGTAATGGCGCCGATTTCATTTTCCGCTTTATCGAGCAGGCGGAAGTTCCAGCCTTTCCAGTCGCCCTTGACGAGCGCCACCTCGTTCCCGGTGGCGTCAAAAACCCGAAAAGCGCCGCCGAGGGAGAAGACCTTGCTTTGAAACCAGCCGATGACCTTGCCGGAAGGGTCGCAAATATCGACCCGGGAGCGGAATAAGGTGATTCCGCGGCGGATGGAGAAGATCAGTTTGCTGTGGTCCTCGGGATTGGTGCCCGCATAGACGTTGACGCGGGTCGGCAGCATGGATTTATTGATCAACAGGCGGAGGATCAGGATGAAGGCACCGGGTTTTTCCCGGGCGATCCCCAGGGCTTCCCCGGAGACGGGATCCAGAATGTCATAGGTATCCGAAAATTTCAAAAAACCGACCCGTTCCCGGATGAAATAGGTTTTGCGATTCAGCATGCGGTATTGCCCCTTGCTTGATTTTTCAGCCGACCAATGCCGAGTAGTATACGGCATCCGGACGGATGCGGAAGTGAAAAATCATGAGGACGTATTACAGCCAATTGTGCAGATCCGGTGGCAAAACGCCCACAGCGTGGAGGAGCCGGGCCTGGTTGGTGCCTAGGATCTTGCGTTTGTCCGTGTCGGGGATGTCGGCTTGGGCGACCAGACCGAGTCCGACGGTGATGGGATTTAAAAAGGCATCTGAACCCATTAGGAACTTATCCGCGCCATATTTTTTCACGCCCCAATCCAATTCGCCGAGAGACAGCAGGCCCCAGAGGTTGCAATAGACATTGGGCAGGCGCAACACCTCGCAGGGATACCAGTGCCCGGCGATGAAATTGACGGTGGTAAATTCACGGGCGATTCGGTCCAGCACTTCCGATGGCCAATGGTGATTGAGGATCAGCATATTGTGGTCCGCGGCAAAATGATAGATCCGTCGCATTTGCGAGCTATCGCCCGGGTGATTGTCCTGGTAGGCGTTCAGGAGCTTGATGCACCGGAAGCCCATCGCATGGGTTCGTTTCAACTCAGTGTCGAGCCCGGTTTGCGAGTCGTTCGGATTGAAATGGGCGAATCCGATGAAGCGGTTTGGCGCGAGGCGGCAGAACTCCAGGAGATCGTCATTCCCGCGGGTATAGTCGTTGCCCGGCCCATAGAATCCACCCCCGACTACGCAGGCCAGATCGACGCCGCTGGCATCCATGACGCGCAGGGCATAATCGGCGGCGGGGCCGACGGCATCCCAGGCCTGGCCGACGAAACCGCCGTCGAAATGGATGTGCCCATCGATCACGAGGGTGTCGGGAAATCCAAGACCCGCCTGCCAGTTTGCACGGAGGGATTTCATTGCACGGCCTCCATCAGGCGCCGGATATTTTCGCCACTCATCATTTTTCGGGCTTCCAACGAAAGGCCCGGTTCATAGGGGATATTGCCGACGAAGGTGGCGGGATCGGTATAGGGCATGCCGGTGGCGAAGAAGACCCGTTCCGGTCCCAATTCCTGTACCGCCGTGCGCCAATATTGGAGAATGCCGGTGACATCGAGGTGCAGGTTGGGGCAACGATGCATCAGCGGCAGGACCGATTTGGCGATGCCCAATCCACCCACCGCATGGCTGAGAATGAAGGGGAGATCCGGGAAGGCCCGAACGATCTCGCGCAGGTGATCGACCTCCATATCGTTGGGAACCGCCGCGGTGGAACAGTTGAAGTAATTACAGGAGCCAAAGTCCACCAGGCACGGGATATGCCGGGCCTGGAGTTCCTCCAGCAGATCCTGCCAGCACCACAGGAGGGGGGCGGTGGCTCCCGGTCCCATCAGGAGCCGGACCACTTTCACGCCGGCCGCCCGCAACTCAGCGACTGCCGCACGCGCGGGCGCGCGACCGGGTTGGGGCGGCGGTTCCAACACCCAGACGGGATGCAGGCGCGGCCCGAGCTTCCGGCAAAACTCGACGGTCCAGTGGTTGCCCCGCCGATGGGTGAAATGCAGGCGGGCAAAATTGGAGGTGACCAGCGCTTCCGCGATTCCCTGGTGATCCATAACCGCCAGGAGGTTGTCCTCCGTTAGGGATATCCGCACACCCGGCTGGTTCAAGCGCCCGACCAGGACAGAGGTGTCGAAAAGCTTCAAGTCGGTGAGAGAGGGGATTGGTTCACGAGTTTGCATTGATGTTTTTCATCCACCAATTCATGTTGTAGCGGCGTTCAAACCCGGCGTTTTCGTAGGATTTCAGGGCGGGGAAATTATCCAGCCCCGTGGCGATGAGGGCTTCTGTGGCGTTCATTTCACGCAGATCGCGCAGGCACATTTTGACCATGATCCGGGCCAGACCGCGTCCGCGATGGTCCGCTTCGGTGGAGACATTGCCGATTTGACCAACGGGGCCACCGGTGGGTGCGGCCAAATGCGGATAAAACCGGCAGTAGCAATGGGCGGCTTTTTGTCCGTTTTGCAGGGCATGGTACCCGAAGGGGTGGGCATCGAATTCCGGCGAACGGGGCACGGGGACGATTTCATATCCGGCCGGGAGGGGATCCTGCGGGATCTCCGTTTCCAGCGAACGGACCATGAGTACCCCCCGGATTTCCATTCGGAAACCGGTGCGGACCAGAGCGCAGGTGCCGTGGGTGTCCCAGGAGGGAATGTAGGGTTCATTGCCGAGGACATAGCCGCCGTAAAAGGGAGAGCTTGCCCAATGGGGACCCGAGAGTTGGTTGCCGCCCTTTGCGCGCACCTGTTGCTCGAATTGAACCAGCAAGGGGAAGACTTCCTCGCCTGCGCCGGGGCGCGAGGCCAGCAGATGAGCGGTCCCTCCCTGAGAATGGATTTCTCCATGGAGAACGGCCTGGGGTTCGTTGTTCCGGTAGGCGATCCGGATGTTATCCGGTTGAAAATGGGCAAGGGTTTGCCAATGGTTCAACAGAGACTCGTCCGCCGGCCGGGAATAAACCCAGCCGGCCAGGTATTCCTGGACGACCGTGAGAAAATCGGCCCGGGTTTCCGGGGAAAAGGTTTTGATGCGCGAGGATTTCATTACCCTTTAACAGCCGTCGATTTCGAGTGGGTGAGCACCTCCTGGGCGGTGACTTCGCGTCCGAGCCGGTTGGACAGGTAGATGCCCTCGCTGATCAACTGGGTCAACAAGGCGAGTTGGGCCGTGGGAAGAAGCTCGACCACGCCCTGTTGGGCGGCGATCCAGTGTTGCTGGGGCGAATCGTAGGCGTATTCTTTAGCTCGAAGCTGATGCCAACGCCAATCGCTGGAGCCGAGATCGAAGGTGGAGTCGGAGATGACATCCTCAACGGTGGTATGGAAACTGAAGGGCGAGAGCCGGATGCCGCCCTGGGAGCCGGCGATGAAACTACCGTCAAAGGGATTCATGTGAATCGCCCAGGATTCCATAATGTCGAGGGTCAAGCCCTCGGCGCATTTGATAAATCCAAGCCCCAATTCTTCCACATCATATCCGCTGATTTTGCGGCGCTGGGCATCCATTTCGGTTTCCTGGTAGATCTTGCCGCTGATCCGTTCGACTTTCGGGAGGTTGAGCAGGAAGAGGACCTGGGCGATATGGTAAACGCCCATATCGTAGAGGGCGCCTCCGGCCGCGGTCTTTTTTTGGACAAACGAAGCGGTCCCGTAGCCGTCCACGAAGGGCCGGCCCCGGCGGCGGAAACCGGTGGACCGGGCATGATAAAGCCGCCCCAGCCGGCCCTGGGCGATCAGGTGGCGGGCCACCTTGGTTTCCGGTGTAAAGAGCGTGGCGAGTTGAATGCTCAACAGGCGCTTTTGTTTGCGGGCTTCATCGAACATGGCCTTGGCATCGACATAGGCGCCGGCCATCGGTTTTTCGCAATAGACATTCTTTCCGGCGCGCAGGGCGGCCAGGGTCACCGGGGCATGAAAGTTGTTATGCAGGCAGACATCGACGCAATCGATATCCTCCCGGTCCAGTAATTTTCGGAAATCGGTAAAGGTGTGCGGAATCTGGTATTCGGTCGCCACTTTTTTGACTTCGGTTTCGTTGACATCCGCCGCCGCCACAATCCGGGCGCCGGCGATCTGCGAATAACTTTTGATGTGGCTTTTGCCGATCTGGCCGACGCCGATGATGCCGATGCGAATCTCTTTCATGAATGATCCTTTCCCGGGTAACCTTAAGCCGGAGGGTTGAACCGAACGAGTTGACGTTGGACCAGGGCCACCTGCCAGGCCACCTCGGCATATTCATTTTTGGCCGAATGATGCTCAATGCCCCAGTACCCGGAATAACCGGCCTCCCGCAGAATTTTCATTTTCTCTTCGAGGCAGGTGGCGGCGATGCGGGCATCCACATGGGTATGGAAGGCCCAGGGCGCCAATCGGCGATCCCCCTCGTCTTCCCGAACGGCGCCGCCGTTCCAGTGGCCGATATGGAGGAGGATGCCGTAACCGGGGTGATTGACCGCCTTTCTTACCGCATCCTGAACCTCGACGGTCAGCGAGGGGCCCCAGTGAGTTTCGGGTCCTACGCGATAGCCGTGGTCATGAGCGCGTTGGGCGTATTCCCGATAACGCTTGACGACGTAATCGAACTGTTCGGGGGTGAGTTGTTCGCCTTGGCCCCCCATATCGATGCGGACGGTTTGGGCGCCGAGAATCTCGGCCGCCTTGAGATGGGCCAGGGCCTTTTGATAATTCTTTTCCCG
>CAZCDO010000084.1:0-15639 GCA_964497135.1 uncultured Verrucomicrobiota bacterium
TGGAGGGCGAGCGTCCCGGCGAGCCGCATCCACGGATGTGAAACCGGAGCGGACCTATCTGGATTCCAGCCTTACGCGATGATCCGGGGTGTTCGACTGCGCTTGTCAAAGGCTGTGGCGCTGTGCCATGATTTGGGCCGGAGAGCCATGGGAATAAGCATGAACATTATGGACTGTGATTATCTGGTGCTCGGCAGCGGGATTGCGGGATTGATGTCGGCCTTGCATTTAAGCCGGAGCGGACGGGTGCTGGTGGTCACCAAGAAGGATTCCGCGGAGAGCAATACCAATTATGCCCAGGGCGGCATCGCCTGTGTGATGACCTCGGAGGATAGTTTTGAACAGCATGTTCGGGATACCCTGGCGGCTGGAGCGGGGCTGTGCGACGAACAGGTGGTTCGGACGATTGTCAGCGGGGGGCCGGTGCGGATCGCCGAGTTGCAGGAGTTGGGGTTGGCGTTTGCCGAGTTGGAAGGCGCGGGATTCGATTTGGGCCGTGAGGGGGGGCATTCCCAGCGCCGGGTTTTACATGCCGGCGATATTACGGGGCGCGCGATCGAGTCGGTTCTGTTGGGCCGTGCAACCGGCAATCCGAATATCACCATTCTGGAACATTGTATGGTGATCGATTTGGTCACGACCGGCTGGCTGGGGTTGTCGGGTCCGAATCGATGTGTCGGTTCCTATGTTCTGGACAAGCGGGCCAATACGATTTTTGCCGTGCGGGCCCCCGTGACGGTGCTGGCGACGGGCGGCGGCGGGAAAGTTTATCTTTATACCAGTAATCCCGATATTGCCACCGGCGATGGGGTGGCCATGGCCTGGCGGGCGGGTCTGCCGATCAAGAACATGGAGTTCATCCAGTTTCATCCCACCTGCCTCTTTCATCCGGCCGCCAAATCATTTCTCATCAGCGAAGCGGTGCGGGGGGAGGGTGCGCAGTTGACGGATGCCACAGGGGTCACCTTTATGGATCGATATGATCCCCAAGGATCCCTGGCACCCCGCGATATTGTGGCACGGGCGATTGATGCCGAAATGAAGAAAACCGGTGCGCCGAGCGTGTTTCTGGATATCCGCCACAAGAGCGTGCGTTTTCTGAAGAGCCGCTTCCCCACGATCTACGCCACCTGCCTGTCATTCGGCATCGACATGGCCCGCGATCTGGTGCCGGTGGTTCCCGCGGCCCATTATTTTTGCGGCGGGGTCGAGGCCGGAACGGATGCGGTGACCGCGCTGGAAGGCCTGTTTGCCCTGGGCGAGGTCTCCTGCACCGGGTTGCATGGCGCCAACCGGTTGGCCAGTAATTCCCTGCTGGAAGCTCTGGTCACCGCCCACCTGATGGCTGAACGGCTCAAACGGGATGGCTCACCGGCCCCGGTTAATTCGATCCGAATCCCGCCGTGGGAAACCGGAGACGCCGTGCCCAGCGACGAAGCCGTTGTGGTGGAGCACAATTGGAACGAGGTGCGGACCTGCATGTGGGACTATGTCGGTATCGTACGATCCAACAAGCGCCTGGAGCGCGCCTTGCGCCGGACCGACACTTTGCGCCACGAGATCCGGGATTATTATCTGCGTTACCTGGTGACGGCCGATATTCTGGAATTGCGCAATATTGCTGATGTCGCCGAGTTGATCGTGAGATCCGCCCGGTTACGCCATGAAAGCCGAGGGCTGCATTACACTCTCGATTATCCGGCGCTCTTGCCGGAATTGGGCGAAACCCTGATTCAGGATCCGCCGGGCAGTCATTTCAAGACCTGACGGATGGGACTGTCCCCGCCGTTTGAATCCGGACGAAGGATGCGCGCCCGTCTTCATTCCGGGCCTCCCTTGCAAAACCGTTCCAGAATTCCGCGCCGTGAGCGGATTGGCGGATCAATCCTTTCAGCCGTTGTTGGCGGAATATCGCAACCCAGCGGAAGAGATGAATTGTGGCTTCTTCCCGAAATTAATCAAGACGCTATTTGATAATGCCATGCGCCCAAAATATGCTATTATTCCGACCAGTTTCAAACCTGACAAGGAGAACGGGCATGTTGAAAAAACGGACAATGGGACGGACCGGATTACAAGTTACCGAACTCTCCATGGGCGGCTTATTCGTCGCCTCCTTTGCGGCGGAGTTCGAACAGGCCAAACAGGCGGTTCAATACGCGCTGAAAGCCGGGATCAACTATATCGATACCGCGCCGGGATATGGCAACAGCGAGGAAGTGTTGGGGAAATGTCTCCAAGGCGAAAAAGCGCCCTTGATCATCTCCACCAAACTGGGGGGCCGTCCCCAGCCGTTCAATCCGCAGGATGCCGACGGCCTTCGCAAATCTGTCGAAGAAAGTCTCCGTCTGCTCCACCGGGATCACATCGATATTCTCATGATCCATGAACCCGATCGGGGCAAGCAATATGATTGGTGGACCGATTGGGATAAATTCGAAGGCCCGGTGCTCGACGTGATCGCGGAACTCAAGGAAAAGAAAATCATCCGCTACACCGGTCTGGGCGGCACGACCACAACGGAATTGGCCCGCCTCTGCCGCAGTGGCAAGTTCGACGTGGTTCTGACGGCTTTCAATTACAGCCTGCTGTGGCGGGAAGCGGCGCTCGAGGTGATCCCGGCCGCCAAAGAGCAGAACATGGGTATCGTGATCGGTTCGCCTCTCCAGCAAGGCGCTCTGGCCGTGCGCCACGATGCCGTGATCAAATCCGGCGCCCCCTGGCTCAGCAAGCCCCGTCGCGAACAATTCCGGGCTCTTTATGCCCTGCTCGATGAAATCAATATTCCGCTCCCGGAATTGGGGTTGCGGTTTGTCCTCTCCAACCCCGATATCTCCTGCGTCCTCATGGGGGCCCGATCCATTCAGGAAGGTCAGCAGAATATCGGTGCGGCGGAAAAAGGTCCCTTGTCTCCCGCCCTGCTCAAGCGTCTGGATGAAATTGCGGCGATGGTTCCCTTCCGCCCCTATAATGAACCATTTGGACTGCCCTTCCATGTCACCCAGGGCTATAAAGGACCTGGCACAGCCCATTGAGGATCTTGCAAAACCTCCTGCGGACGACCGGATCTCGTCCCTCCCTTGATGCAAACAAGCCTTTGCCTTTGGAGGTTAACCGAGAGGGTCCATCAGGCCGGCACTCCACTCCAAAGCAAATTCCACAAGGGGCAATTCCTTGGCTACTTTCTCCTGTAACTCCTTCGCCAATTCCCGATACTTGGCCAACACCCGGCGAACATCTTCACCCATTTCTCCGCCCTGAAAGAGTTCCGGGGGCTTCGTGTTGAAATCCAAGGTGTGCTGAACCGCCTGAGAATCCAACGCAAAATCCATCTTGTATCCGGTAAGCAAAAGACAGTTGCGTTCTATATCCGGAGTTGTGCAATAGTCCAGATACCAGGAAGGCGAAGGGGACAGGGAATCGACGTGAAGCAGGAGCAAAATCTTCTTCTCGGTATCGAAAATTTCCTTGATCTGGGCAACGGGAACGTGAAAAGCCCGAAGGGAGATAACCTTTTTGAGGAAATTCAAGTGTTGTTCTGAATATCCTTGTGTTTTACATGGAAGGGGGAGGTCGATGGATTTCAAGATATTAAGGATGCTGGGCGGATTGGAATGAAGGAGAGCACAGAATTCAGGGAAGCGGTATTGGCTCATCGTCTAACTCTGGCAAAAAAAAAGAGTTGAGGCAAGAACTCCCGCTCCAGAGTCACGCCGGTAATGCCCACTCAGGCTTTCCCGACCAGGTGTTGGACGTTGATGGGCAGGCGGTTTAAGACACGAACGTCCGGGCCGAATTTGCCGAGCGTTTTTTCAACCACCACGAAATCCAGGTCCGGAATCACAATGTCAGTCCACTGGTTGCCGATCCCGCGGATGGCGACATCGAGCATGGTGACGATCCGCTGTCCCAGCGGCTGATCGGAGTTCAGGGTGATGGCGCCATAAAACTCCTGGCATTCGGTATACCCGGCGTTATGGGTGCCGGTGTAAGGTTTCTGACGGACCAGATCGATTTTTTTGCCGATCCGGCGACTGACTTCGTCCTCCCGGGCCGCGAAGAAATCGATCAGGGCCTGTTCCTGTTCACGGGCTGGAGCACCGGTCCGGGCGACCCGGATATAAGCGTCCAAGCCGTGCTGGAAAGCCTGTTCCACAAAATCCAACCAATATTTCTGCGCGGGGGTTATACGGCCCGGATCGGAGACCGCGACCACGGAGACGCGTTCGCAGGCCGTGAGGCCGTCGCGTTTAGGCGCAACGCCCAAGTGGACCATGTCGCCTTCGCGGATGAGCCGGTTCAGGGCCTTTCCAATCAATGTGCGATTGGCTTCCCCCGCGGTCACCATGGTGTCAAAGCCCAGTTCTTCGGCGCCGAGTTCATAGGCGATGAGGGCGCCCCATTCGGCCACCTGGGTTTCGTACATCCCGGGCTTTAAGACCCCCAACATGGCTTCGAGCATGACGTCGGCAATTCGGGCGGCTTCCCCGATCAGGCGCATTTCGTTTTCGGATTTCTCGTACTTGATTTCATAGTACGCCTGTTGGGCATCGACGATGCACCCCGGATCGCCAAGGTAATCGGCAAGAAATTCGAAAATACTGACCGGACAGACGGCGCGCGGGGTGAGAAGGCCGATCCGGCGGGGTTTGTGTCCAACGGCCATTTCGATGACCGTTTCGACCCGTTCGGCTTCGATGGGGTAATCTTCATCGGCCAGTTTGAGCATTTCGACCTTGTGGACCCGGGCGCCGGACCGGCCGGCCAATTGTTCGGCTACATAGCCGCCTTCGAGGCCGGCCAGGATGTGAAACCCGTTGGGCCCGATGACGCCGGCCACGGGTTCGACGCAGATGTTGGTGTTGCCGCCCAGATAAGGGACATCCCCGTTGTAATGTTCATCCGAGTAAACAATGGCACAATCGAGATCCTGGGCTTTGAGCGCCGCGATGACCCGGTCGTGGCGGGACTTGAATTCGGCCTGACCGAGGCGGAACTCCTTGTCAAAACGCGGGGCGCGATCGAGTAGTCCGGAGATGAAATCCGCTTCTTTTTTCCAGTGGCGCATGGGTATTCCGTAGTGGTGGGTGAACGACCTGACTCTGTGAAGTGCGTTTTAACGCAAAGGGAGCCCCGAGGGAAGCGCAAAGTCAGGTCCGTTGCATTGGGTCAGTGATAGGGGGTCAACGCCTTACGGCGTCACTACAAACAGCGGAGTCCGTCGTGTGCCCGTAAGGGCATTCCCCCGTTACGGACTCCTTACGGTCCGTCCTCCTTAACAACGTATTGAATTCGGGCGGCAACCTGCCATAATGGCGCTTAACAGTTGACCGGCCATGGAGAAAAAATAACGATGCGACGGCATGACACCACAGATGTCTTGATGAGTGCGGTGGCGGTGGTCGCCGATGCCGCGGCGATTTTTGGCGGGTTTATGGCGGCCGTTTGGATTCGATTCGACAGCGGCTGGATCCCGATGTTACATGACCGGCCGCCGATTCATCTTTATTCCTTTTACGGATTGGGCGCCCTCTTCGGAACCCTACTGTTTCTCTTCATTTTTAGGGCGATGGGGCTTTATATCCGCCCGCAGGTGGGGGTGTTCAGCGACAAGATTCCGCGTTTGATTCGGGGGGTGGGGGTGGGGATCCTGTTTGCGACCGCGCTGGCATTTGCAAGTAATACCGAACCCCCGTTTTCCCGATTGACGGTGGCCGTGGCGGCCGCGGTGATTTTGGATTTCATTTTGATTGAGCGGTATCTTTTGTCCCGGTGGGAATTGCACCTGGCCAAACACAGTGCGTCCCGGCACCGCACGCTGATTCTGGGCACGGGTGACGTAGCTGACCGGCTGGCTCGCAATATCCGGAGAGAGCCTCGGTTGCGGACTCAAGTATTGGGTTTTATTCAACTCGACGAAGCACCCCCGAGTCCCGGAATCAAGCCCGACCTGATCCTGGGCCGATTGGAGCAGTTGGAATCCTTGATCGCCACCCATCGGGCCGATCGGGTGATTCTGGCCGGTGCCCAACCGGGTCATGCCCGGATGGTTGAAATCGTTCTGCTCTGCCAAAAGAACCTGGTGACCTTCAACCTGGTGCCGGATCTGTTCCAGATTTTGATGGGTTCGATGGATGTGCAAATGGTGGATGATATCCCATTGCTGGGGGGGAGCCGTTGGCCGTTGGATTATTTCTGGAACCGGTTGCTCAAGCGGATGGAAGATGTGGTCGGGGCGGTGGTGGGCCTGGTTTTATCCGCTCCGATCATTTTGGTGGCGGCGGTGGCGATCAAGTTGACTTCGCCGGGATCTGTTTTTTATCGTCAGGAACGGTGTGGGGAACGGGGCCGCCGATTCTTGTTATACAAGTTGCGGACGATGCAGGTGGATGCCGAGAAGGAGACGGGGCCGGTCTGGACGGTTGAAAACGATCCGCGCCGGACGGGGTTGGGCGCGTTTTTGCGCCGGTACAACCTTGATGAACTGCCCCAATTCTGGAATGTGTTACGGGGGGATATGAGCCTGGTGGGGCCCCGGCCGGAGCGCCCTGAATTTGTCGAGCAATTCCGCGAGGAGATCGACCGGTACATGGCGCGGCATATTTCCAAGCCCGGCTTGACCGGGTGGGCGCAAGTGAACGGTCTGCGGGGCAATACCAGCATCGAGGAACGCATCCGGTACGATCTGTATTACCTGGAAAATTGGTCGCTTTCCTTCGATTTCAAGATCCTTTTCAAGACCTTGATTGCCAACCAAAATGCCTATTGAATCTGGCAATACCCGAGCCGGAGCAGTCAGGAAAATCCTTTGAGTGCAGCCGCCGATTTTGAATACCTGGTGCCCGATCGCATCCTGGATGCCGTGGAAGAGGCTTCCGGCCGGCGTCTATCCGGTTTGATCCTGCCCCTTCCCAGTTACATCAACCGGGTTTATGAGGTGCAGGATGAAGCCGGGGGGCGGTTGATCGTGAAATTTTACCGGCCGGGACGCTGGAGTTTGGCGGCCTTGCAGGACGAGCATGACTTTGTGGGGGAGTGCGCAGCCGACGAGATCCCGGTCATCGCCCCGCTGGTTTTGCCGGGCGGGGGAACCCTGGCGGAAATCGAAGGGATCTATTTCGCCCTCTTTCCCAAACGGCAGGGGCGTCCCCTGGAAATTAACGATGATGAGGAGTGGAAGCGGGTGGGACGCCTGGTCGGCCGGGTCCATGCGGTCGGTCGGCGGGCTGACGCGCCGGATCGGACCCGATTGCACCCGGACGTCTTCATGCACGAGCACTTGCGCCAGTTGCGGGAGGGGGAATTTATCGCGCCGCGATTGCGGGACGATTTTGCAGGCGTGACCGGGCGCATCCTGGACCTGATTGTCCCGCTTTTTGAGGGAGTCGAATTCCACCGCATCCATGGGGATTGCCATGGAGGAAATCTGCTCAATCGCCCGGATGAGGGGCTTGTATTGATCGATTTCGACGACATGATGATGGGGCCGGCCGTCCAGGATCTGTGGTTGTTGCTGCCGGATCGGGCCGACCGGTGTGCACGGGAACTGGGATTGTTGTTACAGGGCTATGAACAATTTCTGGAGTTTGATAACCCGACCTTGAGGCTGATCGAGCCGTTGCGGGCCTTGCGCATCATTTATTACCTGTCCTGGTGCAGTCGCCAATTGGAGGATTATACCTTTCGATCCAGCCATCCCGACTGGGGATCTGAAAATTTCTGGCGGCGTGAAATCGTTGATCTCCAAAACCAACATCACGCCATTGAGCAGGCGCTAGCAGCCTGTCGAGTTTAGCCCTGTTGTCGTGGGGCGAAACCCGAAGACTGCTAGTACTGCAGAAAAAAGTTCTGCAACCATAGGATGTTGTGGAGCCGGGGTGCCCTCACCCCGCTCTGTTCCGGGGAGATTGCGGGGTGAGGGCACCCCGGCTCCATCTTAACCCGTCGCAGAATCATTTTGTCCCGCTACCAGGCGTGACCTCGGGTTGCCTTTCACGCCTCGATTCGGTACGATCCATTGTTTTTTTATTTAGGAGGGTGGTCATGATTCGTTCTGTTCGATACGGGTTGGCGGTGAGTTACGCCGGGATGATGTGTCTGGCCATTGCCATCAATCTCCTCCCGGTTTTTTTAACCACGTTGAGTCATGAGTTGGGTGGGGTTCAGGGGTTGACCAATGAACAATTTGGCCGGTTGGCGGGCATCACCTTTGTCGGTCTGGTGGGCGGCATTCTGATCACGGGCCCGTTGGCGGATCGGTTGGGGACCAAGCTTTTTACCCTGGTGGGGAATGGGTTGATTGGCGGCGGACTGCTTTGTTTGGGTCTGGCGTCCGGTTATCCGGGGATCTGTTGGGCGGTTTTCATCATGGGAATTGGCGCCGGGATTCTGGACATGGTTTTAAGTCCCATCGTCTGTGCCTTACAGCCGCATCGCCGGACCTCCGCCATGAACTGGCTGCACTCTTTTTATTGCTCGGGCGCCGTGTTAACCGTTTTGCTGGGCTCATTGACGTTGAAGTGGGGCTTGGGGTGGCGCTCGCTTTCGATCGGATTGGCCGCTCTGCCGGCCCTGGGATTGGCGGCCTTTGCATTCATGGACATGCCGCGCTTGGTCACGGCGGGTGAATCGCGGATGCGGTTGCGGGACTTGATTCGAATTCCTTTTTTTCTGGTGTCCCTGCTCGCCATTTTTCTAGGCGGCGCCGCGGAGGTGGGCTTAGCCCAATGGCTGCCGGCCTATGCGGAAACGACGCTGGGCTTTTCAAAATGGACCAGCGGGATGTCCCTGCTTTTTTTCTCTTTGGCCATGGCGATCGGGCGCATTTCCGTGGGGGTGGTGGGGACCCGGGTCAATCCCTATGCGATTCTTCTCGCTTGCTGTGGGGGATCCGCCATTTTGTTCCTGGTCGCGAGTTTTGCTCCCTGGCCGGGGATGGCGTTGACCGCGTGCATGGTGGTGGGCATTACGGGGAGCTGCCTTTGGCCCAGCACCCTGGGGGTGGCTGCGGATCATTTTCCCCGCGGGGGGGCGTCCATGTTTGGGTTCCTGGCGGCCTTCGGGAATTTGGGCTGTGTATTCATGCCGTGGCTGGTGGGGGTGATCGCGGATCATTCCAATCTGCGCTGGGGGCTTTCTTCGGCGACGCTATGTCCCCTTTTCATGTTTTTCCTTTTGCTGTGGATGCGGAAACAGGAACAGACCTCAACAGGAGCGTCATGAAAACTCTACGGATTGGTGTGATCGGAGTCGGGGGGCGGGGTGCTTTGGCGGCGCAGGCGCATCAGCCGGACCAGCAGTCACGTTTGGTGGCGGGGGCCGATGTCAATCTGGAGGCGCTGAAACGGTTTGCCGAGCAATATGGTCCGGATGTATTTACCACGACGGATTACCGGACACTCCTGAAGCGCAAGGATGTGGACGTGGTCTTTATCACGTCGCCGGATTTCCTGCATGAAGAACAATCGGTGGCGGCGCTCAAGGCGGGCAAGGCGGTCTACCTGGAAAAACCGATGGCCATCACCCTGAAGGGATGCGACCGGATTTTGAGGACGGCCTATGAAACCGGGTCCAAGCTTTATCTCGGGCACAATATGCGCCATTTTCCGGTCGTGCTGAAAATGAAGGAAGTCATTGAGGCCGGGACCATCGGTCAGGTCCAGGCGGCGTGGTGCCGGCATTTTATTTCCTACGGTGGGGATGCCTATTTCAAGGACTGGCATTCGGAGCGTCGTTTGTCCACCGGATTGCTTTTGCAGAAGGCGGCCCATGACATCGATGTGATGCATTGGTTGACCGGCGGCTATACGACGTCCGTGGTCGGGATGGGCAAGTTATCGGTCTATAACCGGTGTGAGCGGCGGAAACCGACGACCCGAGGGGTGGCGGCCTTCAATTCTGAAAATTGGCCACCGCTGGAGGTCAAGGGATTCTCGCCCCAGATCGATGTTGAGGATCACAGCATGATCCTGATGCAACTGGATAACGGGGTGCAATGCTCCTATATGCAGTGTCACTATACGCCGGACAGTGTCCGGAATTACACGGTGATTGGGACCCATGGGCGTTTGGAAAATATCGGGGACTATGGGAAGTGCAAAGTGGTGGTTTACACGGAGCGGGATGGGGGCGATCCGGATATCGTCTATGATTTGAAGCCGTTGAGCGGCAGTCACGGGGGGGCGGACCCGCGGATTGTGAACGAATTTTTACGGTTTGTCCGGCAGGGGGGCAAGACCAACACCTCGCCGATTGCCGCGCGCAATTCCGTGGCCGTAGGCTACTTGGGGACGATGTCCTTAAGAAGTGGCAGTGGTTTGAAGCTCGTTCCCCCAGTGGATGCCAGGCTGGCAGCGTACTTCGAGAAGGGCCAGCGACGGTAGTCTCTACTGCTGCATACCGGGCAGGGTGGGACTGCCTTCCCACGATTGGGGGACATTCCACGGCAGGTCGGAATCGTCCGCCGTGGTGGCGCACCCGCTCAAGAAGAGGGGGCATAGAATGACGAGAACGACGAGGATCAGATAAAACCGAATCGCCAGGATAACGCGTCGAGATTTGCTCATGGGCTTAATTGAAGATGAAATCGCCGACTTCCACCGGAACTTGAATCAGGTCAGTCAGAATGTCGCCGACGGCGAAATTTTCATCGAGACGGACATCGGTGATTCGGATTTTTCCGACAAAAATTGCTTCGCGCTGGACAATCAACTCGACCCCCTTATACAGGCGGCTTCCGGGAGGAATGTCGACAACGACGAAATTGTAGTTTGAGTTGACCACCATGACCTGGCCCTGAATGCCCTTGGGCATCTTTTCAGGATGCATCAACTCGTCGATCTGTTTCTCGAGTTCCTGAATATGGCGTTTGTCCGCGGCCATCTTTGTTTCCAAGTCCTGTTTCTCATCTTTCAGCTTGCCGATCTGGGAGGTTTGCTCTTCGACCTTCTGGCTCAACCGGTCCTTTTCTTCTTCCAGTTCGGCGATTTTCACTTTTTGTTCTTCGATGGTTTTGTCCCGTTCGGCGAGGGTGGCCTTCAATTGGGCAATTTCGTTGGTGGCGGCATCGCGCGCCTCGGTCATCAGGCGGAGTTCGTTCTGGGTTTTGGCTAATTCTTCCTGAGTCCGCTTGAGTTCGTCGCGGGTATCGTTGAGTCGGCTCAGTTGGATGGCGGAGAAGCCGATGGCCTGCTGTAAGACATCGTCCAGGGTATTGCTGCCTTTGGCGATTTTCGTGCCGTCCACTTCCCGGGCGATTTTACCCATATCATCCAGTAGATAATAGCGTTTAAGGTCTTCCACCTTGAGCGTATAGGTGGGCAGGTTTTTGTCGGTAAAGTTGCTGGATACGATTGTCTCCAGATTGCCCGCAATCTTGATAACTCCGGTTTCCAAGAGTTGGGTGCGTCCCTTGATTTCCTGGCGTTGATTGTAGAGCTGAATTCCGAGGACCAGCGCTACAATACTCAGCACCAACAGAATCGAGACGATGACACGCATTAAAATGGACATCTGCGCTCCCCGCTTCGTTTACTTGTATAATGAACGGGTCTATCATGTTATGAATATATGGCCCTGTCAACCGCAAAAAAATCGTTTTTTACGTGACCTATAAAAAAAGATTGCGATGCGGGCCGCTCCGCCTATGATGCCGGAATGCGAGGAATTCTTTCAGGGGCGGTGAAAAGGCGATTATTGGCCGCGGGTTTGGTTTTGGGGCTATCCGCCTGTGGCCCTCGACCTCAAGCCGTGCCGATTTTTATGCTTCACCGGGTGGCGGATGATGCATCTGGTGACATGTGGACGATCCCCTCCGCGGAACTCGAACGATTATTGGGTGAACTGAAAAATGCCGGGTTTCGATCCGTTTTCCCGGACGAAATCAATTGGCGGGGTTTTCAGCGACAGGCTCCGGTGCCAAAACCGGTGATTCTGACCTTTGATGATGGCGACTTGACCCTTTTGACCGTGGCCGAGCCTCTATTACGGCGGCAGGGATTCAAAGCCATGATCTATGTGTCCACCGCGAACATCGCGGAGACGCCCGACCAGCGCGTTCGCGCGGAGGGGCGGGAGTATCTGACCTGGGCGGAAATCCGGGCTCTGCGCGCGGGCGGCGTATTTGAATTCGGGGCGCATGGCCATCGGCATATTCGGGCGGACCAATTGGCCGATCCAGAGGCCGAGGTTCGGGAATGCCTTGCGGCCTTTGAAACCCGAGGGGGTTTTCGCCCGACCTCCTATTCCTATCCGTTTGGGGTTTACACCCCGCCTTTGGTGGCCGCACTGCGCCGCGCCGGGTTTACAACGGCTGTGACCTGTACCGAGCGACCTGCCCGCATCGCGTTTAACGCCAAACCCCTCAAACTTCCCCGCATCTGGGTTCGAGGGATCGGCCCACCGATCGACGTGTCGATGGGGATCGGAGGCGATTCGCCATGAATGTCGTCAAGTCTGATCCAACCGCCAGCCGTTCCCGGCAGGACTCCCGGCGTTGGGCCTGCCTGGCCGGACTCCTATGGGGGCTGGGAGTATTCCTGGGGCCGGCTTTTATCATTGGCAAAACGCCCATTGGTTTGGCCGAAGGGATGGGTCTGTTTCTGCTTCTGGGGGGGCTGTGGGCCGTGCGGACGCCTCAGCGGGCAGAAGCCGTGGTGGCGCGGGTTGAGGATTTTTGGGTCCGGTCCGATGGGGTGGCCTGGTTGATCGGGGTGGGGGTTATGACGCATGCGATCACCTTGATTTTACGGCACTGGGCCTTTGAAACTCAGGCCTTCGATCTCCGCCTCCATGAGGAACTCATCCGGAACTCCGCCGTGGGACGGCTGTTATATTCCGATTTATTGGGCCAAACATTTTTGGACCATCATGTCGTGCCCTTGTTTGTTTTGCTCGTTCCGTTTTATTGGGTGTGGCCTTCGCCCTATCTCCTGTTCGTCCTGCAATCGATCGGGATCGGCGGATCGGCCTGGATGATTTGGCGGTTGGCTGTCGTGCGCGGGGTGCGTCCCTTTTGGGCGGGTTTGACCGTCTTTATCTTCCTGACCTATCGCGGCGTGTTGACCGGATTTTATCTGGGATTCAATCAGGAAGTGGTGGCGATTTTTTTTCTGCTGGGATTCCTCGTGGCCGAGGCGACGGGCGCCTATCGCCGGGCCTGGATCTGGGCGCTATTGAGCCTGACCTGCCGCGAGGATATTGCGGTGTTTCTGGCGGTCGCCGGGCTGTTGATGCTGGGGCGTTCCGGTCCATCCCGGCGCTGGGGGGCGGTGATCACCGTAACGGCGCTTCTGTGGGCCGTGATTTGCTATGGGGTGATTCTTCCGGCCCATAGCTCAGCCGGCCTGATGGCCGAGATACACCGGTGGTCCGCCTGGGGGGCGACACCCGGGGCGGTGGTGGCGGGATGGCTGACCCATCCCTGGGTCGTGGTGAAGCGGATGATCGCCTGGCCTGCCCTGAAACACTTCGCCTTGCTGGCGTTTTTGCCCCTGATCGATCTCCGGACCGTGGCCGTTATTGTTCTGCCCTGGCTGGTGAATACCACCAGTGCATTTGCCTTGCAGGCTCGGATGGGGGGGGCCTATATGGCGCTTTTTGTTCCCTGGCTGATGGACGGATGGATCCGGCAGTGGGGTCGCGTTTGGGTCCAGCGGGCGGTGGGCACGCCCCGCCGCCTGATTTTGGTTGCGATGCTATTGGGAATTATCAATTTGCGGAATCCCCCCCATCCCCGCTTTCCTGTGGGATGGCGCGCGGCCCATGCCGCTTTGAAGACGATTCGCGCCAATGGGCGGGAGGATATCCTGCTCGCCCAGGGTTGCCTCCTTCCGCATGTCGGTTGGCCCCGTTCCGCCGCCCTCCTGGGCGCACCCGGAACGCCGACTCCGACCGCTGGGTTTACGCGGGTCCTGCTCGCCCCGGAACTCAATCCCTGGCCCTTACGCCGCGAAGATATCGAACGAATCGATGCCGATCTGGCCCGCAATCCGGCCTGGCAACGCCAGGTGGCCGGGCCCTTGGTGATCTGGCAACAGATCGCTTATGAGTTAGGCGCTGCCGACGGGAAAGCATTATGAACAAAATCGCTTTTTTTGTGACGCCCCATGGATTCGGACATGCCGCCCGTTCGGCGGCGGTGATGGAGGCCTTGTTGCAGCGGGTGCCCGCTCTCCATTTTGAAATATTCACCCAGATTCCGGAGTGGTTTTTCAAGCCGACCCTGGGCTCGGCCTTCACTTGTCATCCGGTGGCCTGTGACGTGGGTTTTGTGCAGCCGGATGCCTTGACGGAAGATTTGCCGGCCACTCTGCGAAAATTGGCGGACTTGATTCCGTTCCGAACGGACCTTGTTTCCTCCCTGGCGCAACAGGTTGAATCAACCAGATGTCGGGGAGTTATTTGCGATATTGCCTCACTGGGGATTGCGGTGGCCCAAACGGCGGGGATCCCTTCGATTTTGCAGGAGAATTTTACCTGGGGTTGGATTTATGCCGGGCATTTTGAGCAGTGTCCCGCCTTGCGCCCCTATGCCGAGGCCTTGGATGAATGGTGCGGCCGCGCGAACTGGCGGATCCGGACTGAACCGGCGTGCGATCCGGCATCCCGGGTGGATCTGATCGTTCCCCCGGTTTCCCGTCCTCCCCGCCAAACTCGCGCCCAGATTCGCGAGGAATTGGGGATCCAGCCGGACCGCCCAACCGTTTTATTGACCATGGGCGGAATGAATCATGCGCATGCCTTTTATGGGCGGATGGCGGCCCGGGCCGACGTTCAATTTGTGATTCCCGGCGAAACCGCGGGCTTTCCGTGTCCGGACAATCTGTTGTTTTTGGAGCGAAACAGCGGGCATTATCATCCCGACCTGGTCGGGGGCATGGATGCGGTGATCGGCAAGGCCGGCTATAGCACCCTGGCGGAAGTTTACCGGGCGGGACTTCCCTTTGCCTGTGTGCTCCGTCCCGGATTTCGGGAAAGTCGGGTGTTGGAGTCCTATGTCAACACCGAGATGAAAGGTTTTTGTTTGAGTCCCGCTGAATTTAGCGACGGACAGTGGTTGGACCGGCTGGATGAACTTTTGGCGCTAACGCGTTATGTGTCCCCGACGGAAAACGGTGTCGATCAGGTTGCCGAGTTTGTGTTGTCCAAATTACAGGTAGGCCTATGAATTCTATTTATACCCCAACGTGGCGGCGCACCGAACGGCGCGCTTCGCGACGTACGGTGGCACATTCGGTGGAAATGGGCAGTGGCAGGAATTGCTGTGTGGAAGCGCATCCTGACCCTAGTAGCAGCACACCAATCAAGCCCGTGAGCAACCGCAACCCCGACATAGTCACATCTGCCTACCTTTCTGATTCTTGCCTCCTGCAGCAATCCGAAATCCGAACGGAAGCGCAGCATCCTACGCGCTTGTAAGGCCGCAATTACTCTCCCGTATTTGTTGTGTTTGCTCTTGAGAGATAGCTAGGCGAGCTGAATTTGTATTTCATCTCCCATCACATTGAGGTATCCCGCGCCTTCAAGAACCTTGGTTCCCTTGTCCAGATTCGGGGTAGTGCCGTAACTTACCCTCTTGTTCTGCTTCTCTCTTCTCGCACGAGTTCCACAAGATCCTTCGTCGAGATCCTCGCTTGAACA
>CAZCDO010000085.1:0-15618 GCA_964497135.1 uncultured Verrucomicrobiota bacterium
TGACGTCATAGAAACAAGGCCAATAGCGACGGTAGTCGGTGAAGAGGCTCCGCGCCTTGTCGACCAGTTCAGGTTTATTTTTCAGGAGCGGGAAGACCGCGACCTTGACCGGGGCGATCCTCGGCGCGAATCCCATCACGGTCCGCGCTTCGTATCCCGCCGGCGCCGGTTTTCCGGGCTCGGCAATGATGATCTCCGCTGCCTCATTATCCTTCGGCAACCATTCCTCACGATAGGCGTTGCAGAGGAGGGCGAGGGCGATTCGGTCAACCCCGGCTGAGGGTTCGACCACGTGGGGTATGAACTTCTCGTTGGTTTCCTGATTGAAATAATCCTGGGGTTTGCCACTGAATTCCTGGTGGCGACTCAGGTCAAAATTGCCACGGGCGGCAATCCCCTCGAGTTCCTGAACGCCGAAAGGGAAGGCAAACATGACATCCACGCAGGCACTGGCGTAGTGGGCCAGTTCCTCCTTGGGATAGACGTAGCGAGTCAGGCTATCCGCCGGGAGCCCGATGGATCCATACCAGCGCAAACGTTCGTTGACCCAATATTCATGCCATTCGGCATCGGTGCCGGGTTTGATGAAAAATTCCAACTCCATCTGTTCGAATTCGCGGGAGCGGAAGGTGTAGTTTCGGGGGTTGATTTCGTTGCGGAAGGCCTTGCCGATTTGGGCGATACCGAAGGGCACCTTCTGGCGGGCCGTGGAGAGGACATTGGTGAACTGGGCGAAGATCCCCTGGGCGGTTTCGGGGCGAAGGTAGGCGACTGCAGATTCGTCCTCGACCGGACCGACAAAGGTTTTGAACATCAGATTAAACGCTTTGGGGGTGGTGAGATCCTTTGACCCGCACGCCGAGCATTTCATGCCTTCGGGTAGACGGAAGGCGGATCCATCGACGATCAATTTGGAACCCTGTTCCTCGCAAAGCTGGTCGGCTCGGAACCGTTTTTTACAGACTTTGCAATCGACCATGGGATCGGCGAATCCGCCGACATGGCCCGAAGCTTCCCAAATCTTGGGATGCATGATGATCGAACAGTCAAGTCCGACGACGTCATCACGGCATTGGACCACATCCTTCCACCAGGCATTGCGAATATTCCGCTTAAGCTCACATCCGAGTGGACCGTAATCCCAGAAACCGTTGATACCGCCATAGATTTCGGAACTCTGGAAGATGAAGCCCCGCCGTTTGCACAGCGAGGCCAGACTATCGAGGGTGACTTTGTAGGGGTTCATGACCGCACATCCTGTAAGAGAGGTCGCTCCGGGTCAAGCCGATTATTTTCCGAGTTTCTGTTTTTCTGTGCGGAACCCTGATTCTGGGAACCAAAAGTTTGGCGGGCGCCGTGACCCCGGACGCTGAAAAACTTATATCGTGAGGGATGGCAAGGCAGAGATACCGCCGGGGTCACGGCGGAAAACCGGGGCCGGTTTGGCAAGGGGCCGAATTTTATCGGCCGATTCCACCCAAAGGGCGCCGTCGGAAGGGATGCCGTACCCGATGGCATTCGGCCCCTGCAACGTCAACAAGGCGCGCAATTCTTCCCACTCATCCTCCTCGGCATGGGTGTCGCAAAAAATCGGGGCGATCCCGAGACAGGGGAATCGTTCGGCCGACTCCGGGTCATCCGGATCCCGCCAACGAACCCATTCACGGGCGAGCATGATGCTTCCCGCTGAAAGACCCATAAAGCGAATGCCTTCCGCCTGTAATTCACGCAGGGTCTCAGCCAGGCCGCATTGATCCAACAGCGCTATGCCTTGTTCGACATCGCCGCCATTGATGAAAACGATCGAAAAAGGGTCGAGGAGCCGGCGCCATTCGGCGGGATCGTGAGTGGGGGGATTGACCGTGGGGATCAGCCGAACGGCACCGGCTCCAGCGGCAGTCAGCCAACTGACGGCCCAGCGCAGGAAGGGTTTGTCGTCTCCGCTGGCCGCTCCGATGTAGGCGATGGTCGGTTCAGGCGGGAGATCGGCAAAGAAGGGCTGAAGAAAGGGTCCAAAAGCCGGAGCCCGGCCCGGCCCTCCGGCAAGAAGGAGGACGGGGTGGGGAAGCTGGTCACGCATGGGGGATCTCCAGGAGGGTTTCAGGATTGAGGTTTAAATGGTTTTTGGACAGTCGGTTTTTGGCTGAAATTTCAGGGGGAACCCGGGGCACGAGATCGATTTCGATCTGGAGGGGCGACCCGTAAAGCGATTCCAGACGTTGTCGGATGGCGGAGTCGAGACGGGCGGGTACAGGGGGGGGTAGGGCGGCATGTACGCGAAAGGAATTGAAGGATATTTGCTCGACCTGGTAACCGCGCAATCCCGGCAGGTCGGATAACATGGCATCCAGCCGGTTAACCGAGACGGGACGGCCGTCGAGGGTGAGGGTGACATCGCGGCCCCGGCCTTCAAGCGATTCGAGAATCCAGCCGTCAGACCGACCGCAGGGGCAGACCTGGGGGGCGGCGATTCGGGCCAAATCGCTGATATCGAACCGGACAAGGGGGAGCCAGGGGTTTTGGAACGGAGTGACGAGGATGCGGCCGATGCGGGGATCGCCGAGCGAGGGGCGCCACGTCTGAAAATCGACTCGACAGAAGGCGGTATTTTGATGATAGCGTCCCGCTTCGCATTCCATAAAAACATAACCGGTTTCGGTGGAGCCGTAAGAATTGACGATCGGGCAGGCGAAGGCCTGGCGGATGGCGCGGAGAAACACGCGGGAGGGGAATTCATAGGTGAGGATGATGACCGCCGGACAATAACAGGACCGTTTTTGGTCGATCAGATAGTAGGCAAAGTCGGCGAGAAGGGATGGATTGGCTTCCAAGGTGAGCGGCTGGAAATCCTGGAGTTCCCGGATCATGCGCTCGTAATGGGCGGCATCCCAGGTGAGGGGGTCGCTTTTTTCATTGAGGAAAAGGAATCGGTCGGAGCGTCGATCGGAGAAAGAGAGCGGACTTTCATCATTGCGAAATCCAACGCTGATCGGATTGGCCAGGATGGCTTCGGGGTGTTGGCCCAGCGGGAGCCGGGCGGTGGCGGAATTTAGGGACCATGCGGCATTTTCCGAAGCATTCCACCAGGATTGGTTCCATGGGAGGGAGACCCGTTCCTCGGTCGTGCCGCTGGTATGGACCAGTTCGATTTCTTGTGAATCGAGTCCCGCCTGTAACGTGCGCCCGAGCGGTCGCAGGCCATCTGGGAAATGACTTCGGATGAGAGCCTTGGAGGTGACCGGAAGGGCCGAGAAACGCTCGTCGATGGGATGATCCCGCCCAGGATCAAAACATTTCCACTCCCGATATCCCGGAATCCAGTCGAGGGCAAAATTTAACGCATTTCCGGATTTTCGGAGATAGTCTTGGGAAAAAGAAGGCTTGATTCCGTCTGCGTGCATATTGATCAGCCTATCAGGATGAACTGGGGAAAGGAATCTCAAAATTTGCCAAACTCTAATTTTTTGCTTGCGACCGGCAAGGCAATGCGGCACTGTTTCCTCAAGGAATGGGGGAGGGCCAATTTCTTACAGCCATCAAAGGTGCGGTTGACGGCCGCAGGGGGGGGATATGGGGCAGGGAATGAGCTGGGTATGGGGTTTTGTTATTGGCGCGGGATGTTACTGCCGGGCTGTTTGTGCGGCAGAATTCGAACGTCCTTCGATGACCGAGGCCGAAACGGCATTGGCCGACTTGAGTTGGGTCGAGATCGCCCTGAATGAACGGGCGGTTCTGCTGGAGCGGGAGCCAATGCCGGTTCCCGGGTTCAATGATTTTACCGCGTTGAAACTGTTCTGTTCCGACCTGTTGCCCCATTTTGTCGATCCCCTTCACGCCGATCAGGATGGCGATTTTTCGGCCTATTTGGATGAGAATGCCGGAGTTCTTCCGGTTTTGGAGGTCCCTGAACTCGTGGTCCGGCTCCGAATACCGGCCAATTATTTCACTTACACGCCGATGCTCTGGGGAGGGATGACGCTGGCTGCGAATGATCAGACGGCGGGGGAGGGAGACGTTTCCCCGGCGGGACAAACCGAGTGGTCAGAAGCCGACTTTGGTCCGGCGGGATTGCGGCGGGTGATCGGAGAAATGGTTTGGACACAGGCGTCGCCCTCTTGGACAGGCGTTCCGGGGGAGAACAATGTGCGGGGTTGCGGTACCACTTCGGGTGACGATTGGGACAATTGCATCCGCGATGTCACCGAGCACTGGCCCGGATGGACTTCCAATCAAAACTATCCACCCTGGTCCTATTGCTGGGGTTATTCGATTCACGAGGAATTGTATGTCTACGATTATATGAAAATCTGGAACGATCTGGAGATATCCGGCCTTTCGACCCAACGTGTGCATGGGGTTGATTTTTACTTAAAATGCGTCATCCCATCCGGCGATATACAGGGGACGTTTGATAATCAGGGCGTACCCAAAATTAGAGATGGTTACAGCCGGATCGAGCAGTTTGAGGGTGATATTCAAGACCGCTATACCGTTCGGGTCGGCGATACGGGTGATGCGCCGATGACTTGGTGCGATAAGCCGCATCCCGGTGAGGGGATCGTAAGGGGTTGGAGGGCTCAGGCCAAGACGGCTGTGATTCGTTGGGATTTTTGGGCGGATTGACGCCTTAACCTTTTTTGCGGTTCGCGTAAAAACGTCCTATTCTTAACAGCCATCAAAGGTGCGGTTGACGGCCGCAGGGGAGGGGAACATGGGGCATGGAATGAGCTGGGTATGGGGTTTGGTTATCGGTGCGGGATGTTACTGCCGGGCTGTTTGTGCGGCAGAGTTCGAACGTCCTTCGATGACCGAGGCCGAAACGGCATTGGCCGATTTGAGCTGGGTCGAGATCGCCCTGGATAAACGGGCGGTTCTGCTGGGGCAGGAGCCAATGCCGGTTCCCGGGTTCAATGATTTTACCGCATTGAAACTATTCTGTTCCGACCTGCTGCCCCATTTTGTCGACCCCCTTCACGCCAATCAGGATGGCGATTTTTCGGCCTATTTGGATGCGAATGCCGGAGTTCTTCCGGTTTTGGAGGTCCCTGAACTCGTGGTCCGGCTCCGAATACCGGCCAATTATTTCACTTACACGCCGATGCTCTGGGGAGGGATGACGCTGGCTGCGAATGATCAGACGGCGGGGGGGGGGGACGTTTCTCCGGCGGGACAAACCGAGTGGTCGGAAGCCGACTATGGTCCGGCGGGGTTGCGGCAGGTGATTGGACAGATGGCATGGACAATGATGACGCCCTCTTGGACTGGGGTTCCGGGAGAGAACAATGAGCGGTATAGCGGATGTACTTCGGCGTACGACTGGGAGAATTGCATCCGCGATGTCGCCGAGCACTGGCCTGTTTGGAGTTGGAATCAGAACACAACACCAGGTTCCTATTGCTGGGCTTATTCGCTTTGCGAGGGATTATATATCTATATATATGAGAAAATCTGGAACGATCTGGAGATATCCGGCCTTTCGACCCAGTGCGCGCATGGGGTTGATATTTATTTAAAATGCGGCCCCCCCTATGGCGACAAGCCCGAAAAGTTTGACAATCAGGGCGTGACCAATATTAGAGATGGATACAGTCGGGTCGCGCAGGTTACGGCTGATATCCAAGACCGCATTGCCGTTCGGGTCGGCGATATGGGGGATACGCCCATGAATTGGTGCGATAAGCCCAATCCTGGGGAGGAGACCGCAAGGGGCTGGAGGGCTCAGGAAAAGACGGCGGTGATTCGGTGGGATGTCCCGGGCGGACTGAGTCCCTAAAATCTTTCCGGTCGGTAACGCAACAAAACAAACGGTTCAGCCCGCCAGTTTGATCCAATAATCCAGCCAAGCATCCATGCCTTCGCCGGTTTTGGAGCTGAGTTCAAAAATGAAGACTCCCGGCCGGATCCGGCGCAGATTTTCCCGGCAGGCCACGATATTCCAGTCGAGATGAGGGATTAGATCGATTTTAGTCAAAACGGAGATGGGCGCTTGGGAGAAGAGCGAAGGATATTTGAGGGGCTTGTCTTCCCCCTCGGTGGTGGATAGGAGCGCCACTTTAAAATGTTCCCCGAGATCGAAGGCGGCTGGGCAGACCAGATTGCCGACATTTTCGATGAAGAGTAATTTTGTGCCGGCAGTAGCCACTTCGGGCAATAATCGGGCAATCTGACCCGCCTCCAGGTGGCAGGCGTCATACGTTTCGATTTGGCGAACCAGCGCTCCTCGCCCTTCCAGTCGGCGGGCATCGTTATCCGTCCGTTGATCTCCGGTGATCACCGCACAGGGAATCCGGTTCCTCAGAGCATCAAGTGTTTTTTCGAGAAGATAAGTTTTGCCGGACCCCGGAGAGGAGATCAGGTTGATGGCGGTGATGTGATGATCTTCCAACCAATGCCGGTTTTCATGGGCGATCCGGTCATTTTGTTCGAGGATCTTCTGCTCCAGTTGAAGGGTTTTTCGGCCTATCCCTGCGAGGGGAGGCGCTGGGTCGTGAGGGTGAGTGTGCGAATGGGGCCCGTGTTCATGGGGCTCCCCAGGGTCAGAATGATGGTGGTGTTTGAGTCCGGCGACTCCGCATCCACAGGTCTTGCACATCGGGAGGATTCCTTTAATTGCCCCTTACTTTAAGGGAAACAGGGAAAGGATGCAATCATAAGTCAATCCGGTGTGTCGAATTGGGATAGGGCGGGAAATAGGGGCGCTTGCCTTTGTTTTTTTCACTTGGTATTTTCAGGAGGAGGACGGAATGAGTTTCGCAAAAGGAAAGGAAGGCGTCATGCAAAAAAGAGCATTGGGTATAAGTCGAATCGAGGCCTCGGTGGTCGGGTTGGGGACCTGGGCGATCGGTGGATGGATGTGGGGGGGGACGGATGACCGCGCATCGATTGCCGCGATTCAGGCGGCGATCGAGGAGGGCATCACGCTGATCGATACGGCGCCGGCCTATGGTTTCGGGCACTCCGAGGAACTGGTGGGCCGGGCTTTGGCCGGACGGCGCGACCGGGTGGTTTTGGCCACGAAATGCGGATTGGTCTGGCATTGCCATAAAGGCAACCTGTTTTTCAATTCCGAGGACGGCAACATCACCCAGGGTAAAGGCAAATACCAGGTGTATCGTTACTTGGGGCGCGACGCGATCCGCTATGAGTTGGAACAGAGCTTGCGCCGTCTAAAGGTGGATTGCATCGATCTCTATCAGACCCATTGGCAGGATGCGACGACGCCGATTGCCGAAACGATGGACGAATTATTGCGGCTCAAACAGGCAGGTAAAATCCGGGCGATCGGAGTGAGCAACGCCACTCCGGCTGAGATGGATCAATACCGTGCTGTCGGTCCGCTCGATGCCGATCAGGAAAACTTCAGCATGCTGGATCGTAATCCTGAAGCTGATATTTTACCCCATGTGCGGAAGGCCGGCATGGCTTTTCTGGCTTACTCCCCGCTGGCCCAGGGATTGCTGACCGGCGCTATCGGGCCGGATCGCGTTTTTGATGCGGATGATTTGCGTTCTTCCCGCCCGCGGTTTAATGTTGAAAACCGGCGGCGGGTGGCGCGTTTGCTGGAGGCGTTTCGTCCTGTGGCCGAAAAACATCGGATCACCCTGGGCCAGTTGGCAATCGCCTGGGCTTTTCATCAGCCGGGGTGCACGCATGTGCTGATCGGTGCGCGGAATCCAAAACAGGCTGAGGAAAATGCCCGCGCTGGTACGGTTGTGCTGGACGCAACCGATCTGGCCGCGATGAGCCGTTCGCTCGCCGGCTGGGAGGGACTTGAAGGATAAATGAACTATGATCTCTGCATCATTGGCGGAGGGAGTGGGGGGACGGCGGCGGCGATTGCGGCCGGCCGATATGGATTAAAGACCTTGCTCGTGGAAGCTGCCGACTGCCTGGGCGGCACCGCGGTGCGCGCCGGGGTATCGATCTGGGAAATGGGGTGCGGGGGGACGGGAATTCCCTTCGATCTGTACCGGCGCCTCCAAGCGATTCCGGGCGCGGTGGGGATCTATCGGATTAACCGCCATTGTTGCTGGCCGGAGGATGGGTTTTATCCGGGTGGAGAAAGTGTTCTGGATCCCTCTCTGACCTATCAGGACACCCTGTGTCGCCATTCCCAGGGGGCATTGAGTTTCGGGTGTTCGGAGGATAAGCCGTTGATCCGGGCGCGCTGGCATGGGGTTGTGAATGAACCGGAAGCTCTATCGCGGGTGATGCTCGAGGCGTGTCAGGAGACCGGCCGGGTGACGGTCCGCCTGGGGGTGAAACTGGACCGGGTTGAAACGGAAGCCGGGAAGGTGCTCGCGCTCTGGTTGTCCGACGGGACGCGGGTGACGGCCACGACCTTTATCGATGGAACGGGAGATGGGGTCCTGTGTGGGGCCTGCGGTTGCGAGCGCCATCTGGGCCGGGATCCCCGGTCCCGCTATGACGAACCGGGTGCGCCGGAAACAGCAGACCATCAAATCAACGGGGTCAGCCTGATTTTTCGGATCACTCCGAAATCCGCTCCAGGCATTGATGTTCCCCCCATTCCAGTACCGGAGACCTGCTGGTGGCGGCGGGATTTCCCGATCGCTTCCTGCGTCCAATATCCCAATGGCGATTACAATATCAATATCCTGCCCACCCTGGAGGGGCATGACTATTTGCGATTGGGTCCGGAGGCGGCTTACCCTGAATGTCTGCGGCGGATTTATGCGTTTTGGAGGTATTGGCAGGACCGGTTTCCGGAATGGCAGGCGTATCGGATTGGCTGGATTGCCCCGGCCCTCGGGGTGCGCGAAAGTTACCGGGTGGTGTCTGAATATATGCTGACCCGGCAGGATGCTGAAGTCGGGCTGGCACGGCAGACCCATCCGGATCTGATTGCCGTGAACGATCATCCGCTGGATGTGCATGGAGGAGGGGGGGATGGAACGAACGGGGTGACTTCGGCGTATGGGGTGCCGTTCCGATGCCTGATTCCCAAAGGATGGAAGAATCTGCTGGTAGCCTCGCGGGCGGCGGGGATGAGTTCCCAAGCGGCCTCGAGTTGCCGATTGACTCGCGTGATCATGGCGTTGGGGCAGGCCGCAGGCACTGCGGCGGCATGGGCCATGGAAACGGGGAGGGATGTGGCGCGAGTCGACCCGACTGTCTTGCGCAGACGATTGCGTGAGCAAGGGGCGACTTGGGTGCCGGAGGATGTTGCGAATGCAACTGAAAATTGATTGATTCTTTTCCAGATCATATTCTAATAAGGGCAGGCCATGAATCTTCGGAGTATTAAAACGTTCATTTGCGTCGGTGCGCATTGTGACGATGTCGAGGGCCGGTCCGGCGGATTATTTGCTCGGCTGACCCGGCAGGGGGCGCGTGGGGTTTACGTGGTTGCCGTTGAAAATCCCTATGTAGGGCAGGGGGTGAACGTCGCGGATGCCGATGCGGCCCTGGCGATCCGGCGGGCTGAATCACGCCGAGGCGCCGCGGTGTTAGGCGCCGCGCGGGTCGAGTTTTTCGCTTTCAAAAGCTATTACCTGCATACGCCCGATCTGCGCCAGGTTTTTCCCGCTTTTCGCAGTCGCGCTGAAACGGAGGCGTGGGCGGCCGAGGTGAGTTGGTATGGTATGCCGCCGGTTCAGAATGCGTATCGGTTCCCGGAGTGTGTCGAACGGTTCACTTCACTCATCGCGGAGGAGAAGCCGGACTTGATCATTACGCATACGCCCAATGATCGGCACCCCGACCATTATGCGGTCGGTCGATTTGTGGACTTGGTCGTCAACGATTTGAATGCGGCGGGCGCGGGATTGAAGCTGTTGTTGCGTGAGCCTGGTGGTGGGGGGCCGATGGGTGGGTGGCGTCCGAATGTACTGGTCGAGTTGTCCGAGGCCGATGTTGAGACCAACCAACGGGCGCTGGATTGTTTTCCGAGTCAGCATCCTGCCGGGATTCACGGTTTTGCCCTAGCCCGGGCGGTTCAGTACGGACGATTAGGCGGGGTGCGGTACGCACAAGGTTTTGCTTGGGGCAGCGGAGCGTGGGGCGGATCCTGGGGGGAGGAGGCGGGTTTTAAGGAAGGACTAGCCCTGGCGGAGGCTCCTTTTGAAATCATTCGGTTAGATTGACATTGTTCACGGCTTCTGAAACTATTTATGGGTGGTTTGTAAGGGTGGTGGGTCTAAGTGAGGTCCAAATGAAAAATGGCGCGACGTTGTTTGAAGTGAAGGAGGTTGACCGTCGGTTTTATGCTGAACGGTTGGCCGCTTTCCTGCCCGAGCGCATCATTGATATTCATACCCATGTTTGGCGGGTGAAAGATCAGCCCACCGAACCGCCGGTCCAGGATTCGCGTTTGGTGAGTTGGCCCGCCCGCGTGGCGGCCGTCAATCCCATCGAGGATTTGTTGAAAACCTATCGGTTGATGTTGCCGGGTAAGACCGTGATGCCCTTGATCTTCTCCGGTCTTCCCCAGGGGGATAATCTTCATCGCATCAATGAGTATATTGCCCGGTGTTCCCGGACCCACCGATTGCCGGCTTTGATTTTTAGTGATCCATCCTGGTCGGCGGAGGAATTGGAACGGCGGGTAAAGGCCGGCGGATTTTTGGGTGCAAAAAGTTACCTCGCCCTGGCGCCGTCCTACATCCCCGGCAAGGAGATCCGGATTACCGATTTTTTCCCGCCTCACCAGATGGAGGTTCATGACCGCAACGGGTGGATGGTGATGCTGCACATCCCGCGCGACGGCCGGCTCAAGGATCCGGTGAATCTGGCCCAGTTGGTGGAGATCGATAAAAACTACCGGCGGCTCAAATTGATTGTGGCCCATGTGGGACGGGCCTATTGCGACGAGGATGCCGGAAATGCCTTTGATGTTCTGTCTGCCACCCGCCGGCTGGTCTTTGATTTCTGCGCCAACACCAACGCCCATATTTTCGAGATGGCCTTGCGCACGGTGGGACCGCGTCGTTTTCTGTTCGGAACCGACCTGCCGATCACCCGGATGCGCATGTGCCGCGTCGCGCGCGAGGGACATTACGTGAACCGGGTTCCTCGAGGACTCTATGGCGATGTGTCCGGGGATAAGAATATGGAAGAGGTCTCGGGTCCGGAAGCCGACCGCCTGACCTTTTTTATGTACGAGGAAATCGACGCCTTTCGGCGAGCCGCCGAGCGACTGAAGCTCACGCGCCGGGATATCGCCGATGTCTTTGCCGGCAATGCCGCGCGGATTATCCGGGCGGCCGGAGGACGGTGATGGGCGGATCTGAATATGAATCAATGCTTCATCGAGGAATAGGAGAAATAAATGTCTGTGAATCTGAAGCCGAAAGTGGGTATCCTGGGATTGACGCTGGATTTCTACGAAAACAATCCAAAAATACGTGAAGAACGTGACGCCTGGGTCCGCAAGGCAATTCTGCCCGCCCTGGCATCCCAGGTTCGACCTCTCTATCACGGGGCTGTTTTTCAACGTGCCGCGATCGAGGCGGAGGTCCGGCGGCTCGAACGGGATGGGGCCGAGGTGCTGATGGTCATCCTGTTGACCTATTCCACCAGCCTGTCGAGTTTGCAAGCCTTGATGCAAACCCGCCTGCCCCTTGTGATCTGGAACACCCAGGAACTCTCCGCTGTCGATGAAAATTACGGCACTCAGGAATTGATCGCGAATCACGGGGTTCATGGAACATTCGATCTGGCCAACGTGTTGGTTCGGAGCGGGGTCCGGTTCTGGTATCACACCAGCCACATTGAGGATTCTGGGGCTGTCGACCATTTAAGCGGAATACTCAAGGCGGCGGCCGGTGTCACTGCCTTTCGCAACCTGCGCATGGGCGTCCTGGGTTTCCCCTACCCCGGCATGGGTGATTTCGGGCTGGATACGACGTATCTGACTGCGTCCCTGGGGTGTGCGGTGGAATCGTTATCGATGGGCGAATACCATGGAAACGTGGCCAGGGCGCCCAAGGCCGCCGTGGCGAAACTGGTCGCGACCTATCGCCAGAGTTATCGGGTGAATGCCCATGTCAAGGCCGAGGATCTGTCCGCCGCTGCCCGTGCCGAGTGGGCTTTGAGGGCCTTGATTGAAGCGAAAAGTCTGGATGCTTACAGTTATCAGTTTCTGGCCTTTGAAAATGATAATCGGGCGGAAACTGTGCCGTTCGTGGCGGCCACCCGCTTGTTGGGCGAAGGAATCGGGTTCGGCGGGGAAGGGGACCTGATTGCCGCCGCGTTTGCAACCGTGCTGAATCGCGTCGCACACCCGGCCACGTTTACCGAAATTTTCACGATCGATTTTGCCGGCAATGGCTTGATGCTGGCGCACATGGGCGAGTCCAATATTGCCATGGCTCGAAAGGATCGTCCCGTGGAACTCCGGCAACGAGGTTCCATCGTCAAGACCCGTTATAATCAGCTCGTATTGCCCGTCTTTTATGAGCCGGGTCCCGCCACATTGGCGGTACTGACCCTGGTGGACCATCAACGGTGGCGGATTATAGCCTCGCCGGTTGAGGTGGCTGATTTCGGCCCCCTGCCTCAGGCGGATACGCCGCAGACCAAGGTGATCGTTCGGCAGGATGTCCGCGATTGGTTGAATGCGTATGGCAGTGCCGGCGGGCCCCATCACATGGCGATGTGTTTTGGCGATGCCTGTGGACAACTGAAAGTTTTGGCCCATCTGCTCGGCGCCGATTTTGTGATGATCTAATTCAGTCGGAAGAAGGATTCCGCGGCTCCCATCCCCGGTTCCGGTTTCAAGGATAACCGCGTCCTATGCGTTGGGGGATTTTTTGCGCTGTTGACTTGCCCCTTTATTTTTTCTATAAATGGTCGCTCTGTTATATGCACCCGTGGTGAAATTGGCATACACGCAAGGTTCAGGTCCTTGTGGCCGCAAGGTCGTGGAGGTTCAACTCCTCTCGGGTGCACCATCCCCAGGCGGGATAGCTCAGTTGGCAGAGCAAGGGACTCATAAGCCCTGGGTCGCCGGTTCAACTCCGGCTCCCGCCACCATTTCGTTTCGCGATGATCGTGTGGAAAAATAAGCCGTCCGGCGATTGCCGGACGGCGGTATTCCCTGTGAACCGCTGAATTTTATCCTATCAGCTTGCCGAGAAGTCGCCCCTCTGGCATACTGCCCCCGTTTTTCATTTCCGTTGCGGACTTCTGGAGGAATCCATGGCAGACGCCCCGTTCTTTCTCGGATTGGATAGCAGTACACAAAGTTTGAAGACCATCCTGATTGATGATCAGCTTGCGGTTCAAGGGGAGTGGTCGGTTAATTTTGATGCCGATCTACCCCAGTATCAAACCCGGGGTGGGGTCCATACGGCGCCGGATGGCTTGGCGGTTACTTCCCCGACGGCGATGTGGATGGAGGCGCTGGACCGGCTGTTGGATCGGATGCATCAGGACCGGTGCCCCTTTGCCCGCATTGCCGCCGTATCGGGGTCAGGTCAGCAACATGGCAGCGTCTATTGGCGTCGCGGCGCCCGTGCCCGCCTCGCGTCGCTCAATCCCCAAGCGCCAGTGCTGGGTCAATTGCGCACCGCGTTTGCCGTTGAAGCCTCTCCGATCTGGATGGATTCCAGCACGGGCGCCGAATGTCGGGAACGCGAACAAGCGCTGGGGGGGGCTCAGGCGGTGGCCGATCTGACCGGATCCCGCGCTTATGAACGGTTTACCGGCAATCAAATCGCCCGGATTCATCGCCTTCGCCCGGACGACTATGCCGCCACAGAGCGGATTGCCCTGGTCAGTTCCTTCATGGCCAGTCTGTTGATCGGGGATTACGCGCCAATCGATGTCAGCGATGGGTCAGGAATGAACCTGATGAATTTGCGGACTCGCCAATGGGATTCGCGTTCACTCGATATCACCGCGCCAGACCTGGGGGGGCGGTTAGGGCCGTTGGCTTTTGCGCATGAGACCGCCGGGTTGGTTTCCCGTTATCATCAGCAACGCTACGGATTTGGCCCGCAAACGCCGGTCATCGTTTTTTCGGGGGACAACCCCAACAGCCTGGCCGGGTTACGGTTGAAGGAAGCCGGGGATGTGGCAATCAGCCTGGGCACCAGCGACACCCTGTTCGCCGCTCTGCGCGACCCGACGCCATCCGGGGAAGAGGGGCATCTGTTCGCAAGTCCCGTCGATCCGGAGGGTTATATGGCGCTGGTTTGCTTTAAAAACGGGTCGCTGACCCGCGAGGCGATTCGGGAAAGTTGTGGCGCTAAAAATTGGGCCGATTTCGCCCGCCTGCTGGAACAAACCCCGCCCGGCAACCGGGGGAATATCGGTTTCTATATCGAGGTTCCCGAGATTACGCCCCCTCTGCTTATCCCCGGCCGCCGTCGGTTCGATGCCGATGATCGGCCGGTTGCGACCTTCGATCCGGCAACCGAAGCCCGGGCGGTTTACGAAAGCCAGATGTTGTCGATGTGCCGTCACGGCGACCGGCTGGGGATCCGGCCCAAAACGATCTTGGCCACGGGGGGCGCCTCGCGTGACGCCGCGTTGTTGCGGGTGATGGCCAATGTGTTCGGCGTGCCGGTGTGGGTTGCCGAGCAGGCCAATTCGGCCGCCTTGGGCGCCGCCTACCGGGCCCGGCACGGCCGGATGTGTCGCGACCGCGGCCGGTTTGTTCCGTTTGGGGAGGCGGTCGCGCAGGCGCCTGCCTTTCGCAAGGCGGTTGACCCGGATCCCAACGCGCACCGCCTCTATGCGGATTTGCGGGACCGTTTCGGTCGGCTCGAACAACGGCTTTAGTCCGCGTTGTCGCCCGGGAATTTGAACTCAACGGAAAGTAGTTCTGCTATAAATTGATGTTGGGTGCATCTGGGTTAGGGGCAGTGACCGCATGAATCCAAGTAAGTCGGGCATTCCTGCCCGACTCCGGGGAGAGCGGGGACGTGTCAGGCAAGAATGCCTACTTGGGAGCCGGTTGCGAAGTGCCCCGAATTGCAATTATGTTGATGATGTGGAGCCCAAAAAGTGGTTGTGCCCCAAAACATTTATGGGTAGCATCATGCCGGTTACCACACAACCAATCAGCAATCCGTCGCGGACCTGAAATTCGCGCGGTTGCGGGGAGACAACCATGTCGCTATCAATTCTGAAAATTCCCTTCAACGGCTGGACGAATAACTACCAACTGAGCAACGGCAAGGTCGAGGTTGTCATCACGGCCGATGTCGGGCCGCGGATTTTGCGTTTTGGTTTTGTGGGGGGCCGCAATGTCCTGTGCGAAATGCCCGGCCAGCAGGGGAGCTCGGGCGAAAAGGATTGGCAAATCCGCGGTGGACATCGCCTCTGGCTCGCGCCCGAAGCCAAGCCCTGGAGTTATGAGTTGGACAACGTCCCGGTCGATGTGACGCCGATTCTGGATGGAGTCCGGACGATCCAAGCGCCCGGCAAAATATCGGGCATCCAGAAAATGATGGAAATCACCCTGTCGCCCAAGCGCAATGAACTCACGGTGGTCCACCTGTTGAAAAACACTGGCCGTAAAACGGTCCCGCTGGCGCCCTGGGCCCTGACCGTCATGGCCAAAAAAGGGATGGCGATCATTCCCCTGCCGGCCAAGATTGCGCATAGTCAGCGGTTGACCCATAACCAGGAATGGAGCATCTGGGGCTA
>CAZCDO010000086.1:0-15442 GCA_964497135.1 uncultured Verrucomicrobiota bacterium
CCGGTGTCTGGATGAATGATGCGCAAACCAGTGTGGCGAGCGATAATGCCAGTCCGGACGGCCCGTGGGACCTCGAACCCCAGCCGAATGGCGGGCGTCGGAACCAGGGGGCCTACGGCAACACGCCGGAAGCGTCAAAGACGGCCGTTGCGCGGTGGATTCGGGCGGTCACGTTCGGTTTGGGCGGGACGGCGTCCGGCACCAACGCCCTGGTGTGGGACTACAATGGCATCGCGTCCGGTGCCACGGTGCGCGTCGACTATTCGCCGGACGATGGGGATACCTGGTCGATCCTGACTTCCGGCGTGAACGTCGAGGACCGGCAATATCTGTGGAACACCGCCTTGTCCCAGGGAAGTCCAGTCGCGCGTTGGCGGGTGGTGTTGGAAAGCGATCCGACGATCTGGGATGTCGTGGACACATCGTTCGTCCTTCACCCGTTCATTGTCTATATGAATGACTCCAACCGGGTGGGTGACGTGTATTGTACGGCGGTCGGCTCCGTGTCGAATCACGGCGCTTCGGCCGCCCGGCCGAAGGACAGTCTCGTCGACGTTCTGGCCGCCTACGATTTGAACGGCGGGGATCTCGTTCTGATTGACACCGGTTATTACGTGGCCGATCAAAATCCGGTGGTGTCCGCCGCCGACGGGGGGACGGTGAGCAACTACGTCACGATTCAAGGCAGCACCAATGCGGCGGCCGGGGGCACCACCCTTTTCCGATCGTCGCAAGCCGACTGGCAAATGGGGTTGACGATCGACAACGCCAGTTGGGTGCAACTCCGCGACCTGACGGTGCTCGGCGGGAAAAATGCCCTTTATCTGTACCGGTCTTCTGCCTGCCTCATCACTAATGTGAGCGCACAGGCGCTGGGTGGAGTTTTGCTGGACGAGTCGTCAGGATGCCAGTTCCACTCCCTGACGGTGCGCGGGTGCGCGGGGACGGGGTTTAATGTCGACTATTCCACTGGAATCCTGGTGCGCAATGGCGTGATTTGCGAGAACGGTACCTGGGGTGTCGATCTGGTGCATTCCTCGGCCACTTTCGAGAACGCCACGATCGCTGCGAATGGGGGCACCCAGCAGATCCGGATTTACGATTCCTATTGCAGCCTCACCCTGCGCAACTCGATCCTGGTGGCCAGCGGTGCCGGAACGTATGGCATTAACAAAACCGCCGGGACCTATGGGGGCCAGTTTAATGACTTGTACGCCGTCAATGGCGCCAATCTGATAAAAGCAGGCGCCACCTATCCGACGTTGAGCGCCTGGCAGGCGGCCAGCGGCCAGGACTTGAACAGTTTTTCCGCCAATCCGCTTTTTGCGAGTAACGGTGACTACCATGTGAAAAGTACGGCCGGACGTCTCCAGCCCAACGGGACCTGGGTCTTCGACGCGGTGGACAGCCCCTGCCTGGATGCCGGCGATCCGATCCTGCCGTATGCGCTGGAACCCGAGCCGAATGGTTCCAAACTCAATGTGGGCGCCTACGGGAATACCCCGGAGGCCTCGCGAACCCCCGACAGCCTGCCCCCCTGGATTTACGTCACCAGCCCGAATGCCGGCGGCTATGCCGGACCGACGGTGACTGTTCAATGGGTGTGCGGACGGCTTACGGGGGACTGTACCGTGGTCGTCTATGCCTCGGTCGATGGGGGCGAGTCCTGGGCTTTGATCCAGTCCGGCATTCCCGGCACCAATCTTCAGTTTGCCGTATCGATGGCGGATCTTCCCGATACGCCGGCTTTGCTGTTCAAGGTCGTCGTGGAATCGGATCCCGACATTTTCGATGCGACCGATCGGATGCTGGTCTTGCGGCGCGGATCGGCTTTCCAATTCTACGTCAATGACCCCGATGATGCCGGTGACGTATATTGCAGTTCGACCGGTTCCGTGTTCGGTACCGGAGTGACGCCCTCCTCGCCGATGGTGGATCTCCAGACCTTACTGAACACCTACGATCTGGATGCGGGCGACACGGTTTACATCGATACGGGCCTTTATCCGTTGACCAACTCGGTGAGCGTATCCTCGAACGATTCCGGCTCGGTCTCGGCCCTGGTCAGTTTCGTGGGTAGTACGAACGATGGGGCGGGCGGCAGTGTGTTCCAGCAATCCCTCGCGACAAGCCCCTGTCTGCAGGCGACGAAAATGTTATACACCGCCTGGCGCAATCTCGTCCTGCGGGGTGGGAATGTGGTCATGCAACTGGATGGTTGCGGCCAATGCGTGGTGTCGAACGTGACGATTTCCGGCGGTTCCTCGCATGGTTTGGCGATCGTTAATTCCAGTTGGATCTCTCCTTCGAATTCGGTGGTGGAATGCACGATTCGGGAGAACGGGGGCTATGGGATCTATGCGAATCAAGCCCAGTCTATTTTGTTGCAGAATGGCCTCATCTATAGCAACGCACTCGGCGGATTCAGCTACTTGAGCCAGAATCAGTGGACCCAGATTGAGAATTCGACGCTGGCCGGAAACGGCGGACCTCAAATCAATATTATCGCGGCTTCGGCCGTGCGCCTGCATAATAGCATCGTCACCGGATCCGGTACGGGAACGGTTTGTGTCAACAACAAGGGCAGTTATGCCGGCGATTACAACGATTTCTTTGTCACCAACGGCGCGAAGGTCGGCCTGATCGGGACCAATTCCTATGCGAGTCTGATCGCCTGGCGCGCGGTCACCGCCGGAGATGGGCACAGCATCAGCCGCGACCCGCTGTTCGCCGCAACGAACGATTTTCACCTGCAAAGCACGACCGGCCGCTACGACACGGGGAACTGGGTGATGGATGCCCAGGACAGTCCCGGAATTAACGCCGGTGATCCGTCCAGTGCGTGGGCTCGTGAACCTGACCCGAACGGCGGACGCGTCAATCTCGGTTGTTATGGCAACACCCCTCAGGCGTCCAAAGGCAGTCAACCCCGCCTGTGGGTGTCGAGCCTGAACACCGGCGCCACGGTGAACGGCACCGTGGCATTGACTTGGTCCGCCGATCGCGTGGCCAACGACGACACGGTGCGGTTGGACTACTCGCCCAGCGCCGGATTGGACTGGATCAACATCGCCACCCAGATCCTGGCCACCTCCGGAAGTTTCGACTGGAACTCTCCGCTGTTCCCGAGCAGTCGGACCGCGCTCTGGCGCGTCATGCTGGAAAGCAATACGAACATCGCCGACGAAGCCGACCAAACCTTTATTTTGCGCAATGGCGCGGCCTTCAACTTTTACGTCAACGACTCCAATACCGTGGGGGATGTCTATTGCACGACGGGCGGGAATGATGACCAGGACGGCTTGACGCCGACGACCCCCAAGGCCACCCCCCAAGCGATTTTGGATGCCTGGGATCTGGAAGGTGGGGATACGATTTATATCGATACAGGAGTTTACTCCAATCAAGGGATCCGGGTGAATGTCAACGATCAGGGCCTGCCGGGGTTACCGGTTTCAATTGTGGGAAGCACCAATCGGGCCGTCGGCGGTTCGGTGATTGATCGGGGGAGTACTGGCGGGGGGGCCTATGCCCTCTATCTATATCAGATCAAATATGTTTCCGTGGCCAACCTGACGTTCCGGCGCGGGTATTTCACCCTGTATTTGGAGCAGAGCCAATTTTGCGCCATCTCCAACGGGGCGGCCAGTGGCGCGGCGAACATGGGGGTGCGGTTATGGAATGCCCCAAGCAACGAATTCCGGAACTTTATTATCAGCAATGCCGGCAGTCTGGGTCTCAGCGCCACCGCGGGAACATCCTGCACGCGGTTTCGCAATAGCGCCATCTGCCGGAATGCGGGCGGCGGCTTGAGCCTGGAGGGGGTGAGCAATGAGGTCATCAACTGTACCGTGGCCGACAATACCGGGTATCAACTGACGATGGGGGACGGCACGGTTCGCAACAGTATTTTTGCGGCTTCGGGCAGCGGGGGGGGCTGTCTATCCATCGGCGCCGCCGCGTCGTATCGGGGCGACTATAACGATTTTTATGCGCTGGCGGGCGCCGTGGTGGGTAAGATCGGCACGACGACCCATACCAATCTCCCGGCCTGGCAGGCCGGGTTTGTCGGCGGACAGGACGCGAACAGCCTCGATCTCGACCCGCGTTTTGCCGTCCCGACGAATACCGACTACCATTTGAAGAGCACGGAGGGCCGGGCCATCGGTTTCGGCGAGTGGACCAACGATGCGGTGCAGAGCCCCTGCATCGATCGGGGCGATCCGGCTGACGACTACACTGCGGAGCCGGTCCCGAACGGCGGCAGGATCAATATGGGCGCTTATGGGAATACCCCGGAGGCGTCCAAAGGCGCGGCCGTTGCTCCCTGGGTCCGGGCGAATAGTTTCGAGAACGGTGGTTTATTGAGCAATACCGTCAGCCTCGCCTGGCAGTATGGCGATCTCCCGATCAATGCCCTGGTGCGGATCGACTACACGTGCGATACCGGGCTGACGTGGCAGGCGATCGCGGAACATGTGGCGGTCGGCGATCGCGCGGTGGCTTGGGATACTCGGGCCGTGCTCTATGCCCGGGTGGTCAAATGGCGGGTTATGCTGGAATCGAACCCCGGCGTTTGGGACGATAACCAGACGGCGTTCGCCATTCGTAACGGTCCGCTGACGTACTACGTGAATGACGCCCATACGCATGGGGACGTCTTTTGCACCGTTCCCGGCAACGACGCGAACTCCGGGCTCGATCCCCAGCACCCGAAAGCCTCGATTCAGGCGATTTTGGATCAGCATAGCGTTTGGCCCGGAGAGACGGTCTTTGTGGACGCCGGCACCTATTCGATCACTTCCAGCATTGTCATTGGCAGTGACGATGCGGGCGGCACCAATCTCATGACAACGATTCGGGGCACCACGAACCGGATGGCCGGCGCCACAGTCTTGCGCGGGATGTGGACCTCTTCCCGCCAGCCGCTGGTGCGGATCGCAAACTGTGGCGGCGTGGCCTTACGCCATCTGATTCTGGAGACCGGCCTGAATGCCATATACACGGACCATGCCACAAAATGCCTGTTCAGTGATCTGACCCTACGGGACATGGAAGCCGCCGCCATCGAGACCTATTTCGGCGGTGACATCGATTGCGCCCGGCTTCGCATCAACGATTGCGGCCGCGGCTTTTATCTGAACCAAACGGGCAATCTGACTTTGAGCCATTCGACGATCTACGGCAATCGAAGCAATGCGATCTATATGTACTTCAGCGGGATTCGGCTGTTGAATAACACGCTGGCCTATAACCCGGGTGCCCAGATCCAGATGGAGTATGGGAACTCGATTGAATTGCGCAACAATATCCTCGTGGCCTCGGGGGTGGGGAACTCCTGCGCCAGTCTGCTGGGATCGATCACGGCCAGCAACAATAATGTATGGGTGAGCGATGGGGCGACCCGGGGAAATTGCCCCGGATCGGCGACATTGTTCTATCACGATCCGCTGTTCGCCGATGGGGTGCACGGCGACTTCCATTTGCAGAGTTCGGTGGGACGCTGGACGGAGGGCGGGTGGGTCCAGGATGGGGTGGATAGTCTCTGCATCGATTTGGGTTCCGTCTCCGACGATTGGACGAATGAGCCCCTGCCCAACGGGGGGCGGATCAATCTGGGCGCCTACGGCGGGACGGCTGAGGCCTCGCTCTCGCGCACGAATGAGTGGTTGCTGGCGGGCAATGATTTGTGGGGGCAGTCCCTGTGCGGTTCCACCCCAATTTACTGGCAGGTGTTCAATGCGAACACGGATGACACCATCCGCCTGGAGTATTCCCCGGACAACGGGAATCTGTGGACTTCGATCGCCACGAATGTGCCGGCCTCGCGCCTGGAGTGGATGTGGAATGCGATGGCGGAAACGCCCAGTGCCGTGGCGCTCTGGAGGATCGTGTTGGAACGCCAGCCGTCGGTGAGTGATACGATCGATGACCTCTTTATGGTTCACAGCGGGCCCCTGACATTTTATGTGAACGATAACAGCCTCGGCGATGATCTTTATACCAGTGCCGCCGGTAACGATTTGAATCGGGGGGTTTGGCCGGATGCTCCCAAGGCCAGTGTCCAGTCCATTCTGGACGATTACGATCTGGAAGGCGGCGACCGCATCCTTGTCGACAACGGGACCTACGACTTGACCGGCGGGATCCGAGTGGGCGCGCAAGATTCGGGCCGGGTGGACGCCTATGTGACGATCCAGGGTTGCACCAATCCCGCGGGGATGGGGACCGTTTGGAACGTCGCCTCGAATATGGCCGGGCTGACCGTCGATACGGCCTCCGGCATTCGGATCGCCGACATGACGTTCGATGGGGGCTACGGGGCCATCCGTATCCGGGAGTCCGCGCACTGCGCCATCCAGAACGTCCGGGCGTTGAACGGATCGGCTTCGGGGATCAACCTGTACATGTCGCAGGGTTTGCTCGTGAGCAACGTGTGGTGCCAGAATAATTCCGATGGCCTCTATGCCCTGTCCTGCCTGAACTCCGAACTGCGCCACAGTGTGATCTGCAAGAATCGACAGAATGGAATTTACCTCATTTGGAGCGACTGGCGGGTCATCAATAACACGATCGGGTTCAATACAAACGCCCAACTGGCGTTCAACGGCCATCAGTGTTGGGTGACCAACAACATCTTTGTCGCGGCGGGTGCCGGCTCATTGGGAATATCATGGACGGGCGGGGGTTATCTCGCCGATTTCAACGATCTCTATGCCGCGAGCCCGGCGAATTTAGGCTATATCAATGTGGGGAGTCCGTTAATCTTCAACGAGTTGTCCGATTGGCGGCAGTTGACCGGACAGGACAACCGGAGTATCAGTCTGGATCCGCTTTTTGCGGATGCGCAGAACGGCGATTACCATCTCCGGAGCGCGGCGGCCATGGGGACTTATGTGGACGTGTTGCGGGACTGGCTGCAGTTTGCCCAGGACAGCCCCTGTATCGATACCGGGAATCCGGTTGATTTCCCTGGCAATGAACCGCCTTGGAATGGATTGCGCATCAATATCGGCGCTTACGGCGGCGGGCCGCACGCCAGTCGTTCCCGCGACACGGACGGCGATCTGCTGTCCGACACCGCGGAACTTTATGATTACGGCACTCTGCCGGAGACCTCCGATTCGGACGGGGACACGCTCGGAGATTGGGCTGAGTTGATGACCTATCACACCGATCCGATCAAGGCCGATACGGATAACGATCAACTGCCGGACGATCAGGAAATTCTGGTGTATCTATCCGATCCCCATAACCCCGACTCCGATCATGACGGCATGCTCGATGGCGGTGAAGTGGTCGCCGGCACGTGTCCGACAAACTTCAGCCAGTACTTCCGGATCAGTTCCCAGACCGTGGATCCGGTCATGGGGTTGCGCTTCAGTTGGGATAGCGCCCTGGGGCGCTTCTATTCCGTTTTTGTGCGAGAAATGGCAACCCCCCAGGAGTGGAGGGTGACGGAAGGTTTCGACCATCAACCGGGAACCGGATTCCCCATGACTTTCACCAACCAAGCCCCCTCCAACGGGTGTATGTACCAAGTGAAAGTCGAACTTCAGTAGCTGATTCCCGGAAGGGCCGCCGCTTCCCGCCGCCTGCGCCCGTTATTCCCCTGCGGTCCAGACCCCCCGTTTCAAGGATTCCCGGCCGAAGCGGTTTCGGATTCGATCAACGGCCCGGTCAAGGGCGCCATCGCGGCGGTGGGTGGTGGGGGGGGGAGCGAATTCCGGAAAGAGCAGGGGGTCGGATGGGGCCCGTTGCCCGGGAACCGTAAGGTGGGAAACCCCGATGCCGAGCAGGCGGATCGCCTGTTGGGGATTCAGCCGTCCAAAAAGATCCATCACACACCGCAAGAGTGCCCGGTCGGTATTGATGGGCTCGGGCAGGGTCATCTGTCGGGTCAGGGTTTTAAAGTCGGCATACCGGACTTTGATCTGAGCGGTGCGGGCCACCCAGCCCCCCGCGCGGAGGCGTGAAGCCACCTCCTCAGCCAGTTCGAGGAGCGTCTGGCGCCAGACGGTTGCATCGGTGCAATCCACGTCAAAGGTGGTCTCGTTGGAAATGCTCTTTTCTTCGCGGCTCGGTTCCAGATTTCGCTCGTCGAGTCCATCGGCCAAGCCCTTGAGATGAGCCGCCATCGCCTTGCCCACGATGGGTTCCAAATGGCTCGCTTCGAAGCGCTGAACATCGCCGATGGTTTTCAGACCCACCTTGAGCAAAACCGATTCGGTGACCCGGCCCACGCCCCACAGCCGGCCGACGGGCAAGGGCGCAAGAAAATTGCGGATGATTTCGGGATCGTCGGGAATCAGGGTGAGCCCGTCCGGTTTGTTGAAATCGCTGGCGACTTTGGCGAGGAACTTGTTCCGGGCGATGCCGACCGAGGCGGTGAGCCCGAGTTCTGTTCGGATCCGGGCTTTCAAGGTTTGAGCAAGCTTTTCCCGGGAGGGCCAGAGATGGAGGATTCCCGCCAGATCGATGAAGGCTTCATCCACGGAGACCGGTTCAATATCGGGCGAAAAGGTTTCGAGCAGGGTCATCAGTTGGTTGGAGACTTCTGCGTAACGGTGCATCCGGGGTTTAACGAAAATGCCCTGGGGACAGAGTTTACCGGCCGTTCGGGACGGCATGGCCGAGCGGACACCGAAGACCCGCGCTTCATAGGAGCAGGTTGAGACAACCCCGCGCCGGTCCGGGGGCGAGCCCACAATGACCGGTTTGCCGCGCCATTCGGGGTGATCGAGTTGCTCAATCGCCGCAAAGAAGGCGTCCATATCGAGATGGAGAATGGACCGGATGGGGACGGTCATGGGTCCGACTCCGAAATTTCCGACGTCAGGATGGCGGTGGCAATCCGCCGATTAGCGCGGGGCATGGGGTACCGGCCCAAATCAGCGGGCAGGATCCAGCGCAGTGCGGTTGAAGCGTGAGGAACGGCCCGCCCGGCGATCCAGCGACAGCGGAACGCGGTCAGGGTGATACGGAAATGGCTGTAGGCGTGTTGGAGGGTGAGGTAGGGTTTGTCGACGGCAACGGTCAATCCGGTTTCTTCATGGATTTCCCGGATGGCGGTTTGAGCAAGGGATTCATGGCCCTGTCGTTTCCCTCCCGGGAATTCCCATAAGCCGCCCAGCATTTGATCGATCGTGCGCCGGGCAATGAGGATTTTTCCTTTTTTCCAGATAACGCCGACTGCGATCCAGTAATGCGGTATTTTCGGTCGCGGAACGGAAGGACGGGACGCGGGGGGGAGGGGGCCGGCGCCGAACGCACAGTGCTTACGAATGGGGCATTGCGGACAAGCCGGCTGGCGGGGCGTACAAATCAACGCGCCCAGTTCCATAAGGGCCTGGGTAAAATCCGATGGGGGCTGGCTCCGGATGGCCGGCGCCAGATAATCGGCCACAGCGGTCAAAGTCCGCGGCGAACGATCGGGCAGGGGCTGGCCCCGCACGCGGCCGACGACGCGCAGGACATTGCCGTCGATGGCGGGGGCGGGGATATGGAAGGCGATTGCGGCGACGGCCCCGGCGGTGTAGGGGCCGAATCCCGGGAGATCGAGCAGGGCCTCGGGATTGGAGGGAATGGTTCCACCGAATTGTCGAACGACCGTTTGGGCCGCCCGATGCAGATTCCGGGCGCGGGCGTAATAGCCGAGTCCCTCCCAGAGTTTGAGCACCGATTCGAGCCGGGCCCCGGCCAGACTTTGGAGCGTGGGAAAGCGTCGGATGAATCGTTCGAAATAGGGAATTACCGTGACGACCTGGGTTTGTTGGAGCATGAATTCGCTGACCATAACTTTGTAAGGGGAGGGATCGTCACGCCAGGGCATGGGGCGGTGGTCCTGTTGGAACCAAGCGACCAATAACGAAGCCCAATGCGAAACCATGCCGGTCTTTGGGGAGGGGGGAGGGTCGGGCTCTGTCCCGACCGTTTTTCGAGGAGCGGTTTTCATAATTTTTCAACAATCCGGATCAGTTCGCGGAGGCGGGCCGCGGGCGCCCGGGTTTTGAGACGCGGTAACAAGCCGTCTTCCAGCAGGGACAGTTGCCCGCCGCGCGAGGCCAGGATCCGCTCCTCCCGGGTTTCGAGCGAAGTCAGGCCGCGTCTGGCGGCGGAGATTCGGAGCCGGGCCAGCAACAGCAGGCGTTCGACTGCGGGAGGACGGGGACCGAACCGGTCTGAAAATTCGTCGCGCAAACGATCCACCTCGGCGGGGCGACTGCATTCGGCGATTTTTCGATACAGGCTGACCCGCAGGCGTTCATCGTCGATATAGTCGATGGGGATCGCCGCGGAGTTATCGGCGGCGGCGGAGGCGGGAGTGAGATCGATGAAGTCGAGGCGTAATTCGATTTCAGCCAGGGGGGGGAGTTCTTCGCCTTTTTGGCGGGCGATGGTTCGCTTCAAGAGTTGGCAATAAAGTCCGAAGCCGACGGCTCCGATATGGCCGCTTTGTTCCGATCCCAGCAGATTCCCGGCGCCTCGGATTTCAAGGTCGCGCAGGGCGAGCCGGAATCCGGCGCCGAGGGCCGAGTGCTGGGTAATGGCCTGAATCCGTTTGCGGGCAATCGGGTCGATCCCGGCCTGGTGGGGCAGCAGCAGATAGGCATAGGCCTGGCAACTGGCTCGACCGACGCGGCCCCTCAATTGATACAGTTCCGCCAGGCCGAACCGGTCGGCGCGATCGATCAGGATGGTATTGGCATTGGGAATATCCATGCCGCTTTCGACAATGGTGGTGCTGAGGAGGATATCGCATTCGTTGCGGACAAAGCGTTCCATGATTTCGGACAGGGCAGCGGCCGGCATACGACCGTGGGCGATTTCAATCCGGGCTTCGGGTACGAGTCGATGCAACCGTTCGCGAACACGGTCGATGGTCAGAATTCGGTTATGAATGAAAAAAACCTGACCTTCCCGGTTGAGTTCCCGGAGCATGGCGGCCCGCAGGACTTCGTCCGAGTCGCGGGCCACGATGGTTTCGACGGCCTGCCGTTCCTGGGGCGGGGTCTGAATGGTGCTCAAATCCCGGGCGCCGGTCAGACTCAGGTAAAGCGTGCGGGGAATGGGGGTGGCGGTGAGGGTCAGGACATCGACCATGCGCCGGATCTGCTTGAAGCGTTCTTTGTGGCGGACCCCGAAGCGTTGTTCCTCATCGATGATCACGAATCCGAGATCGCGAAAAACGATGCCCGGTTGGAGCAGGCCGTGCGTGCCGATGACGATATCGATGGATCCGTCGCTCAGGCCGGCCAGCACGCGGGTGCGTTCCCCCGATGTGCAAAACCGGCTCAACATGGCCACGGAAACAGGGAAGGGCGTCATTCGTTCCCGGAAGGTGTCGAAATGCTGTTGGGCGAGGACCGTGGTGGGGACCAGAACGGCGACCTGGCGGGCGGAAAGAACGGCTTTGAAAGCCGCTCGCAGGGCCACCTCGGTTTTGCCGTAACCCGCGTCTCCGCAAATCAGCCGGTCCATCGGTCGCGGTTTTTCCATATCGGCCTTGGTATCGGCGATGGCGCGATCCTGGTCGGGTGTTTCCGCGAAGGGGAAAGAGGCTTCGAATTCGTGTTGCCAGGGGGAGTCGGGGGCGAAGGCCGTGCCCACCTGGCTTTCGCGGGCGGCCTGGGTTTCGAGCAACTCCGCGGCCATGTCCTCGATGGCGCGTTGGGCCGAGGCCTTTTCGCGCGCCCACCGTTTGCCGCCGAGTTGATGCAGGGGGGCCGACCGTTTGCCGACGCCGACATAGCGGGTCAGCAGATGGGCTTGGGAGACGGGGACGTACAGTTTGGCCTGGTCGGCATATTCGATGGCCAGCACTTCCTGGAGGGTGTAGTTCAGGGAAATCTCGCGCAGACCCAGGTAGCGCCCGATGCCGTGCTCGACATGGACTACCAGATCGCCGGGTTCCATGTCGGTCCAGTCGGTGATGCGCGCGCCGCCGGCGGTGTCGAGGCGTTTGGCGGAGGGGCGACGGCGTTGAATTTTTTGGCCGTATAAATCGGATTCGGCCACGATCCAGAGATTCAGGGCTGGACTGTGGAATCCGCCGGAGAGCGGTTGGTGGGCGTGGATCCCGGGAAGAAGGGCGGTCGGGGCGGTTTCCTTGAATCGGTCCGCGGTGCCGGGTGTATCGAAATAGAGGAGGACGGTTTGGCCCCGCGCAGCCTGTTGGGCCAGTTCGTCGAGCAGACGGTTTCGGGCGGCGGTGACGGCATCGGGGGGCAGGGCATTCCGAGTTTGGGTGCCCAACGCCGGAATGGGTTTGAAATCGAGATCGAGAACGGCACATTCGGTTGAGGCGGGACCCGCGCCGACATGACAATGATGGAGGCCGTTGCGGGCGGAACAGCGGGCCAACCATTCATCGAATGCCAAACGGGGTTGGGCGGATGAAACGGGGGCTTGGTCGAAGAGTTCCGCATGATGTTCAATGGACGGGTAATCGGACCAAACCAGGATGGGGTCCCCCGTGAGATGATCCATCAATGACCCCCATTCGCCGCCCTTTTCGGGGGTGAAGGGCAGAATCCGGATCCGGTCCAGCCGGGCTTGTGAGCGTTGGGAGAGGGGATCGAAAGATCGCAGGGATTCCACGGTGTCGCCGACGAATTCGATGCGGATGGGCTCGGGTCGGTTGGGGGGCCAAAGATCGACAATGCCCCCGCGTGCGGCGGCATCGCCGGGGGACTGAGCCTCGGGATTGAAATGGAAACCGAAGGCGAGGAGGGTTTGCAAAAAATCATCCCGGTGACGGGTTTGACCCGGCGTGAGTTCGATGGCTCGGGCCTGGAGGGCGGCTCGGGCGGGAACGGCCTGCAAAAGGCCCTGGATACAGGTGGCGATAACCGGCGCCGATTGACCCTCGAGGATTTCAAGCGCGGCCAGGCGCGGACCATTGGAATCGGCATCTGCCGCCGCCGGGGTGGGGCTGACCGTTCCACGGAGTTCAGCCATGGGAAACAGGGTGGGGTCGGGCTGGTTGTCGGGGCGAAGCGAGAGGAGATCCCGGTGAAAATTATCCAGGGAACGGGGGCCGTCCCCGATCCAGAGAAGGGGCCGGTGTAAAGCGAGGGACAAGCCCCAGACCCAGAAGGCTTCGGCGCTGGTGGGCAGATCGGGAAGGAGGATGGGTAGATCCGGGCGGTCCGAATCGGGGAAACGGCTGGCGATCCAATTGGCAAGAGCGGGGGTCCACATGGGGGCACATCATAACACGACTGCGTTTGTGGAACAACAGCCGGATGTGTCCACCGGCTGTGTCCTTGCAGTAAAAAAAAAACTTATTCGCGCCAGGTCCAGCGGCCATCGAGGAGAGGCCCCACAGCCCGGCCGAGGCAGCGGCGCCCCGCCCGGGGAGTGTTACGGGATAGACTGGCGAACTCAGCCGGACGAATGGTCCATTCCCGGTCCAAATCGAGAAAGACCAGATGGGCAGGGGATCCGATGGTTAAAGCGGGCGGAAGGATTCCCAGAACCCGGGCCGGCCCCGTGGTCCAGCGCCGAATCCATTCGATCAGGGACATCCGTCCGGATCGGACGAGCCGGGGATAGGTGATGCCGATGGCGGTCTCGAGGCCGACGATTCCAAAGGGACCGGACAGAATCCCCCGTGCCTTGGATGCGGCGGTATGGGGGGCATGATCGGTGGCGAGGCAGGAGATGACTCCGTCGACCACGGCTTGAATCAGGGCGTCGCGATCTTCGGAGGAGCGAAGGGGCGGGGCCATTTTGGCGTCGGCGGAATCGGGTTGGACATCGGCCTCGGTCAGGTCCAGATGATGGGGCGTGGCCTCCGCTGAAACGGGGAGTCCTCGCTGTTGGGCGGAGCGGATGAGCTCAACCGACTCCCGGGCTGACAGGTGTTGGATATGGAATGGACAGCCGGTGCGCTCAGCCATCCGGATATCGCGGGCGACGATGGCCGATTCGGCCTCGGAAGAGATGCCCGGAAGACCCAGTTGTTGGGAACGCAGGCCGGCGTGCATGACTCCGCCGGCGGCGAGGGTGTGATCGAGGGCATGATCGAGAATCGGACGCTTGAGACGGTGGGCTTCCCGGGCGATGGTTTCCAGAACCGATTCATCCAAAACCGTTGAACCGTCGTCGGTAAAGGCGATGGCGTCGGTCCGGGCGAGAGCCTCGAGATTGGCCGGTTCGCGTCCGGCGCGATCCCGGGTGAGACAGGCGGAAGGCAGGAGGGTGATGAAGGGTTGCCGGGCGGCCAGGTCGAGTTGTTGTTGGAGTCGGTCGGGTCGGTCGACGGGGGGTTGAGTGTTGGGCATGGTGACAACGGTTGAAAATCCGCCGCGCGCGGCCGCGCGGGCGCCGGAAAAGATGGTTTCGGCGGCCTCGTTGCCAGGTTCCCGGAAATGGACATGGAGATCGATAAGGGCCGGGGCCACGACCAGTCCCCCGGCATCGATGACGGTGAATTCGCCGGGCCGGGGCGAAGGGGATGGAGGCTGGGCGATCCGGCCCTGGTTGAGCCAGAGATCGCCGAAACGGTCGGTATTCGCTGCCGGATCGATCAGGCGCGCATTATGGATATGGGTCCAAATCTGCATGAACGATCATCATAATGGGATCAACGGGGTTTTCCAACAGAAAATATCCAGCCCGCTTTGCCCTTGTCGTTCGCTCCATTCCGCAATATGCTTTCTGAGAGATAGGGCAGGATGTGGATGAAGTTGTAATAAACCCAAACCGAAAGGGATGACCATGGCTTTTACACTGAAAATTGGGGATCGGGCACCGGATTTCAAATTGCCGGCTACGGACGGCAAAACCTACAGCTTGGCTGATTTTGCGGCCACCCGGATTCTGGTTGTGTTCTTCACCTGCAATCACTGCCCGTATGTAACGGGATCCGACGAGGTGACCCGGACGACGTCCGACCGGTTTCGAGACCGGGGGGTGTCCTTTATCGGCATTAACTCCAATAGCGAAAATACCTATCCGGAAGACGCTTTCGATCACATGGTTTCGCGGATGAAGGCCCAGCAGTTTCCCTGGGTTTACGCCCGGGACAAATCCCAGGATGTCGCACGCGCCTATGGCGCCTTAAGGACGCCACATTTTTATGTGTTCGATCAGAAACGACGGCTTGTTTACACCGGGCGGGGAGTGGATCAACCCCGGGATACCTCTAAGATGACCGTGAATAATCTTCAGATGGCGCTGGAAGATGTTCTGGCCGGAAAACCGGTGAGCGTGCCCGTCACCAACCCGATTGGATGCAACGTAAAATGGGATGGGCAGGACGCCCACTGGATGCCGGCTGAAGCCTGTGATTTGGTTTAGGTCGAACGGCTTCCATTACCCCCCCCCCCCCCCCCCCCCCCCCCCCATACTTTTTTCTTTTAAATTTTTTTTTATACATTATTAATTTTTTTTTTTTTTTTTTTTTTTTTTTTTTTTTTTTTTTTTTTTTTTTTTT
>CAZCDO010000087.1:0-15295 GCA_964497135.1 uncultured Verrucomicrobiota bacterium
TAAGTCGGGCATTCCTGCCCGACTCCGGGGGGCGGGGACGTGTCAGGCAAGAATGCCTGACCTACTTGAGAGCCGGTTGCGAAGTGCACCGAATCGCAGATGCACCCTCTCAGTTTTGCCCTGGAGGGCCTAGGGAATTGCTCCGCGTTGGAATGGGTGACCCGCGAAGAAACGGGAATAAGGAACGTCTATGATTTTGGAAGCGATGTTGACCGAGTGGATGCAGGGAGTCTTTTCGGGAGTGCTGGAGGGCACGGCGATCGAGCCCGGCCGGATTGTCGTGGTGGCGACGACCGATGGGGCGTTTGGCGATTACCAATGCAATGCGGCGATGGGGTTGGCCCGGGTGGCCCGGCGGAAGCCGGTCGAGATTGCGTCGGCGGTGAAAGAGCGGATTGAAGCGGCGCTCCCCGATTTTCTCGAACGGGTGGAAGTAGCCGGTCCCGGTTTTTTGAATTTGTATTTACGGACCGACTGGCTGGTGGGCGTACTGGATCAAATCGCGACCGATCCGCGGCATGGGGTTCCCGGGGTTGGGGCGGGTCGGACCGTGCTGATCGATTATTCGAGTCCCAATGTTGCCAAGCCAATGCACATTGGCCATATCCGGTCCACTGTGATCGGCAACGCGCTGGATCGGTGTTACCGGTTCTTGGGATACCGGGTGATCGCCGACAACCATATCGGGGACTGGGGGACGCAGTTCGGCATCCTGATTCTGGGGTACCGGAATTTCCTGGACCGCGACGCTTTACGCGACCATCCCATTGAGGAGTTGGAGCGGCTTTACGTCAAGAGCTACGAGCAGGCCCGGCAATCGCCGGAGTGGATGGACCAGGCGCGTCAGGAATTGGTGAAGCTCCAGGCCGGCGATTCCGAAAACCGGCGGTTATGGACCGAATTCATCGAGCTCAGCCTGGCGGAATTCGAGACGATTTACCGGCGGTTGGATGTCACATTCGATCTCGTCCGCGGGGAGAGTTATTATCACGATCAACTGGCGCCGATGCTGGCGCGCGTTTTGGAGGCGGGGATCGCGCGTGAAAGCGAGGGGGCCTTGGTCGCTTTTCTGGAGGAGGAGAAGCTGCCCCCGGCGATTGTCCGCAAAAGCGACGGGGCCTTCAATTATGCCGCAACCGATGTCGCCACCGTGCTGAGCCGGGTGGCGGAATTCAATCCCGACCGGATTGTCTACGTAACGGATGAGCGCCAGCAATTGCATTTCAAACAGTTTTTTGCGATTTGTCGCCGCCTGGGGGTGACGGTTCAATTGGAGCATGTCTGGTTCGGACTGATGCGCCTGCCGGAAGGCACTTTTTCGACCCGGCAGGGGAATGTCATCAAGCTGGACCGGTTATTGGACGAGGCTGAAGCTCGGGCAGCGGCATTGGTCAAAGAGTTGACCCCGGAGATGGAGGCGGACCGGCAGGCCCAGGTGGCGCGGGCGGTGGGGATTGGCGCGGTCAAGTACGCCGATTTGAGCCAGAATCCGCAGAGCCTGGTGACCTTTTCCTGGGACAAAGCGTTGTCGATGAACGGGAATTCCGCGCCTTATCTCCAGTATGCCTATGCTCGAATGGCCAGTCTGAGGGACAAATACCGGGAGCGCTTTCCCGGCGGGAAACCGGAGACTTTTCCGCTGCAAATGACCGAACCGGTGGAACGGGTGTTGGCGCTGGCCTTGGTCCGGTTTCCCGAGACGCTGATTCGGGCGGTGGAGAGCCATAAACCGAGCCTGTTGGCGGATTACCTCTACAATCTGGCCGGGACTTACAGCACGTTTTATCAGAACGTACCGGTGTTAAAGGCGGCGGAAGGCGTCCGGGAGAGCCGGGTCCGATTGGGCGCGGCGGTTGCGGATGTGCTCCGGACGGGACTAAATCTGCTCGGCATCGAGGCACCGGAACGGATCTGAGGGTTTATGGGCACCATCCGACCCAGTGGACGATCCCTGACACTCGACGGTGCTGTACGGGTTTTATTGCTGATCACCCTCCTTGCGGTGTTTGTTCCGTTTTTACCCTATATGCCAGAGGCCAATCTGGATCAGTCATGGGTGTTTGGATTGAATCAGGCAGTGGCGCAGGGCCTATCTTTTGGTCGAGACATAAATTTTACGTATGGTCCCTACGCCTCGATTTTTACGAAAACCTACCATCCCTCAATTGATTTCAGGATGGTCAGTGGAAGCCTATATCTGGCTTTATCCTATTGGGCTTGCCTGGTTGCGTTGATGAAAGGGGGTTCGCGGTGCTGGAATCTGTTGTTTGGATTGTTCATTGCGGCTGCCATTTTTTCGCGGGATACCTTATTCTTTTCATTTCCGCTCGTGGTTGGATTGGCCAGCTATAAAATCACCGGCCCGCAAAAGACCGGGCCGGATCCCATCAAAACGGCCCCCTTTTATGTGGCCCTGATGTTTGCCCCCTTCGGTTTGTTGGTTCTGGTCAAGGGATCTCTCTTCATCCCCTGCGGCGCGATTACGGCCCTGACGTCTCTGTTCTTTGCGCTGAACAAAAGGTATAGGTGTGCCATTCTGTGCCTGATAGTGCCCGTGATTTCGATGCTCCTGTTTTGGGTCGCTTCTGGAGAAGCGGCGGGAAATCTGCCGGACTATTTAATGAGCATGGTTCCCATGATTTCCGGTTACACCGAAGCCATGGCTCTGAATGGCACCCGCTGGGAAGTGATTTCATATCTCATTGCGTCGGCTGTTTTGGTTTTGGCCCTCTTGCGTCCGAAGGCCATACCCCGGAATTCCAGGCTTTTTCTGGCCGGCACTTTTTCAGTATTTTTATTCGTCGCTTTTAAGAACGGATTCGTCCGGCATGATGCGCATGCCATTATTGCCGGCACATCCATTTTGATCGCCGCGTTCCTTTGCCCCTTCATTTTTTATTCCCGGTTTCTTTGGTTGGTCCTGGGGTTGGCGTTCCTTTCCTGGAGTACCATTGAGCGCCATTATAGGCCCCAAACGACGGGGCAAAGGGTTCGTGGTTTCGTGTCGACGTATTCATCGGCGGCGGAGGGTTTAAAAAAAAGAATCACCTCCGCAACGGGGTTCGAGGATGAGTATGATTCAGCCCTCCGCGCATTGCGGGCCCAGGCGTCTTTTCCGGTTTTGCAGGGCACAGCGGACATCTACTCTTTCAATCAGTCACTTTTGATCGCTTCCGGAAATATCTGGGCTCCGCGTCCGATATTTCAAAGTTATGCCGCCTATACCCCCCTGCTGGCCGAAAAAAATAAAAAGCATCTATTGGGGCCACAGGCGCCGGACAATGTGATTTTTCGGGTCGAGCCGATCGACGGTCGGATTCCGGCGATGGATGACGGCTCCAGTTGGCCCGTGCTCCTGGCCGGGTATCGGCCGACCCGGATGCAAAATGATTTCTTGTTTCTCAAGAAACTTTCCAGGGGCGTTGAACGATCGGTGTCGGTGCCGGTGACCGTTGAAACATATCGCCTGGGGGAGGGGGTCCGGGTACCACCCTCGGATCGCCCCTTGTATGCTGAAATTGAAATAAGGCCGACGCTGCTGGGACGTTTTGCAAATACGGTCTTCAAGCCCACCCAATTACAAGCCTCGTTCAAACTTAAAAATGGAGAGATCAAGCAGTATCGCCTGATTGCAGGAATGGCGAAATCGGGTTTCTTGATTTCGCCGCTGATCGAAAACACAACTGAATTTGAATGGTTGTATGGCCCATTCGCCCGGCTGGATGATAAACGGGTGTTATCCCTGTCGATTGCCCCGCTGGGCGGCAAAAACCGGTGTTGGAAGGCTGACTATACGATTGCTTTCCGGCCCATCCCCCGGGGCGTTTCGCAATCAGGGCATCAGGATGCTGACATAAGCTTGCCAGAGGGTTTGGCCCCACAATAACCAAATCAGTGCGGCCAGCGCGAGGTAGGGCCCATAGGGAATCCGGCTTTGCATTTTCTTCTTATGGGAGAAGACCAGGGATAGACCGACCAGAGAACCGGCGAACGACGAGATCATGACGGTGAAGAGGACGGCCTGCCAGCCGAGAAAAGCGCCGATGGCCCCGAGTAATTTGACATCCCCAAAGCCCATGGCATCGCGCTTGAAGATCAGGCGGCCGATGACGGCGACCGCCCACAGCAGACCAAACCCCAGCGCGGCGCCTTCCAAGGAGCTCAGGAGCCCCAATCCAATCGGGTAGGAGTTCGGGAAAGAGGGGGGGGCATGTAATTCTGGCCAGACCGCGCTGAGGACCAGTCCCGCAATCATTCCCCCCCAGGTGATGCGGTCGGGCAGAATCATGCGCTCGAGGTCGATGAAAGTCCCGATGATCAACCCGCTGATGACCAACCACAGAGAGAAGATGACACCCAGGGAGGCGATGGGGGCCAGGCCGAACGGGCGGGGCTCCCAGGGGCGGCCGAATTTGAGCCAGACCAGCAGGAAAAGCACCGCGGTGAGCAGTTCAACCAGGACATACCGGCAGGATATTTTGACGCCGCATTGGCGGCAACGGGCGCGCAGGAGGAGAAAGCTGAGGATCGGCAGGTTGTCATACCAGGCGATGGGTTTTTGACAGCGGGGGCAATGGGAACGAGGATGAACCACCGATAAATTGCGCGGAATGCGATAGATGCACACGTTGAAGAAACTGCCCCAGCAGGCGCCCCAGGCGAAAACAATGGCGGCAAAATAAAGCTGCCAGGGGAGGGACATGCCCGACATCAAAATAAACAACGGCTGATCCATGGGCTGAACGGACTCCTTTGGTGCCGGTTTCGGGTACGGGTAAAACCGCTGACCGCAGAACATTGCGGGAAATACGATACCTTGGCAAGCCCATTTTAAGGGAAACGTGTGTGATCGTGATATCCCCCCCCTAAAAAAAGCCTTTACGGCAAGGACCCAATGAGGTATATATACAGGTTCAATTTCGTTTTAAGGAGAAAAGGCGATGAAAGCCACTGGTCACCCCGCTTATGCGGAAACAACGATAATCTGCGCCTGCGGTTCCTCCGTTCAGATTCGCTCGACGGCGAAGAATCTGCATGTGAACGCCTGCTCGGTCTGCCATCCCTTTTACACGGGCAAAGCGGCCCTGGCGGATGCCAAGGGGCGTGTGGAGCAGTTCCGCAAGCGTTATCAGCAGGCGGGTAAGTAGTTTATTTCGCGATCAGGCCAGGTTGGGTTTGTTCCCGCCTGGCCTTTTTGTGTCCACCGTCGGCGCGGCCTGCCGTTCCGACGGACCGGGAGGATCGATGATCGACCGGGCCTATCTTGAGCGTTTGGCGGACAAAATCCGTTCCGTCGAGCACGATATTTCCAATCCCCAGCTCGCCGGCAATCCCCGCAAATACCGCGAAGTGATTCGGGAACACTCCCGGTTGCGCCGGATTTTTGAGCAGGCCGAAGCGTTGGAACGTATTGACCGCGAACTGGCCGAAAGCCGGCAACTGGTTCTGACGGAGGGGATGGATCCCGAGATGCGCGCCCTGGCCAAGGCGGAGATTGTCGAGTTGGAAGCCAGACTCCCGGTGGTCGAGCACGATTTGCATCTGGCCATGGTTCCTCCCGATCCCAATGACGAGCGCAACGTGATCATGGAGATCCGCGCAGGTACCGGCGGGGATGAAGCCGCTCTTTTTGCGGGCGATCTGTTTCGTATGTACGGTAAATACATCGAACGCCAGGGTTGGAAGCTGGGCCTGATTGACGCCAGTCCTTCGGCGGCCGGCGGATTCAAGGATATCGTATTCACGGTGGAGGGGGCGGAGGTGTATCGTGGGCTCAAGTATGAGAGCGGATGCCACCGGGTCCAGCGCGTGCCGGTGACGGAAGCCTCCGGGCGTATTCATACCTCGGCGGCGACCGTCGCCGTTTTGCCGCAGGTTGACGAGGTGGACGATTTGAAGATTCCCCCGGACGAGGTCCGGATCGATATTTTTTGTTCCTCGGGGCCGGGCGGGCAGAGCGTCAACACCACCTATTCGGCGATCCGGGTTACGCATTTGCCGACCGGAATCGTGGCCCAGAGCCAGGATGAACGGTCCCAGGCGCGGAATAAGGAAAAAGCGATGGCCGTGTTGAAGGCCCGTCTCCTGGATGTGCGGCGCCAGGCGGATGAGGCGCGGTCAGGTCAGACCCGGCGCTCCCAGATTGGAACCGGTGACCGCAGTGAGAAGATCCGCACCTATAATTTCCCCCAGAATCGGTTGACCGATCATCGGATCAATTTTACGCTCTATAGTCTAAACCGGGTCATCGAAGGCGAATTGGACGAAGTGATCCGGGCGCTTTACGAAAACGACATTGGAGCGCAGGTCAAACAGATCATGACCTCAGCCTGAGAGGACGCATGACCGAGCCCACCGGCGGCGGGTCCCGCAAACTGAGTTTGCTGGAGATCCTGAAAAAATCGACCGAGTATCTGGCCGCCCGCGGGGTGGATCAGCCGCGGCTGGCGGCGGAGCTCTTGGCGGCCGAGGCGTTGGCGTGTCGTCGATTGGAGCTTTACCTGCGGTTTGACCGGATTCCGGCTGAAGCCGAGGTGGCGCGGATCCGGGCGGGTTTGACCCGGCTGGGCACCGGCGAGCCGGTTCAATATGTGTTGGGCACGGCCGATTTCATGCGCGAACACCTGGTGATTGACCGGCGGGTATTGATTCCCCGGCCCGAGACCGAACAACTGGTTGAACTAATTTTGGCGACGACCGAACTGGGGGCCTTGTCCGCGCCGGCGATTGCCGATGTCGGGACGGGGAGCGGGTGTATCGCCTTGGCACTGGCCAGGGCCTGGCCCCAGGCCCGGATTTGGGCGGTGGACCGCAGTTCGGAAGCGATCCAGGTGGCCACGGATAATATCCGCCGGGCGGGTGCGGCCGGAGTGATCCCGCTGGTGGGCGATTTGCTGTCCCCGTTCCAGTCGGGTACCCTCGATGCCGTTATTGGTAACCTGCCCTACATTCCCAGCGCGGACTGCGAGACATTGTCGCGATCCGTCCGGGATTTTGAACCGCGCTCGGCCTTGGATGGGGGGGCGGATGGGTTGGTGTTGATCAGTCGGCTGGCGGAAGAAGCGCGGCCTGTTTTGCGGCCCGGAGGCTGGCTGTTTCTGGAGATTGGCGCCGGACAGGGCGAGGCGGTTCGTTCGATCCTGACCGGGTATGAGGCGGTGGACCTCTTTCGGGATTATGCCGGGCACGAACGAATGGTTCGGGCGTTGCGGGGAAACGCATAACAAGGATGTCAACGGATGAAATGGTCATTCTCGCTCAAGCGATTCGGGTTATTAATCTTTGATCTGGTCCTCGCGGCCATCCTGCTGTGCTTGCCGGTTCTCTGGCTCTACGGGAAAATGAGTTTTAACGCGGGGCCCATTCACCTCTCCGTCCAGTGGAGTATCCGGGTGATTTTAGCCGTTTTGGTTCTGATTATCATTCGCGCCGGGATTCAAAGCCGGCTCCGCCCAGGCGCGGGGTTTCGGGTCATCTGGCAATATCCCCTGGTCCAAAAAGTGGCGATCTTGATCGGCACCCTCTTTCTCACCGTCTATGGGGTCGAACGAATTCTGGTGCTGGCCGGGTTTGAGGCCCAACTTCCCCCCATCATTATTAAAGGGAGCCAGAAGGAAGTCATCGGGCGGGACGGAATTGTCGGAGATCCGGAAACGGGATGGAAGTTCAGCCCCGGGGGAATGTTCAAAGGATGGAAGATCAACCGTATGGGATTCCGGGAGCGCGAGGTGGATCCGGTGAAAAAACCGGGGGCCAAGCGGGTGATCTGTCTGGGGGATTCGTGCACCGCGGATGGCGGCCCCCCGTATTCCACCTGTTTGAACCAACTGCTGACCCAGGCTCCCCCGACGGAGCAGAAGTGGGAGGCGTTCAACATGGCGGTCTATGGCTTTTCCTCCGTCAATGGTTTGCGAATGTTCCGCAAAAAGGGACGTCATTTGCAGCCGGATTATGTCACTTTGTTTTTTGGCTGGAATGACCACTGGCTCTGCGGCTTCAAACCGGATAGTGCCGCACTGTCGATCGAAATGAGTCCCCGTGCCGCGGCAGCCTATGAATTGATGCGCAGGAAACTCGTTGGTCAGTTGCTGTTTCGATTGATGACCCGCGGTCAGAATATGGCCCTGCCCACGAAGCAAGGAAAACTCGCGGCCGACATCGAGGATCAGCTTCGGGTTCCGCAGGCGGAATACCGGCAGGTGCTCAAAATGCTGGCGGCGGAGATCCGGAGTGTTGGGGCCATTCCCGTTTTTATCACGGCGCCCCGGAGCACGAATCTGACCCATCTACTCGTCTATAATGGGCAGGCCAAATCCGTGGAAGGTGCGGCGAAGCTCCACGATGAATATTGCGAGATCACGCGCGAGGTGGCCCAGTCGACCGACTCCGTCCTGCTCGATCTGCGCGCGATGTTCGTGAACCCCGATGAAAACGGCCGGTTGTTTGGCAAGGATGGCATTCATTTTACCCAACCGGGTTTGTGGCGGGTGGCCGAAGAACTCTATAAAACCATTCGCAGTGATGCCTCGCCTGCCAGTTACGCGACCTGGCTGAACAGCCAGCCCCCGATCGATGCCACCCTGTCGACGCTGGCCGATACCTGGACCGGAATGGTTGAAAACGATACCAACCAATTCAATTTGACCCTGCAGATTGAATCGCCTGCCGTCAGCAACGACATTTGCGCCACTTTTCGCCTCGACCAACGGAATGAGGGTTCCTTGCAATTTGTCCGCCTGGAAGGCCGTACCGTGATCTGCACGGGTACGACGGCCCACGCGGAATGCCCGGTGGGGGCGGATGACCAACTGCGGTTGTTGCCCGATGGAAGCCTGCTTTACAGCAGCCGTTCCGAATTCGGCATGACCATCGGCCCTCTCCGTAAACGAAAATAAGCTTGAAGAAGCGCGGGGAAACGCAAGAATGAACAGTCATTCCCGAGGGCTCGTGAATTAACACGCGGGTCCGGTTCGAAAGGGCGCATGATTATTTTTCTGGATGGAATCCTGGTGGACAAGCAGCCGACCTCGACCGTGATGAATGTCGCGGGCGTGGGCTACCTGGTGCATATCCCCCTGAGCAGTTACGACGCATTGCCGTCCGAAGGGGAGCGGTTCCGGATTTGGATTTACGATTGTGTGCGGGAGGACGACCACCAGTTGTATGGATTCATGAGCGCGGCGGAGCGGCGGATGTTCCTGATGTTGATGACCGTCAGCGGAATCGGGCCCAAGCTGGCCCTGACGGCGCTCAGCGGCTTGACGGTTCGCGAACTGACCCTGGCGATTTCCGGCAAGGATGCCAAACGCCTGAGTTCGATTTCCGGGATCGGCCGCAAGACGGCCGAGCGCATGATCGTGGAACTTCAGGACAAGATCAGCGCCGGCGATGCCCTGGAGGCGTCGACGGCCGGGGGTGCGTTAACGGAGTTGGAGATCCGGACGCGGGACGCCATTCTCGCCCTGATTTCGCTGGGTTACAAGCGCGGCGAAGCCGAGACGCTGGTGCGCCAGGTGTTGGAGACCGCCGCCGCTGATGATACTGTGGAAACCCTCGTTCGAAAGGCGCTGGCCGGATGACCGAACATTTTATCACCGATACCCTGAATCGGCCCGCGACCGATTTCGACATCCGTCTGCGCCCCTCACGGTTCACCGATTTTATCGGGCAGGAAAAGATTCGCGAGCGGATCGAACTCTTTGTCGAGGCCGCCAAACAGCGCAAGGATGTACTCGAACACGTCCTGTTTTCCGGTCCGCCGGGACTGGGCAAGACCACTCTGGCCTTTATCCTGGCCGATTCCATGGGCGTGAACATCAAAGTCACGTCCGGTCCGGTGATCGACAAACCGGCCGATCTGGCGGGCTTGTTGACCAGCCTGGAGCGCGGCGACGTGTTGTTCATCGACGAAATTCACCGCATGCAGAAATCGGTGGAGGAATACCTCTATTCGGCGATGGAGGATTTTGTGATCGACATCATGATCGACCAGGGTCCGAATGCCCGGTCGGTCCGTTTAAATCTCAAGCCCTTCACCTTGGTGGGGGCGACCACCCGCAGTGGCCTTATTTCCGCCCCCATGCGGTCGCGATTTGGCATGGTCAGCCGTCTCGATTATTATCCGGCCGCCGAACTACAGCGAATTGTGCATCGTTCGTCCCGGATTTTGGATGTGACCATTGACGACGATGGCGCGCTGGAGATTGCGCGCCGGTCGCGGGGAACGCCCCGCATCGCCAATAATCTGCTGCGGCGGGTGCGCGACTATGCCCAGGTGAAAGCCGATAACCGGATCACCCGTGAGATCGCCGACAAGGCCCTGGAATTGCTGGATATCGATAAATACGGGCTGGACGAGATGGACAAGCGCATCCTGGAGACGATTTTGGACAAGTTCCATGGCGGGCCGGTCGGGGTGAGCAGCCTGGCGGTGGCGGTGGCGGAGGAACCGGACACGATCGAGGAGGTTTACGAACCGTTCCTGATCCAAGAAGGCTACCTGAAGCGTACCGCCCAGGGTCGGGTGATCACCGATCTTTGCCGGGAACGATTGGGCCGTTCGTTCCCGAACCGGCTATTGTGAGCCGGTAGAACTTTTCAGTCAATCGAAACGGACGGGAATGCAAAAGCGTGACGCCCTTGCAGGGACACCGAATTACTGGAATTTTTACTGGCCATTGGCCCTGACGGGGTTGGTGACCCTATTGGCTCAGCAGTTGCAGAATGCGACGCTGGCGCGATATCCGAATGCCGCCTATGAACTGGCGACCTTTGCCCTGGCGGCGGGGACGTTTAATCTGTTTGATGCGGCCTTGATCTTCATGCCCCAACTGGTGAATGTGCTGGTTCGCTCCCGGGCTTCGGCGCGACTCTGCCTGGGATTTACGCTGGCCGTTTGCGGCGTGATGACCGTGCCGGTTTTGCTGTTGGCAATTCCCGCCGTGGGGCGACCCATTTTGGGGCGCGTGTTTCATCTCGAAGGCGAACAATTGCGCTCCGTGATCCTGTACCTGGCACTGCTGTCGCCCAATATCGTGATTTTGGGGTTGCGCCATTATTATACGGGATTGATCGTTCAAGCCGAGCGGACCCGGTTGGTTACGATTTTAAATGCCGCCTATTTGGTGGCCATTTGGATTTTTTTAATAGCCGGGCACCGGGCCGGGTGGGGGGCGGTGGCGACTATGGCGATCGCCCAGTTGACGGCATCGGCCCTGCAGTTGGCCGCGCTGAAGTGGGTTGCTTCCCGGGTGACGGATCCGGAATATGGCGGTTCTTCCGAGCGGCTGACACTGCGGGATATATTTGACTTTTTCTGGCCGGTGGCGTTGACGAGCGTCATGTTTTCGCTCAGTCGCCCGATTTTATATATATTTTTGGCCCGTCTGCCGAACCCGGCGCCGGTTTTGGCGGCGATGCGGGTGGGCTTCGATTTCGCCATGATCTTTCATAACCTGTTGAACCAGTTTCGTCACGTGTTCGCGACGTTCGGCAAGGAGGATTTGGTGGGGGTCCGGCGATTCATGATCCGGGTGACCGGGGTCGTGGTGATCCTCATGGTCGCCGTGTCCTGGACGCCGGTTTCAGAGTGGATTTTACGGGTGCTGATCGGCGTCGAAGGCGAGGTGTTGGTCCGGAGCCGTCAAGTGTTGATGGTGATGTGCCTGTTGCCGGTGATGTTGTCCTGGCGGAATTACTATCACGGTTTGGCGATGATCAATCGCCAGACCGGGCCGATGGGACTCGGCGCGGTGATGCGCAATCTGGCGACCTACGGTTTATCGGCGGCCCTATTCGCAGCGGGATGGATGAACCATGTGACGGGGGCGGCGATTCTGGTGACCGGATTCCTGGCTGAAACCCTGACGGTGATTTACTGGCATCCCGTGTCGCATCGCGCGCGAGGGGTCGCCCGGGCTTATCTGCCCTGGTTGGTGCCGGGGGAGGAAGACGAGGATTGATTCGGTTGGATGAGGGTCATAATTACTGGACCACGGGCAAAAGACCGTTGGCGCCCCAGTTGCGTTTCCAGATCAAACCGGTGTTTTTACGGGGCGAGAAGACATACCAGTCGCCGGTGTCGGGATTATAGACCGCCAGATCTGAACTGCCGTCATAATCGTAGTCGCCGGGTACGGGAATGGCCCCCTTCCATCCAAAGGGCAGATCCCAAGCCAGGACGCTTCCCGCAAGGGTCGAAATATACCATTTGCCGGAGTCGCGATGAAAGACGGCCAAATCGTAGCGGCCATCTCCATTGTAATCGCCGGGGATGGGGTCCATGCCGGGGCCGCCCCAGTTCCGGGCCCAGGCGAGAACCGTGCCGTTGACTGCCCGAATGTACCAGTTGCCGGAAGCAGGGTCGTAAACGGCGAGATCGAATTGGCCGTCCGCATCATAATCGCCGGGAACGGGCTTGAAATCCGGCGCGCCCCAGTTGGCATTGAAAACCGGAACCGATCCGGTTGAACTGGAAACATACCAAGCCCCTGACGCGATGGCATATACCCCATAGTCATAGCGGGCGTCACCATCATAATCGCCCCAAACAGGAACCATGCCCGGCCCTCCCCACAGGGTCTTCCAGGCGGTGACCAGCGGATTCAGGGAATATAAATACCAGGCGCCCTCGGTGGGACTGAAAACCGTCAATTCGTTGCTGCCGGTTCCCGTGTAGTCTCCGGGGACGGGGATGAAATGAGGTGACCCCCATTGAACGGCCCAGCAGATGATGGTGGCGCCGTTCGGGGTGACACTGTACCAGTCAAAGGTTTGCGGATGGTAGACAGTGAGATCGGTCGTGCCGTCGTTGTTGTAGTCGCCCACCGTGGCCAGGCGGGAGACGCGGACCGTTTGCGTCACATCGGGCGCGGGGTTCCAGTTGGCGTCTCCGGTTTGGCGGGCGGCGATGATAACGACGCCATCGGCCGAGAAGTTGAGATTGGATCCGTCGGTGACTTGACCGGGGCCGCTGAATAGCAGGAACTCGACCGGCAGATGGCTGGAGGCGATGGCTTGGAGGGGTACAATCTGAGGGGGGCGCTGGGCGGTGAGGGGGGCGAAGGCGATGGTTTGATCGGCTTTGACGATCTGCAGGGTTCCGGTGGCAACTCCCTGGTATTGAAGATCGGCGACGATGCCCGAGACGGCATATACACCTGCGGCGATGGGTTCGGCGGACGCGCCGTCATAGAAAAGATGAACGGTTAAACCGGTGGGGAAGGTTTGGGCGATGGCGGCCTTGGGGGTGCCATCATACACGTGGTCGAGATTGGAAAGGATCACGTCGGCGGGATCCTGGATGACATTGAACGAGTTGGTGACGGGGCGGGCTGGCGTCCAATTGGTGTTGCCGGACTGGGAGGCGACGATGCGGACTGTGCCGCCACCGGTAAAGGCGAGATGGGTTTGAGCGGTGAGGACTGCCGGTCCTTCGGCGACCGTGAAAGTCACGGGCAAGCCGCTGGACGCGGTGGCTTGAAGGGTCAGCTGGTTGGTTGATTTCTGATCGGGGATCGGCGGGAAGTCGAGGATGGACGCGGCCCGGGCAACGACGAGGGTGTCGACAGACAGGCCATTATAAAGGGCGACATTAACCTCGCCAGCGACTCGGTAGGAACCGGCATTAATCGGCGGGGTGGCGGATCCATTGTAGGTGATGGTTACGAAAAAACCTTCCGGATCGGTGGTGGCGGTTACCGGATGGGGTGCCCCGTCATAGGTTTGGGCGAGATCCAACAGGGCGATCCCGGCCCGGGCTTTATTGACGAAAAAGAGATTGGTGATTACCGGAGCGGCATTCCAGCGATCGTTGCCGGGTTCAGCGGCGACGATGCGGACCATGCCGGCGGATTGGAATGTGAGGAAAGATCCGAAATGAAGCAAGGCCGGGCCTTCCAGGATGGAGAAAGAGACGGGCTCTCCACTGGTGGCGGAAGCGGATAACAGGCACGGATTGGTGGTGATCTGGTCGGGAATCGGCAGGAACGTGATGCGTGAATCCACTTTGGCGACGGTGAAACTCTGGGTGGCCGAGACCGGGGCCCAATACCCGTTTCCGGGTTGGGTCGCGACGATTTGGACGATGCCGGAGGCGGAAAAGGTCAGATTGGATCCGTTGGCGATCGAACCGGGACCGGATTCGACCGCGAAGAGGATGGGGAGTTCCGATTCGGCGGTGGCTGCCAGTGAGACAGAGTTGGTGGTCCATTGCGCTCCCGGATTGGGGAAGGAGATGAATTGGGGGCGTTTGACGATGGAGAGGATGATGGGGACATCAAGGGGGCTGTTGGTGGCATAAGGGACCGTGAGCCGATTGGTGACTGCATAGGTGCCTGCGGGGAGAGCGCCGGGATTTACGGAGACGGTCATGGCGAGACTTTGAAGGCGGTTGACAAAGCCGGTGGTTGCAGGGGGGGAGATCGAGGCCCATCCACTCACCCCGCCGCCCAGGGGAAAGCTGTTAGAGTAGGTAAAGCCGGCTGCCCCGATGTTGGTGTAAGTGAGCACCTGGTCATCGACCGGATCCCCGGGATAGGTGGTAAACATCAATGAGGGGGGCATCGCGCGGACTTCCGAATCGGGAGTCAAATCGCTGGAAACCACATCGAGTTCAATCGCTGCAGCCTCCCAAAGGTTATCCAACTCCCATTCGTGGAAAGCGATATAGATGCGGGTGCCGGGCGGGAAGTGGGTGCCGATGGGGGTGATGATATTGGTATACGGGGGGAAATCGGAAGTCGCTCCGGCCTGAGGAAAATCGAGGACGAGGTTGGTGTAAGTGAAATCCGCCGGGATCGGACGGTTGGTGGAAATCAGGATGCGGACGCTGTCCCGAAAATTGGTGAACGAACCTTTCAGCCAGAAGCTGAGGGTTGAGGTGGCCGTCAGCCCATTCAGCCCTGGGGTGATGAGGTATTGAGAGTTGTGATAGCCCTCTTCGGTTCCGCCGCCGGTATCCCAGGTGCAGTAGGCGGTATAGTTGCCAGCCCCGGCGATGGGGGGGACCGAACTGGTGCCGGAGACCCATCCGGGCAAAGGAGTGACGCCGGACTGAAGCCGATACCAACCGGATCCGCCTAACGTGTTGGTTTTTGACCAGCCGGGTGGCGGGAAGGCGCTATCCTCAAAGGACTCAAAGAAAGCGGCGGAACCGTTTGTTACGGCGGTTAAGAACAGAAGAGCCGCAAACAGGCTCGGAAGGGTGAAGTTGGGGGGAGCGTGGGGGATCACGGTGATTTCTTTCATCGGGTCATTATCCCGTGCGGAATTCGTCGGGGCAAGCGATTTTTTGCGG
>CAZCDO010000088.1:0-15169 GCA_964497135.1 uncultured Verrucomicrobiota bacterium
CCAAATCCGGCGCATTGCTCCACACTTCGGACACGTAATCGCCGTTCTGCCAGTCGTCAAATTGAATTCGATACGTGCCCGCTGGAAGCCCGCCAATGGTATAGGCCCCATTCCCGTCGGTATTGCCCCAATTCACCTGCTCCCACCAGGACCCGTTCCAGCGATAGGCACTGGCCTGAATGCCCGACAATGGCGAACTTTCGTCCGGCCCGGTCACCGTCCCGGTTATTTTGGAACCGGCAGCCAGCGAGGCGTCGATCCCGGAAACCGTCGTCATCTCAGGCAGAACAACATCCAAACCGGACTCCAAATCCGGCGCATTGCTCCACACTTCGGACACGTAATCGCCGTTCTGCCAGTCACCGAATTGGACTCGATAAGTGCCAGCCGGAAGCCCGCCAATGGTATAGGCCCCATTCCCGTCGGTATTACCTGAACTCACCTGATTCCACCAGGATCCGTTCCAGACATGGGCGGACACTTGAATGCCTGACAAAAGCGTACTTTCGTCCGGCCCGGTCACCGTCCCAGTGATCCTCGAAGCCGCCGCCAGCGAGGCGTCGATATCGGTAACCGTCGTTTCTTCAGGCACCTCAATGTCCCAGCCGGAATCCAAATCCGGCGCATTGCTCCACACCTCGGACACATAATCGCCGTTCTGCCAATCACTGAATTGGACGCGATAGGTCCCGGCGGGGAGTCCGACGATGGTATAGAAGCCGTTGCCGTCGGTATTGCCTGAATTCACCTGGTCCCACCAGGATCCGTTCCAGCGATGGGCGGACGCTTGAATACCAGGCAACGGCGTGATTTCATCCGGCCCGGTCACCGTCCCGGAGATTTTTGAAGCGACCGCCAGCGAGGCGTCGATATCGGTGACCGTCGTTTCTTCGGGCACCTCAATGTCCCAACCGGAATCCAAATCCGGCGCATTGCTCCAGACCTCGGAAAGGTAGTCGCCATTCCGACTGTCGTCGAACTGAACGCGATAAGTGCCCGCCGGCAACCCGCCGATCCTGTAGTGGCCGTCTCCGTCGGTAAATCCGGAGCCGACCCCGCCCCACCAGCCCCCCATCTGTTCAAAGGCGACCACCCGGATACCGGGCAAAGGCGTGCGGTCATCCGGCCCGGTCACCGTCCCCTGAATTTGCGAATGGATGTCATGCGTGATATTGAGCGTAATGGCGCCACGACTTGAAATATACCCATAGACGGCAATCTGGTAGGTGAATCCGGAAACGACATTAACAAACACCGCGCTCTGAAGGTTGGTGTAGTCGTCGTTCTCGGCGATCAGTTCCAGGGAGTCCACGGCACTCCCGGTAACGACCGCCATAAGGGTGTCAAAATCACTGCCCTGCGTGTCGATTTGGACGACCCCGGAGGTCACCGCGGTCCATTGGAACCAGACCGAGGCTTCCGCGTTGTCGGGGGTCGGCTCCGACAACTCCAAGGTTGCCTCAAGATTCGATCCCGAAGACAAAGCGGGGAACCCGGAGATCAGGGTGGGAGATTCGAACGAGTCATTCGGCGGAGGTACGGCCCACACCCTCACCAGGGCGGCCGCCCAAAATGCGCTCAACCCAATCCACTGCGTCAATGACCTTCTCATGATATTTCCTTTCTGTTCAGCCGTTCCAGATAGAAATTCAATTCAGCGATCGAGGCCTGGACATCGTAATGGGCGTCATGTTGATGCCGGTCACCCAGAACCGATCGAAAAGGCAAATACGCCCGGACCGATTCCGGGTTCTCCTTGTCGAACAGCGGGCCCTTATACCAATTCCGCCACACCAACTTTAAGGCGGTCACATCCATTTGCCGGTAATGGAGGCGGGCGGCGACCCGCGGGCAAATCCGCCGCAACAAGGCGGCGTCGGCATGGATCGAATTCCCCGCCAAGACCGGACGGATGCGTTCCGGATGCGCATAGCCTGCGGTCACCTTTGCAATCAATGCCAGCAATCGCCGTTCCACGTCCTTCGGCGAAACCGCCTCCTGCGACTGACACCGTTCGCAGAGCTCGGATAAATTTTTCCGCACCCAGGGACTGACGGCCAGCGGTCGTTGCCGCACCACCAGATTGACGTCGTCCCGCGCCGGATGCAACCGCCGCAAACGTCCGTCGGTCGCCAGAGCGGCGACTTGTAAAAAGACAGCGCGATCGGGATTGAGTTCAGAATATTCGGCATCCAACCAAAGATAGACCAACGGCTCAAGCCGGCTCATAAGCGCCCCACTCCCGCGGCGGGATGAAGATGGACATACACTTGTTTGACAAATCGATCCCGTTCATAGAGGCGGGCCTCGACCCGACAGGCTAGCGCTTCCCCTTCCCGCACGGTCAATCCGCCATCCACGCCCACGGTCAAATTAATCACATAAAAAGGGCCAAACCGGTGCGCATGAATTTCATCCACCGAAACGATTCCCGCTACATCGGCCAGATTTTTCCGAATGTGCTCGTCCATCTCGGCACCGGGAATGGCATCCATCAAATCGTCGGAGGATTCCCGCAAGATCTTGACCCCCGTATAGAGAATCACCAGGGCCACGAGGGCGCCAGCCAGAGGATCAACCCAGTAGAATCCGGCCCGGCCGAGGAGGATTCCAAACGTCGCCGCCGTCGCCGTAAAAATATCGTTGCGGTGATCGAAGGCCAGGGCGCGAATCGCCAGGTTCCCGGTGGCCCGTCCCACCCGGGTGGTATACCCGGTCAACAGGATCTTGATTAAAACCGTCACCAAGGCCATTCCCAGCGCGGGTCCGCTGGCGCCTTCGCCCCCCGCCTGCCCCACCACGATGTCGTACACCACATTGATCGACCCCCAAAAAATAGCCACGGCGGTGGTGATGACAAAAGCCCCCACCACCAAAGCCGCAATCGACTCCAATTGGCGATGCCCGTAGGGATGTTTTTCATCGGCCGGCTTCCCGGCCATTTGCATAAATACGCGGATCACGATGTAATACGCCACATCGGAGGTCGAGTTCACCCCGTCGGCCAGCAGAGCAGGACTATGCCCAAACACGCCGATCAGTGTCTTGAATACGGCCAATAGCGCATTCACCCCCAACCCGAGATTGATCGCCCATTCGCATTGATTTTGACGTTCGTCCATGGTATTTTTAAATCAAGATTTTCACCAGCGCGGCTCGCACCGCTCCGACATCCGCGGGCAGGCACTCTTTACGGGTCGGCAGATCCTTCAACGCATCCAGGATCGGATGATGCGCCACATCGCAGCCCAGGGCGCGCGCGATCGCTTCGCTGAATTTGGCGGGGTGCGCCGTGGCCAAACAGATCATCGGTTCGTCGGGGTGAAGATGGGCTTCCCCCACCCGGACCCCCACCGCGGTATGCGGATCCATCAGATACCCCTCCCGCGCCTGGTAGCGGCGGATCACTTCAAGAGTTTCTTCCGTGGTCCCGCGACCGCCGACGATCAATCCATCAACCCCCTGCGCCGACGCACTGACCGGCACCGTGACGGATCCTTGGGTGGCAAATTGGACCATCCAGCGGTTGACCTGGTCGGCTGATTCGCCGCCCCGATAATAGAGATACCGTTCAAAATTACTGGCCACCTGGATATCCATCGACGGACTCAAAGTCTGACAAACCGGTCCTTTCCGGTATTGACCCGTCGCGAAAAATCGGGACAAAATATCATTTTCATTGGTGGCCAAAACCAGTTTTGCGATCGGCAATCCCATTCGCGCCGCCAGATAACCCGCAAAAATATCCCCAAAATTCCCCGTCGGCACAGCGAAGCGAACCCGGGTGGCCCCGGTTGCGGCCTGAACCCGAAACGTCGCGTAAAAATAGTAAACCATTTGCGCTAATACCCGCGCCCAATTGATCGAATTCACACTGCCCAACGCATGGCGGTCGCGAAATTCAAGATCGTTGAACAAGGTTTTGACGATCGCCTGGCAATCGTCAAAACTCCCCGCCAAAGCCAGATTGTGGACATTCGCGTCCAACACCGTCGTCATCTGCCGCTCCTGCAAGGGACTGACCCGGCCGGCCGGATGCAAAACAACAATCCGCATGTGATCCCGGCTCCGGATCCCGTGAATCGCGGCGCTCCCCGTATCCCCGCTGGTCGCCGCCAGGATGTTCAACGCTCCCCCCGTCCGTCGCAAAATCAGCTCAAACAGGTTACCCAACAGTTGAAGCGCCACGTCTTTAAAGGCCAAAGTCGGCCCGTGAAACAATTCCACAATATGCACCGGTCCCACCCGCACCACCGGAGCCACCTCCGGCGATGCAAACGAGGCATAGCTCCGGCGAACCAGCCGGTCGAGTTCCACCCGGTCCAGATCGGCGAACAGCGCCATGACTTCAACCGCCAATTCGACATAATCCAGCTTCCGCCACTGATCCAGGCGGCCCGCCACCTGGGGAATGCTCCGGGGAATCATCAATCCGCCATCCCTCGCCAAACCCATCATCACTGCCTCTTGAAAACCAACCGGCTCAATTCCGCCTCGGGTACTGATGTATTTCATGAACTCCATAAGTCGCGAGCATAGCGACCCACCTGAATTTTGCAAGAAGGAAGTCACCCACCCTCCGAACCGGAACCCTGACACCAGCCACTTCCATCCCCCTGACAATCCCGTTCGAGGCTCATTTTAGTGCTTGCAGTATGCGATTATTAGCCCTATCTTTGAATGAACCAAACCAACTACGAAAGGTTTTTTTATGAACGGCGAACCGGAATATGCTTCCACCAAAAGTCCGATGACCATTGCGATCTGGATTCTGCTCATCTTAGCTCTCGCCTGGGCCATCATCGCTTCAACCATGGCCACCCGGCGGGGCGGTGAATTGACCGTTGCCAAACGCAATTTCGAACAACTGCGTCAGGAATATGATCAGGCGCTGATCAATATGCAGGCGCGGGAAGCGGATATCGAACGCAAAATTCAGGCCGCCGAAGAACTGCGCAAAGTGGCGATGGATTGGAAAGCTCAGTACATGGCCAAGCTCGAAGCCCTGAACAAAGCCAAGGCCGCTCCGGCGCCCACAACCAAAAGCTCGACCGGGAGCAAGTCCTCATCCTCTTCCAGCAAGTCCAAATCGAAATCATCGTCTTCAAAATCATCCCGGCGTTAATTTGTCATTGATTAACACGGCAAAGGGCGCGGGGTGTCCGATGTTTCGGTCACCCCGCCCGTTTTTGTAGATCGTTCGGAATTATTCTCCTTATCGGTATATATGGGAATTGCGTAACACGTCCCGCCGAGACTTTCACTCAGGTCCGTCATGAATTTATCCGCCCTTGAAACAGAACTCGAAGATTTCGATTTAACTCGACGAAGTCGGGCCCTCCAGACCCTGGCCGCCGCCCCGGAGTTGTTGCCGCCGCCCGGCGGCAACGTCAACATGCACCTGCATTCCTTCTTCTCGTACAACGCACAGGGCTTTTCGCCGGCGCATCTGGCGTGGGAATCGCGCCGACAGGGATTGTATGCCGCAGCCCTGTGCGATTTCGATGTCCTGGACGGGCAGGAGGAATTTCTGGACGCCGGTCTTGGCCTCGGACTGCGCGTCGCGGTACATCTCGAAACCCGCGCCTTTCTCCCCGAATTCGCACAGGGCGAAATCAATTCGCCCGGCGAACCGGGTGTCACCTACATCATGGGCGCCGGTTTCGCACGCGTTTTGCCACCCGATTCGCCGGAAGCCCGAACCCTTTTTAACTTCCGGAGTCAGGCCGCGCGCAGGAACCGCGAACTGGTTGACCGAATCAACCCCCACACGGCCGATCTGGCCATCGATTATGAGCGCGATGTGGTCCCCCTCTCCCCGGGGCGTTGTCCCACCGAACGTCATATCATTCGCGCTTATGTCAATCGCGCAGCCACCCTTTATCCCGATCGTACAAACCGGATCGCCCTCTGGTCCCGACTGCTCGGCCGCGATGCGTCTGAAATCGAAAAGTTGATTGACCGGATCCCCGCCCTGGAAGAACGGGTTCGCGCCAAATTCGCCAAAAAGGGCGGGTTCGGATATCTCCAGCCCACCCCGAAAACCTTCCCCCCCGCGGACGAATTCATCCGCTGGGTCCGCGCGTGTTCGGCCATTCCCATGATCACCTGGCTGGACGGAACCTTAGCCGGCGAAGCCGTTCCGGACGCCATGCTCGATTGCCTGACCGCCCACGGAGCCGCCGCCGTCAACATCATCCCCGACCGCAACTGGAATATTGCTGACCCGGCTCAGAAAGCCGTCAAAATGGCGAACCTGGACCGATATGTCGCCGCGTGCGTGGCTCGCGATCTACCGCTCAATATTGGCACGGAGATGAATCGCGAGGGGCTGCCCTTTGTCGATGATCTCGCCGGACCTGCACTCAAACCCTATCGCGAGATTTTCACGCGGGGTGCCCAGATCATGGTTGGCCACTCGATCCTCTTGCGCTATGCCGGTTTTTCGTATACCAGCCCGCAGGCGGACGCCGAATTCGGCGCCGATCGTCCGGCCCGAAACCGTTTTTTTGCGGCGGTTGGCGCGCTCCCTCCCCTGACCTCCGAGATCGCGGCTCGTTTGCGCGACGGAGGCGCCGCTCCGGCTCTCTCCCGAATTCGGGATTCGGTACGGCAAACCCGCTGGACGGTCTGATCTCTTTCCGCCGACACGATTGCAAAGGAGACTTGACGATATGCTTTTGAAAGATAAACGCGCTGTCATCACCGGAGCGGCCCAGGGACTGGGCAAAGCCTTGGTTGATCGTCTGCTGGCCGAAGGTTGCCGGGTTCTCGCCGGGGACCTGCAGGAAACCCAACTCGCCGAAACCGCCGCCGAACTGGGGACGCGCTATCCCGGCCAAAACCTGCTCACTTCCCGGTGCGATGTCACCCAGGAACCCGACGTCAAATCGATCGTGGATCGGGCGGAGTCTGTTTTCGGCGGGATCGATGTCTTTATCGCCAATGCCGGCATCCTGATTTCCGGCCCCCTCGTCGATTTCGATGTCAGCAAATGGCGAAAAGTCATCGAGGTCAATCTCGTCGGCCAGATGTTGTGCATGAAGCATGCCTTGAAAGTAATGGATGCGGCCGGAGCGGGGAGTTACATCCAGATCAATTCCAAGTCGGGCAAAAAAGGCTCATTCAAAAATTCGGCCTATGCCGCCTCCAAATTCGGAGCCATCGGTCTGGTTCAAAGCGCGGCGTTGGAAATGGCGCAGAAAAAAATACGCGTCAATGCCATCTGCCCTGGAAACCTCCTCGATTCCCCCCTTTGGAAAGACAGCTTGTTCAAGCAATATGCCCAAAACCAAGGCATCACCGAGGCTGAAGTCCGCCAGAAATACATCGATCAGGTCCCGATGAAGCGCCCCTGCACTTACGAGGATGTCTGTAATGTCATGGTCTTTCTCGCATCAGACCTGTCGAGTTACATGACCGGCCAGGCCATTAATGTGACCGGCGGCCAGGAAATGCGTTAAACCCCAAACCGGAGTCCTCGTCATCATGAAAGCAGCCGTTATTCTTAAACCCGGCGTAATCGCCATTCAGGATTTACCCACCCCCACCCCGGGGCCTGGCGATGTGCTGTTGAAAGTCGAGGCGTGCGCCCTCTGCGGAACCGATCAGCGGGTGCTCTCCGGGGAAAAACATGTCGACGTCCCCATCGTCGGCCACGAAATCACCGGCTGTGTCGCCGCCGTCGGCGCGGGAATCACCCAATATAAACCCGGCGAGCGTTACATCGTTCAGACGGTGGTCGGATGCGGCGAATGTCCGATGTGTGCCATCCATCGCGAAAACCTGTGTGAAAAGGGATTCAAGGCCATCGGTTACCAGTGGAATGGCGGCTTTGCCGACTACATGATCATGCCAAAAAAGGCCGTCGACCAGGGTTGCCTGATCCCGATTCCCCAGGATCTTTCGCCCGAAATCGGCACCCTCATCGAACCCTTGAGTTGTTGCGTGAACGGCATGAAATACATTCCCATGGAAACCGCCGAGCATGTCCTGATTTTCGGAGGGGGGATCATCGGAGTTCTCAACGGCCTGGTGGCTCGTGCCCGGGGCGCCCGCCGCATCTCCATCCTGGATGTCTCGACCGACCGCCTGAATCTCCTCCAAAAGCTCGGCCTGCCCTTCGACGATTTCGTCTGCAGTCGCGACCACAAACCCGAGGAATGGGTCAAAACCACCACCCGGGGGCGGGGTGTCGATGCCGTGGTCGTCGCGGCTTCCGTCAAACAGTTGGTGACCGTCGGCATCAAGCTCCTCAAGCGCGCCGGGCATCTCTCGATTTTCGCCGGCATGCCCAAGTCTGACCCCACCGAACCAACCGACCTGAACCTGATCCACTACCTGGAATTAAACCTCCACGGAGCCAACAGTTCCGCGCTCGCCGAATACCTGACGGCCCGCGATTTCCTGGTCACCGGGAAAATCGACGGTCGCAAACTGGTGACCCACACCTTCCCGCTCGCCCAATTCGACGAAGCGGTTAAAGTCCAGGCGAATCCCGCCTCCGGATCCCTGAAAGTTATCATCAAGCCCTAACCCCCAACACATCACGCAAGGAGTCCAATCATGTCCGAAATCCGCGAAGAACTCGTCAATTATGGTATCAAAATCGCCCGCGCCCGACTCGTCGCCGGCGCCGGCGGCAACATCAGTGCCCGGGATGGCAGTACCATCTGGATGAAACCCAGCGGTTTCGCCATGGATGAAATGACCGCCGACGATCTGTGCGGCATGGACCTGTCCACGGGCACGCAGGTGCGGGGCAAAAACAAGCCCACCTCGGAAGTCAATATGCATCTGGATATCTACCGGGTCCGGCCGGATGTCAACGCCATTTTCCACACCCATTCGGCGTGGGCCTCCGGCGTCATCAGTTCCGGCGTCGAACTCAAGGCGATGTTCGCCGAGTTTGTCAATGACCTCGGCCGGACCGCGACCGTCCCCTATGTCACCCCCACCACCCAGGCGTTGGCCGATGCCATGTCCACTTGCGCCAAGGACCATGACACGATTTTCATGGTCAACCACGGCGTACTCGCGACGGGTGCGGTCATGAAACAGGCCTTCTACCGCTGTCAGGTGGTCGAAGATGCCGCCATCTCCCTCGTCGCCGCCTGTATCGCCGGCAAACCGCAGTTTCTTTCCACGCAAAACATCAGCGATCTAATGGCCTTGGAAGGCCCCAAACACCGCATCAAAATGATGCAGCAAGCCGCGCAATAATCTGCGCCGCTGTCTGAATCAGGAGGATCGACCATGGCCACCACCCGCGTTTTGGCGATCGATTTCGGGGCGTCCGGCGGAAAATGTTTCGCCGGCTTGTTCGAAGACGGTTCTTTTTCCATGCGCGAAGTCCACCGCTTCGCCCATGAAAATATCCCCTTCCATCTCCCTGACCGCACCGGCGCATTGGTCGAACGGCGATATTGGGACGATACCTTCCTCTACCAGAACATCCTGCTCGGCCTTCATGCCTACCGGCGGCAGATCGGGCCGGAATTGGACGCCATCGGTATCGACACCTGGGGGTCCGACGGGCAGTTCATCACCGCCGACGGCGACCTGCTCGGCAAGGTCTACGCCTATCGCGATCACCGGCTGGACCACATGGTCGAGCGGGTCAAGAAACGAATCAGCCCCAAGAAGATTTATGCGTTGACCGGCATTCATTTCCAACCGTTCAACATCAGCAATCAGATCCATTGGTTCGTACTTAACCGCAAGGACCTTCTGCGCAAGGATTCCCGTTTTTTACCCATTCCCGCCCTCTTCAATTTTTATCTCGGCGGGGTGTGCAAAATCGATTCCTCCTGGGCCAGTGTCACCCAGTTGATGGATGCCCGGCTGCGAACCTGGAGCCCGGAAATCCTGAAAAAACTCAAAATCCCCGCGGAGGTCATGCCCGAAATCGTCGCCCCCGGCACGGTCATCGGCCAATTGCACGCGCCCATCGCCGAGGAAGCCGGAATTCAGCCGGCACGCCTGATTGCGGTGGGCTCGCACGATACGGCCAGCGCCTATGCCGCCGCCCCGGTAGATAACCCTGATGAAGCGCTGATCATCAGTTCCGGCACCTGGTCGCTGGTCGGGAAACTCGTCCCGGAGCCGGTCACCTCCCCGGCGGCCATGGCCATGAACCTGAGCAATGAGGGCGGCATCGGCAATATCCGACTCCTCAAAAACTGCATGGGCGGCTGGCTGGTCCAGGAATTGCGCCGGGTCTGGCGCAATGCCGACGGGGAGGAAACCGCTTGGAAAGAATTGGACGCCTTGACCCACACGGCGCCGCCTTTCCAGATTTTCATCAATCCCGATGACCCGTCTTTCTACAATCCCACCAACATGCAGACTGCCATCGATGAGTATTGCCGGCGGACCGGCCAACCCCAGCCCAGTGATCGCGGTCTCTACCTGCGCTCCATCTACGAAAGTCTGGCCCTCACATATCGGCGGGTGAACGAGCAAATCTGCAAGGCTTGTGGAAAAACCACGCGCAAGATCCATATCGTCGGCGGAGGCAGTCGCAATATCCTCCTGAATCAGTTCACCGCCAACGCCCTGGGCCTTCCGGTCATCGCTGGACCGGAAGAAGCCACCGCTGTGGGCAATATCATGGTTCAGGCCTTGGGGCTGGGCCTGATCAACTCCTTGACAGAGGCCCAGCCGATCATCCGCCGCGCATTTCCGATCACGGATTATCAACCCCGCGATACCGCGGCCTGGGACCGTGCCTATGCCCGGTTCAAAGTTATCACCGGCGTTTCCGGCTGAACGGATCGGACAACTCACATGATGGAATTGACCGCACCCAACTCGGACGATTACGAGTTCCTCGATGCCGGCGATGGACAACGCCTCGAACGCTGGGGCACCTACATCCTTTCCCGCCCCGCAGCCGCGGCGATCTGGGAACGTGAAAATCCGGCGCTCTGGGAAAAGGCCGATGGGGTTTTTGAACGCCAACGCGACGGGAATGGCCGCTGGCTTATGAATCGTCCCCTCCCCGCTTCCTGGTCGATTCACTGGCGGGGCTTGGAGTTCAGGATCAAACCCACCGGGTTTGGCCATGTGGGACTGTTCCCGGAGCACGCCTGCCACTGGGAATGGGTGGAATCCCAAATTCGATCTCAATCCCCCCCCTGCCGGATACTCCATCTTTTTGCCTATACCGGCGCCATGTCGCTCCATGCCGCCCAAGCGGGAGCAACCGTCTGCCATGTCGATGCGGTCGCCGATATCAACGAATGGGCCCGCGATAATGCCCGCGCCAGCCACCTGGAAGCAGCCCCCATCCGTTGGATTACCGACGACGCCCAGAAATTCGCCGCCCGCGAAATCCGCCGCCAACGATTCTATGAGGGACTCATCTTCGATCCGCCCAGTTATGGCAATGGACCCAACTGCGAAAAATGGATTCTGGACAATCACTTGGTCCCATTCCTCAATCTACTCCCGAGTCTCGCCGCGGATCCACCCCGTTTTGTTCTGTTCACCTGCCATACCCTGGGCTTTTCCCCGGTCCTCATGAAAAACCTGATGGCTCCCTGGATCAAACGCTTTGGCGGAAAATTGGAATACGGCACCATGTTGCTCTCGGCTAACCCCCATTCGGCGCCTCTCCCATCTGGCTTTTTTGCCCGCTGGTCCCAATCCTCCTGATGTGACCCAATCCCGCAAGTCCAACCCTATGACAATTCCCCCCTCTGAATCGCCGCAACCCGGTACCTTCCGCTTCAGGATCGGGGTCCTGTTATTGATCGTCAACGTCCCGTTCGGGTATGCCTGCCTGGCCGAGGGAACCGCCTTATTCGCACGAAAACATCCAGTCCTCGGACAGGCCATCGGGTTCGGCGGTTACGCCCTATCGTGGGCCATGCTCGGCTTGGGCCTCTGGATGGCTGGCCCCGTCGGCAAACGTCTTGCATTTGAAAAAGGCCAAAAATTCCTGGCCCTTTTCAAAAGGAATCCCCCGCCCCCCCCCCGCGCATAACCCGGTTGAATTTTCACCCAAAAGACGTCTGCGCCCGCAACGAACTTTTGAATTGAACCCCTTCAGCGCAAAATGGTAGTCTAAATTAACTTAAAGGGAGTTATGTCATGAATGCGATCAAGCGGTTATTGGGTTTCGCGATCCCGGTGGTGGTTGTGTTGGCAGGCATCGGTTTGAACACCCCCTCACTCGCGAATAGCGGCGATGGGATTAAACAGCGAATCGGATCACGGATGGTGGTCGACCAACTCTATCGCGATATTCTGGACCGCCCGGCGAATGAGGAGGCCTACAAACTATATGGGACCGCCCTCGAAGAAGGCAAATCCCCGGAACTCGTCCGTAAAATGATCGCCTTTAGTCCGGAAGCCGGCTTGGTTATCAACGACCATTTCCGCAAATTCACGGGCCGGGACGCCACCGAGCAGGAAATGCAAAAGGTCCGCAAAGAACTGAACGAGGGGGCCACCATTTCCCAATTGGATGGCAAACTATCGAAGATGGGACAAAAGGGCAAAGGCAAAAACCGGTTCGGAAAATAAACGGATCGCCGATCGGTTCGCCAGTTACAGCCGGGCATTTTTGCCCGGCTTTTTGGGGGGTGGGCAAGTTGACTCGTTACCCGGTGCTTTACCCTGTTTTGCCACTTGGGCACACGTTTTTACCGTTTTCGGCGGACTTTGGTAGACGGGAATAGCTCCATCTGATTGTCCCGGATCAGCCCGGAACTCTTCAGAATTCGTAACATCTGCAGAACATCCGATTTGTCGTAATTGTGATTCTGTTCGACGTCCGCCAGCAATTCCACCAACATCTGTCGGAACGACAAAATGCCGTCAACCCCCCGGCCTTTCAAGAATTCGAGCGTCTTCGCTTTTAAATCGCCGGACGCCGGAAGTTGGGTCAGGCACAGGATTTTAGCAACCTCGGGGGTGCCCAATCGAGCGGTCGCCTTTTTCACCACATCCGCATCGGCAAATCGAAGCAATTCCGGCATATTGGCGAAGGTTGCCATCGAAAACCGCTCGCTATGCCAACCCCGGACCGCCACCACCGCCCCGCGCACACCCCGCAAATCGGCGCCGGTCCAGATCATATGTTCGAAAATCGTCGAAACGGCGTTATGGGGATTAAATACCAGGAAGTCGATCTCTTCCTCCAGGCGTTTGGCCCGCCCCTGGCTGGAATATTTGCATGGTTGACTGACCCAAAATCCCTGCGCTTCAAAATATTCACGGACGATCAGATCATTGACAGCAGACATTCCAGACCTCCTCCAAAAGAGCGTCAGCCACTTCACAGCCATAGCGGACCGTTTCCAAACGGTCGGCAAGGACCAGTCGCAACTGGCAATCCCGGTTCTTTTTATCGCCCGCCATCACCGCACGTAACCGCTCCCATTCGCCGGGACCCCGCGGACCCGCAGGACGAATCGGCAAGTTGAGGGCTTTCAATAACCGGATCACCCGGTCCGCCTCTTCCCGTTTCAATCCGCAGGCCCGGACGGATACTTCCAACGCAAAAACCATTCCGATCGATACGGCTTCGCCATGCAAATACCGGCCATATCCCTCGACCGTCTCCAGCGCATGCGCCAGGGTGTGCCCGAAGTTCAAAATCGCGCGCGGTCCCGTTTCCCGTTCGTCGGATCGGACCACCTCGGCTTTGATTTCACAGGAGCGCCGGACCAACTGCATGATCTCCGCCTGATCTCCGGCGCGAACCGCGGAAAGGTCGCGTTCCATTTGGTCGAGCAACCGGGCATCGCGGATCACTCCATATTTGACGATCTCCGCCAAACCAGAGGCATACTCCCGCGGAGGGAGCGTGCCTAAAAAACCAGGATCAATGTGAACGGCCGACGGCTGATGAAAGATACCGACCAGATTCTTCCCCTCCGGCAAATTGACCGCGGTTTTACCGCCGACCGAACTGTCCACCATCGCCAGCAAGGTCGTCGGAACCTGGACCAGGCGGACACCCCTCAAATAGAGCGCAGACACCAATCCGGCCAGGTCACCCACCATCCCGCCCCCGAGCGCTACGACCAGCGTTTGACGGTCCAGGCGCGCCGCCGCGGCCCGTGAGAGCAACTCGCCCGCCTGGACCAGATTTTTGGACGATTCTCCGGCCGGAACCACCGCCTTGACGACCCGGATATCGACCGATTCCAGTGCCCGGACAAGGGGCGCCGCATGTAAGGGGTCAACCTGTGAATCAGTCACCAGCAGAGCGGACGTGGCCGCCAAGGGTCGCAGGGTATCCACCAATGACAGGCCGACGCCAATCCGAATAGGATAGGATCGGTCCCCCAACTCCACGTGAACGGTTTGAAGATCTGAATCCAAAGAGGGTTTCTTCATCCGGCGCGATCTCCTTCGTTTGCCGGGTGGCCGCGCAAGAATGCCGCCCCGTCCATGGACTTACCGCCTTGTGGCCGCACCATCCGGCAAAGCACCCCCCCCTTCCCCGCCTGAATCACCAAACCCGACCGCCCCGCACAAATCAGGCCAGGGATTGCTTCGTCGCCCAAATCCACCGGCTCCGCCCGCTCAATTTTCACGAAGTTTCCACTGTCGGCGGGTAATTCGCAATACCCCCCGGGCCAAGGATCAAAGGCTCGGATCCGGTTGCAAATTTCACGAGCCGTCAAATTCCAATCAATCCGTCCATCGGCCTTGGTCAATTTAGGCGCCCAGGTCACGCGGGACACGTCCTGGGGCTTGCGAACCGCGGTCCCCGCGGCAATGGAGGCGATGGTTTTCACCAATAACCGTCCACCGATCACCGCCAGACGCTCCTGTAAAATACCGGCGGTATCGGTTGGCTCGATCGCGACCTCCTCCTGATCGATGAGATCGCCGGCATCCATGCGTTCGTTTAAAAACATGGTGGTCACGCCGGTTTTTTCTTCGCCCCGGGCAATGGCCCAGGCAATCGGCGCCGCCCCCCGATACTTCGGCAACAACGACGCATGCACATTCACACATCCGTGTGGCGCCAGGGTCAACAAGGCCGGGCGCAAAATCTGACCATACGCCACCACCACGATCAGATCCGGCTTCAGCCCGCGCAAGTGTTCAACACTCTCCGGAGCATTCACTTTTTCGGGGGTGAACATCGGTATCGACCGGGCCCCCGCATATGTTTTGGCCGGACATTCGGATATTTCCAGCCGAC
>CAZCDO010000089.1:0-14990 GCA_964497135.1 uncultured Verrucomicrobiota bacterium
TACCATCGGATCCCCCCTCACCCCGGTCCCTCCCCCGCGCCGGGGGGAGGGAGGAGCGAAAAGCCGACTCCCATGAAAGAGCGATCAACGGTTTATTCCAACCTATTCCGGACAGCTCTGGCCGCATTGAGTTGGGCGGTCTTGTCGACCGGATGTAAGCCCGACTCAACGCCTTCGATTTCCCCTTCCGCTTTATCGTCGCCGAATCCGGTTATTGAATCCAAGGCCTTCGATGGCAGTCGGGCGCTGAACGAAGTCCAGGCGTTTGTTGAATTGGGACCCAAAAGGGCTGGGACCGACGAAACGGAACGAGGTGCTCGCTGGATCCAGGAACGCCTGACCGGCTTGGGCTGGACGGCCCGGATCGATGCCTTTACCAATGATACACCACTCGGTCCCTTGGTTTTTCGGAATGTGTTGGCGACCTTGCCCGGTGCGACGCCGGACCTGATTGTTTTGGGCGCCCACTATGACACCAAAACCGGGATCGAAGGTTTTGTCGGCGCCAACGATTCCGGTTCGGGCGTCGGAGTGTTGATTGAGTTGGCGCGGGTGCTGAAGGCAATTCCCAAAGATCAAAGACCCACCCTTTTGCTGGCCTTTTTCGACGGCGAAGAGTGCCAGGTCGAGTATGGACCGAAAGATGGACTGCACGGCAGTCGTAGGCTGGCGGCGCAACTGCGGGCGAATGCGACGCGGACGCCGGTCCGGGCGGTTGTGATTGCGGACATGGTGGGAGATCGCGATTTGACGCTGACCTTGCCACGCAACAGCTCCCCGGAATTGATGAGGGCGATTTTCGCGGCGGCGGAGGCGCAAGGGGTACGGCACCGGGTCCGTCTGGCCGAGGGCGGCATACTGGACGATCATGTGCCGTTTTTAGAGGCCGGTTTCCCGGCGATCGATCTGATCGATTTTCAATATGGGTCGGAGCCGGACTTGAACGATTACTGGCACACGACGCAGGATACAATGGACAAGTTGAGCGCCAACAGCCTGGAGTTGACCGGGCGGCTGATTTATATTTTCGTCATGCATATGACGAAAATATAAAATCCGCCGGCAAAGGCGCCGTGAATTCGCACAAAGTGTTTGAGGCCGGGTGTCGGAACCGGATCCGGTAGGCGTGCAGCATCTGCCGGGCGGGAATCGGCTCGAATCCCACGGTTCCGCCATAATCCCGGTCGCCCACCACCGGATGCCCGCGATAGGCCAGGTGGACTCGGATTTGATGACGACGTCCCGTTTCCGGAATAATCCGCAGAAGCGATTGGTTCCCGTTGGTTTGGAGGGTGGAGTAATGAGTCAGGGCGGATTTTCCACCGGTGGGCGGGGCGGCCGACATCCGATGCGAATTGGCGGGATCGGGTCCGATCGGAACGTCGATCAACCCCTCCGGCGGATCGGGCCGGCCAATCACCAAAGCCCGGTATTCCTTGGTGACCGTCCGCCGCTTAAACTGTCGGGCCAGAATGGTCAGGGCCCTGGCGTTTTTGGCGACCACCAACACGCCGCTCGTATCCCGGTCTAACCGATGAACAAGGCCGGGCCTGATTTCATTATTGATGATCAAATCCGGGCAAAGCTGAATCAGGGCGTTGGCGAGGGTTCCATCCGGGTGGCCCGTCGCCGGATGCATAAGGAGGCCTGGAGGCTTGTTGACGATGAGGATGTCGGCGTCTTCATGTAAAATATCGAGGGGGATCGATTGGGGTTGGAGGAGCGTGGAATGGGGCGGCGGCAAATCCAGCTCGATCAGGTCGCCCGAGCGGATCGGTCGATCGTCCCGGGCGGCGTGGCCTCTGATTATAATTTGCCGCTCATGAATCAGGCGCTGGATTTGAGTGCGGGACAAGGTGCGGACACGACGGATGAGCCAGGTGACCAGCCGCATTCCGGCGTCCTCGTCGGGGACCTGCAAGACCAAATGTTTCGGGGGCATGAGGGGAAGATCAGCCTTTGTTATTGGCACCATCACATCGAATAAGGGTAGGGCGAGCTCTCCGAGCGAGCCGGGATGGGAGAGCGGAAGAGTCTGGGAAAAGACGGCTCGCTCGGAGAGCTCGCCCTACCCTGATAATTCCGAAGCTCCTCAACTTTTCGTTGCCCAACGGGCAAGGTCAGCCCGGAAATCGCCCCGCGCAACTCCCTTTTCGCAGATGATGGCGGTGATCAGGGCGGCCGGCGTGACATCGAACGCGGGGTTGTAGAAGGAAATGCCCTCGGGTGCCGTCCGCCGCCCAAACCCGCAGGCGATTTCTTCCGAATCGCGTTCCTCGATGGGAATGCCCGAACCGTCGGGGAGATTGAGATCGACGGTGGACGTGGGCGCGAGCACATAGAAGGGAATGCCATGATGGCGGGCGGAGACGGCGACGCCGTAGGTTCCGATTTTATTGGCGGTATCGCCGTTGGCGGCAATGCGGTCGGCGCCAACGAGGACCGCTTGGATTTTGCCCTCGAACATGACCCGGGCGGCCATGTTGTCGCAGATGAGAGTGACGGGAATGCCGGCCTGATTCAATTCCCAAGCCGTGAGACGCGCGCCCTGAAGGAGCGGACGGGTTTCGTCGGCGAAGACGCGGAGGGTCCGACCCTGTTCATGGGCGAGATAGATCGGGGCGAGGGCGGTCCCGTAAAGGCTGGTGGCCAGTCCGCCGGCGTTGCAATGAGTGAGGACGGTATCGACCCCGTCGAGGAGGGTCAATGCGTGCCGGCCGATGGCCCGGCACATATCGAGATCCTCGCGGTAGATGGCCAGGGCTTCCTCGACGAGCCGGCGTTTAAAGGCGGTCGGCGGGAGTTGGGCAGAAGCGCGGGCCACGCTGCGGAGGCGATCGAGCGCCCAGAAGAGATTGACGGCGGTCGGTCGGGAACCGGCCAGATAATCGGCGATCCGATTGAGTTCGGCCATGAGCCGTGGTGTATCGGTGCAGTCGAGTTCGAGGACCGCAACGGCGAGTCCCATGGCGGCGGCGACGCCGATGGCAGGAGCGCCGCGGACCTGGAGAGTTTTGATGGCGGTCCAGGTTTCCTCCGGCGAATGAAGGTCGAGGTACCGGATTTCGCCGGGAAGAAGGGTTTGATCAATGATGCGGGGATGCCCTGGGACCGGGGCGCCGGGTTGTTCGGAAATCCATTCGACCGTTTTAATCATATTGAACTCCTTCTTAGACTCCACCGCCAGCAAAAGGATGGCGGAACAAATCGGCCAGAAATTTGAAGATGTAAGGGGGGATCATTGCCGGCGGTTTTTCGCTCATCCCTCCCCCCGGCGAGGGGGAGGGCCCGGGGCGAGGGGGATCCTCCGAAACGAGGCCCAGAAATCCAAAGATCCCCCTCACCCTACCCTCCCCCTCGCCGGGGGGAGGGAAAAACCTGAGAAAACGATCCTCCCGTGTTCTAGCGGTTTCGGATTGGAAAACACAGATCATGCGTTTTTGTACTCGTACTTCATGGCCATCGCTTGGTCAGCTCGTAAGCATATTATTTAGCGTGATAATCCGTGATCCGCATAAGGCAGTATGTCTATCATGGGTAGGAGTGGAAGTCAAAACTCCAGAACCGCCGGATCAATGGATTTGGAGTCGGGGTGCCCTCATCGCTGTTAATCTAAGATAAAAATAACGCAAAAAGGGCTTGCCGTCGCCCTTTTTCGGTCGCCATTCTTATTATGGCGCTAACTTGGCTTCATTAGAACGCGGGACGGGTGATTCCGCCGCCGCGGCGGGAGCGCACGGCCCTGGCTTCACTCGGGTCTTAACTCTATCTGAACTTGGCGCAACTCTGCGTGCAATATCTCCGGCTCCTTCGGCACTCGAGAGGCGGGGAAGCTCTCGCAGAGTTCCTCAGGGTTCAGACTCATGTTCGCAGAGTCAAGATCGGCCGTGCCATTTCACGCAGGGCCGCGAAATGTCCCGTCCGCCGCTGTTTTAGAGGCACCTATCCCTCCTCCTCTTGGATTCAATAGAACGCGGGCGGAATCTAGTCTTAACTTAACACGTATGAGGGCACCCCGGATCCTTCCGGAGAAAACAATCCTCTGGTTTCCCCTTCAAATCGGCGCTTGACTTTGCCGCCCGATGTTTCTATAAGTAGAAACATCATGCAACCGAACTTTGAGTCTTACCAAAAGTTGGCGGCGGAATACGATGTCATTCCCGTTGCCCGCGAACGGCTCGCCGACCGGGAAACCCCCGTGTCCGTGCTGGCCCGTTTCGCCCACCGTCCCAATGTCTTCCTCCTCGAAAGTATGGAGGGGGGCGAAAAGTGGGGCCGCTATTCCTTCATCGGCGTCGATCCCGCGCCCTGGTTCGAGGCCGGACATGCCCGGGGTCCCACTGGCACCCTCGAAACCCTGCGCAAAATCTATCGCGACCGGCGCGTCGCCGTCCTCCCCGGCCTGCCCCGTTTTGTCGGCGGCGCTGTCGGCTTCATCGGCTATGAGGCGGTCGGCGAGTTCGAGCGCCTGCCCATGCCCAAGCCGGCCGAGGCCGATGCCGTTCCGCTCAGCGCGTTTGTCCAGGCAGACCGGGTCATCGTTTTCGACAATATCCGGCACACGCTGACGATCGTGATTTCGACGCGGCCCCGCGAATTTGCGAATCCCCTGCGGGCCTATGAACAAGCCCTGGCGGAAATCGAGGCGATCGAACGCGTATTACGGGAGCCGCCCCCGCCGGATGTGCCCCAGCCTGCCGCTCCCGTGGAATTCGTCTCCAACATGACGGCGGACGAATTCCGCGCCATGGTCTCCAAAGCCCGGGAATACATCCATGCCGGGGACATCATCCAGGTCGTGCTCAGTCAGCGATTCCGCGCCCGCACGTCGCTGGATCCGGTGACGGTCTATCGCGCCCTGCGGTTTCTGAATCCCTCGCCCTACACTTTCTTTCTGCGCATCGGGGGGCGCACCCTGGCGGGCTCTTCGCCCGAGGTGATGGTGCGGCTGACGGGCAACCGGGTCGAGTTGCGACCGATCGCCGGCACGCGGCCGCGCGGGACGACCGAACAGCGGGACCGGGAATTGGCCGACGAGTTGCTGGCCGACGAAAAGGAACGGGCGGAGCATGTCATGTTGGTGGATCTTGGGCGCAACGACCTGGGCCGGATATCCGAGACGGGCAGTGTCCAGGTCACCGATTACATGGTGGTCGAACGCTACAGTCACGTGATGCATCTCGTTTCGCATGTGCAGGGAATCCTGCGCAAGGGGTTGGACGCCTACGATGTGATCGCCGCAACGTTTCCGGCTGGAACCCTGTCGGGCGCGCCGAAGATCCGCGCCATGGAGATTATTCGCGAATTGGAGCCGGCGCCCCGGGGGGTGTATGGCGGAGCGGTGGGCTATATCAGTTATGACGGCAACATGGACCTGGCCATCACGATTCGCACCTTGGAAATCGGTCCGGATCAGATTGCGGTTCAGGCCGGCGCCGGAATCGTGTACGATTCCGATCCCGACCGGGAGTATGCCGAAACCTGTCACAAAGCGCGGGGGATGCAGAAAGCGGTGGCGTTGGCCGCTTCGGGCTTGAATTTGGAGGAACGCGACTTATGATCGTTCTGATCGATAATTACGATTCGTTCACCTACAACCTGGTGCAGATGTTGGGCGGGTTGGGGGCGGAGATCAAAGTCTTTCGCAACGACGCGATCACCGTTGAGGAGGTGGAAACATTGGCGCCCGAGGCGTTGATTATTTCGCCGGGACCCTGCACGCCGAAAGAGGCGGGCATTTCGGTGGCGGCCATCCGCCGGTTTTCCGGGCGAATTCCGGTGCTGGGGGTCTGCCTGGGGCACCAGTCCATCGGCGTGGCCTTCGGGGCGACGGTGAGCAATGCCCGCCGGATTATGCATGGCAAAGTTTCGGCGGTCCGGCATGACGGGTCGGCGTTGTATGCCGGGCTGAAGAATCCATTTCCCGCGGGACGCTACCATTCGTTGGCCGTGTTGCCGGAGACGCTGCCGCCGGAATTGGCGCCGGATGCCTTCAGCGAGGACGACGAAATCATGGGCATGCGGCATGCCACCCATTTGACGTTCGGGGTGCAGTTCCATCCGGAATCGGTGCTGACCCCCGGCGGCAAACGGTTATTGCGCAATTTTCTGGATATCGTAGCGGCCCGACCGGCCGCGCGGGAGGTGTGATATGAAAGCCTTGTTGCAACGGTTGATCGAGGGGGGAAACCTGGCGCAGGCCGAGGCGGGGGAATTATTTGACGCCATCATGGGGGGAACCGTGCCTCCGGCGCAAGTGGCGGGCCTGCTGGTTGCCCTGCGCGCGAAAGGCGAAACGATCGAGGAAATCGCCGGGGCGGCTTCCTCCATGCGCCGGCACGCGGTGTTTATCGACGCGGGGGGACTGCGGGTGGTGGACACCTGTGGAACCGGCGGGGATGGGTCGGGCACCTTCAATATTTCGACCACCGCGGCCTTTGTCGTTGCCGGGGCGGGGGTGCCGGTGGCCAAGCACGGGAATCGCGCGATTTCCAGTCAGTGCGGGTCGGCCGATGTTCTCACGGCCTTGGGGGTCAACATCGAAGTTACGCCGGACGTGATGGAATCGTGTATCCGGGAGGCGGGGATCGGATTTCTGTATGCGCCGAAACTTCATCCCGCGATGAAACACGCCATGGGCGTGCGGCGCGAATTGGGGGTGCGCACGATCTTCAATCTACTCGGACCGTTGACCAATCCGGCCGGGGCGCGAGGCCAGGTGCTGGGCGTGTTTGCGCCGGAACTGACCGAATGTCTGGCCGAGGTGTTGCGCCTGCTGGGCAGTCAACGGGCGTTTGTCGTTCATGGAAGCGATGGATTGGATGAGATCACCGTCACCGGCCCGAGCCGGATTTGCGAATTGCGGGAGGGGCGGGTGACGACCTACAATCTTGATCCTCAGCGATATTTTGGTCAATATGCAGAGGCCGCCGATCTACGCGGGGGGACGCCGGAGGTTAATGCCGGGATCACGCGCCGAGTCTTGGCCGGGGAGAAGGGGGCCTGTCGGGACATCGTTTGCATCAACGCGGCGGCGGGGATCGCGGCGGGCGGGCGGGCGTCAGACATCGAGGGGGGGCTGGAATTGGCCCGGCAGTCGATCGACAGCGGGCACGCGCAAAAAGCGCTGGACCGGCTGGTGGCGTTGAGCCGGCAGGGGTAGCGGGGAGAAGGATGAAATCGACGAAAAAAAGAAAATGGAGGGCGGACGGCCCCGGCCGCCGTAAAACCATGGTGTTGCGGCGACGGGGGCCCGTCGCCCTCCAACAAATGCAACGCCTCTTCTTCTCATGAATATCCTCGAACAAATTGCGGCGGAACGGCGGGCGGATTTTCAGGCCTTCGCCGGCCGGGTGGATCGGGTGGCGCTGGACCGGCGGGCCCGGGCGCGTCAGCCGCGCAGTCTGGTGAATCGATTAAAAGAGACGCCGACCGGAATTCCGGTGGTTATTGCGGAAACCAAAAAGGCGAGTCCATCGGCGGGAGTGCTGTGTCCGAACTACGATCCCGCCGCGAATGCGCGCGGATATGAGGCGGCCGGGGCGCAGGCGATTTCAGTGTTGACCGAGCCCCGCCATTTTTTGGGACGCGGTGAAGATCTGGCCGTGGTGCGTGAGGCGGTATCGGTTCCGCTGTTGTGCAAGGATTTCATGGTCGATCCCCTGCAGGTTGCGTTCGCCGCGGTTTGGGGGGCGGATCTCATTTTGCTGATCGCGGCCCTGCTGAACGATGCGGAGATGCGTGAGATGGCCGGCCGGGCCAAGGACTATGGGTTGGAAGTGTTGTGCGAAGCGCATACCCCGGAGGAAGTCGATCGAAGCCTGGCGTTGGAGGGCGCTCTGATCGGAGTCAACAGTCGGGATTTGAAAACCCTGAAGACGGATCTGGCGGTTGCGCGCAATTTGGCCGCGCGAATCCCGGCCGACCGGCTGGCCGTGGCGGAGAGTGGCATCCGGACGGCGGCGGAAATCCGGGATTTGATGGGGCGCGGGTATCGCGGTTTCCTGATCGGTGAATCGTTGTTGGGGGGAGGCGATCCAGGTGCGGCGTTGCGCCGCCTGCTGCAGGAGACGGAAAAGCGCTGAATCCTGAAGCGGAACCGGAAGAACGGCGCTCTTGCGCGCCTACTACAAGCAGAGAAGACTCCCGTTCGTAGTAGCGCCGCGTGAGGCGCGTTGTTCGGTAGGGCGGGTTTCGACCGCAACTCAAGGTAGGGCGACACCTCCGGGGGAGCCGTCGGGTCGGGTCCCCGGCTCGCTCGGAGATCTCGCCCTACCAATCTCGGAGCGAAAACGGGAAGCGGCCTTGTTGGGAAATTGATGATGACCGACCATGTAAAGAGATATGCCGGGGAACGGCACGAAATCAAAATCTGCGGATTGACCCGGATCGAGGACGCGGCGGTTGCGGTCGACGCCGGTGCCGATTATCTGGGGTTCGTCTTATATGCCGGGTCGAAACGCGCGGTGACCCCTTCGGTGGTGCAAGGCATTTTGGCGGCGTTGCCGGCCGGGGTTCGAGGGGTGGGGGTATTTGTCAATGAAGCCCCGGCGACGATCGAGCGGATTGTGGCGGAATGCGGTCTTTACGCGGCGCAACTGCATGGGGATGAAACTCCAGACGATTATAGATCGTTCCTTCAAGGCGTTGCCTCTTTGGGAGGGACGGCATGTTGCCGTCCGCGGCGCGCAGCATGCGCGCCCTCCCAAGGGGCGGCGGGCGCAGTCCGCCTTGACGGACGGCCGTTTAGAATCTGGCGAGCGGTTCGATGGGAAGGCGGTGTATGGAAACCGGACCCTGCGAATTGGCCGGCAGAGCGTTGGCTGGTGGATGCCGCCGTTCCGGGGGTGTATGGAGGAACGGGACAGACGGCGGATTGGACCGCGGCGGCCGACCTGGCTAAAAAACGGCCCTGTCTGTTGGCGGGCGGCTTGACGGCCGAGACGGTGGCCGAGGCGATCCGGCGGGTGCGTCCCGCCGGAGTGGATGTATCCGGCGGCGTGGAAAGCCGTCCGGGTTGCAAGGATGCCGGTAAAATTCGGGCATTCATCAAGGCTGCGCGCGCGGCCTGGAGAGAGGATTAAAGAATGAAAATAGGACCCGATCGAATGGGTTATTTTGGCGAGTTCGGCGGACGGTTTGTGGCCGAAACGCTGATGCCGGCTTTGTTGCGGCTGGAGACGGCGTATGCCGGGGTGCGGCGGGATCCCGCCTTTCAGGCCGAGTTCCGGAATCTGCTCCGGGATTATGTGGGGCGCCCTTCGCCGCTCTATTTTGCCAAACGCCTCACCGAGGCGTATGGCGGCGCGAAAATTTATTTGAAGCGTGAGGATCTCAACCATACCGGCGCCCACAAGATCAACAACACGTTGGGCCAGGCGTTGCTCGCCCGGCGCATGGGGCTCAAGCGGTTGATGGCCGAAACCGGCGCGGGCCAGCATGGGGTGGCGACAGCGACCGTGGCGGCGCTCTTCGGTATGGAGTGTTCGGTCTACATGGGCGAAGAAGATATGGTGCGACAGGCGCCCAATGTCCGGCGCATGGAACTGCTCGGAGCGCAGTTGTGCCCCGTCTCATCCGGAACCCGGACCTTGAAGGACGCGATGAGCGAGGCGTTGCGGGCGTGGGTGGCGGCGGTGGATACGACGTTTTATGTCATTGGCACCGTGGCCGGGCCCCATCCCTATCCGCTGATGGTCCGTGAATTTCAAAGCGTGATCGGGCGGGAATTGATCCGGCAGGCCCGGGCACAAATCGGGCGTTTACCGGATTTGGTGATTGCCTGCATCGGGGGCGGGAGCAATGCGGCGGGGGTGTTTGCGCCCCTGGCCCGGCATAAATCGGTCCGTTTGATGGGGGTGGAGGCGGGCGGGTTCGGCGTGTCGACCGGCAAGCATGCCGCCAGCATCGGAGGGGGGCAGGTTGGAATTCTGCATGGCAGCCGCTCTTTTGTGCTGCAGGATGCGGAGGGACAAATCCACAACGCCCATTCGATCAGTGCCGGACTGGATTATCCCGGAGTCGGGCCGGAACATGCGGCGTGGGCGCGGAGTGGACGGGTCGAATACGTCAACATCACGGATGAAGAAGCGTTGCAAGCGTTCGATGATTTGACGCGGTTGGAGGGGATTATCCCCGCGTTGGAATCGAGCCACGCTTTGGCGGAGGCGCGCAAGCAGGCCGTTCTTTTGGGACGGGATGCGATTTTGGTGGTCAATGTGTCGGGACGGGGCGACAAGGATCTGGATACGGTGTTGGCGTTGAGGAGAGAGCAGAGGGCATAGAGCGTGGCGGAGCGAGCCGGTTCCGTCGGAGACGTCGCCCTACCTGAGAAAAGACTGAGCGCGCAGGGTAGGGCGAGCTCTCCGAGCGAGCCGGGTGGAAGAACGGCGCTCATACGCGCCTACTACAAACGCCGTGATTCTCCGGTTTGTAGTAGCGCCGCGTGAGGCGCGTTTGGGTGGGATGGGGATGGAGACGGGGGAAAGTTGTTGGTTGATGATTGGAGGGCGAGCGTCTCGCGAGCCGGCTCCGTCGGAGACGTCGCCCTACCGGAGAAAAGACTGAGCGCGCAGGGTAGGGCGAGCTCTCCGAGCGAGCCGGGTGGAAGAACGGCGCTCATAGAGCGCTGCTACAACGAAATTTAGGTGTAGCCCCGCTCTATGAGCGGAATGGATTTTTATTTTCGAGTCGCGGCGACCCGAAAATAAAAACAGGAGGATGACCATGAATCGAATAGAACGAACATTTGCCCGGCTGAAGCGGGAAGGCCGCGCTGGATTGGTGGGATATTTAACGGCGGGAGATCCGGATCTGGAGACGTCACGGGCCGATTGCCGTACCGCCTTGAAGAACGGGGTGGATATTCTGGAATTAGGCGTGCCCTTCTCCGATCCGACGGCCGACGGACCGGTGATCCAGACGGCTTCCCAACGGGCCCTGGCGGCGGGGATGACCTTGCGGAAAGCGATCGAGTTGGCGGGTGATTTACGACGCGAATTTCCGGAGAAGCCGATTATTCTTTTTGGCTACGCCAATCCCTTTTACCGGCATGGTTTTGAAAATCTGGCGCGGGATGCCTCGGCAGCCGGGGTGGATGGGTTCCTGGTGGTGGATATTCCCTGGGAGGAATCCGGCGAACTGCGGCGCGCCTTGAAAGCGGAGGGGTTGTGTTTAATTCCCCTGATCGCGCCGACAACTTCGGCCGCGCGGGCGAAGAAGATTCTGAAAGGTGCGGCGGGCTTTGTTTATTACATTTTGGTTCGGGGGGTGACCGGGGGGCAATCACAGGCGACGGACGAGGCGCGGGATCATTTGGCGGCGCTGCAGGCTGTAACTCAACTACCGATCGCGGCGGGGTTTGGCATACGCGAAGGGCGCCAGGCGGCGGGGTATGCGCAAATGGCCTCGGCGGTGGTGGTGGGCAGCGCGTTGGTTGAAGCAGCGCGCGAGGGACGCCTGGCGGAGAAGGTGACCGAATTGCATTCCGCTTTGGCTATCATTGGGTGAATCTCTTTTCCGTCAGTTTATGTGGGAGGGGCGCTCCGTCGCACCGATCTTTCCGAAGCGGCAGCCGTGCAGAAATGCCCGGCTGTACAGGTCATCCGAAAGGGAGGGACAGCGTGTCGCTGTCCGTCGGGCCGGGGATTTTTTTACCCAATGGTTCCAAGGATCAACACCGGGCGAGTTGGGGTAGAGTGTCGAAGTGAGCGTCACGGGTATAGAGGATCAGATCGTGTTGAAGTGCCAGCGCGGCGATCCAGATATCGTGAAGCGGGATGGGGGTACCCTGGAGGCGGAGTTGGGCGAAAATCCGCGCAAAGTGGTGGGTTGTGTTTTCGTCCGGGAAGAGGAGCCGAACCCGCGATGAGTTGAGGAATCGGGTGAGGGTTTGCTCGTTACGGCGGGCGATGGTACCGCACAGGAATCCAGCGCGTAATTCGGCCAGGGTCACAAACGGCAAGGCAAGTGAATGCGCGCGTTGGATGGTATCCAGTGCATCCGGATGACCTTCACAGAAATCCCGGTAGCGGTTGGTATCGAGGAGGATATTCACTTCCAGAGATCCGGATCAATGGTTTCAAAGGAAAGGATCGCCTTATCGAAGGCGGGATCAGAAATCCAAGTGCCGGCCAGCGCGTCCAGATCGTGAAAGCGAAGAGCATCTGGCGCCAAACCGCTCCCCGTCTGGAGAGCATTCAACGCGGCCTCATTAAGACTGAGACCGAACTGATGGGCTCGTTCGCGAAGGGTGCGGTCAACGTCCGGGGGAACCTTTCGAATGGTGTATTGGGTTGGCTTTGATTCTTTCATGCAGGCACTTTATCAAGGCAATGAAGGCAAAGCAAGAAGGCAATTGTAATTAGGGCGAAGAAACGCCTTAGGGCGCTCTGATTTTTACCACACCGGTTAGAATCCTTCAGTGGAGAATCTCTGTTCCGTCAGTTTATGTGGGAGGGGCGCTCCGTCGCACTGATCCTTCCGCAAAGGCAGCCGTGCAGAAAGGCCCGGCTGTACAGGCCATCCGAAAGGGAGGGACAGCGTGTCGCTGTCCGCCGGGCCACTCATTTTATGCAAAACTGTGATCAATGTGTGATTATTGACACAGTTAGCACATACGTGTATAATTACGAATAGAAAAGGAGAGAATAAGAGATGAATATTACACTTGCCGCAGATGCCGGGACGGTTGAGCGGACGCGCGAATACGCACGGCAGCACGGTACGTCCGTAAATCGGTTGGTGCGCGACTTTCTGCAGAGCCTGACGGCGCGGGAGGACCGGGAGCGGGTGGCGGACGAGTTTATTCGCAACGCCACCGAGTATGCCGGCCATTCGCCAGAGGGTTTCCGTTTCAACCGTGATGAGGCGCAACGGACCCGGAGGTGAGTATGAGCCTCGATTTCATTGACTCGAATGTGGTGGTGTATGCCAACGATGGACGGGATACCGCCAAACAGAAGTTTGCGCTCGACCTGATCGGGGAAGCGATTCGCTCGGGTAACGGCGTCATCTCCACACAAGTACTTCAGGAATACGCAAATGTGGCCCTCGGCAAACTGGGCCAGCGGCAGGATGTCGTTTTGCGTCAACTGGCACTGCTGGAGCGCCTGCAGGTGGTGCCGCAAACGCCGGTACTCGTCAGGCGGGCGGTCGAGCTCCATGGTCTTTACGGGATCAGTTTCTGGGATGCCGCCATTGTGGCGGCGGCGGAGAGCCGGGGTTGTGAGCGCATCCTCTCCGAGGACCTTAACGCCGGGCAATTTTACGGCGGCGTGGTGGTTTTCAATCCGTTTATCTGAAATTCCGAAACCTCGCCGATTAACGCTGATTCCGGTTGAACATAGCCTGTCAATCAACGACTTAGCCGTTGGACTAAGTGTAGCCGACTAAGGCTGGCGACTAAGACATGCGACGAAGTGTTCGGTTATTCTGTTCCAACTCACGACTGACGAGGCGTCGGCTTTAAGGTTCCAATTTGGCACCTTAAAGCGGGGCCAGAATATCCACAATCTGTTTGATGCGATCCGACAACTGATGGCGCCGCCGGTCAGCCCGCGACGCCCAATCGGGTTTCAGGTTCGGGAGCGGCGTGGCGTGTACCGCTCTCAGACGAAGAGGCGGATTTGAAACAGAGGATTGATCAGAGGCGGCATCTGGGTGTATGGTTCCGGCGATGTGAAACAGGGGAATAAAAGGGGATTTTGACGTGGGAGCAATATATTCAACCGTAAGATCAGTCTACGTAGAAACTACGGTCATAAGTTACCTGACTGCGAAGCCAAGTCGGGATCTTATCGTGGCCGCACATCAGCAGGTGACACGGGAATGGTGGGAGAAGGCGCAAGGGCGGTTCGACCTTTACATCTCTGCTGTGGTTCTTGATGAAGTCACCCAGGGCAACCCGGATGCGGCGGAGAGACGAAGGAGTATCGTTGCCGATATGAAGTTGCTTGAGATGCTTGCGGCGGTGGAGGACTTGAAGGCTGAGTACTCGGAAAAGCTGCCGATCCCTGACAAAGCCTTGGCCGACTGCTACCACTTGGCACTGGCAAGTTGGCACGGCATGGATTATCTTGTGTCTTGGAATATGAAACACATCGTGAATGGAGATGTCATTCTCACCGTGCAGGAACTGAACGCGGCCAGGGGGATCCGGACCCCGCTGATCTGCACGCCGGAGGAACTGGTGGAGGACCCATGGTCAACGACCCCATAGTCGCAGAAGTGCGGAAGGTGCGCAAGGCGATCGAAGCCGCCTGCGACAACGATCCCGTGAAATATGCAGCGCACTTGCGCCAGGTGGAACTGAAGTACACTGCCCGGCTTGTGCGGCGAGGTCCCAAACCTGCGTTGCCCATTCCAGCCGTGGCCGAAGGCAAGGTGCCCTACGGCAAGCCGGCGGACAAGGGCGCTGCGAAGGGATGAGGAAAGGGCGCCCACGAAACCCGTCAAACACACGAAATGAAGAAGCCCCTTGAATCGCGACTATGTATTGAACAAAGGCGGCGTCCGGGTGTATGGTACGTCCAGTGTGAAAAGGGGCGAAATGGTGATGGGAAATGGCAAAGGCATGAATGTGAAATGTGTAGACGTGACTCTGAGCCCCAGTTCCGAGGGCCGCTCGCCCATTTCGAAGTGCCTCGCAGCATTGCTGTCCGCGAGGCCGCGATGAACACCGCAAATGTCAATTGTCAAGCGCTCGCCCCGAGTTCCCTAGCCATTGGTTTCAAGTACGTGGGCGCGGGCGACACTCATATGGACAACAGCAAGATAGTGAAAGACCTAAACGGATGACTGAACCATCCACAGACCCTATCTCCAAGACAGCGGCAGCGGGACAGGCACTGGGCTATTCGCTGCAGTATGACCGTGTCTTTTATCGACTTCTCACCTCACCTCCTGGCAGCATCGTCAGCATGGAAGTGTTTGATGATGTCGGGGTTGAGCGTCCCGACAAGACGGTTCTTGCAGAACAAGACAAGTCATCG